>JAKVCB010000130.1 GCA_022448345.1 Pirellulales bacterium
GAGCAATTATCTGGAAGCGGGCAATAAATCAGGACAACACCTTTGGCCCATTCGAAAAAATCACCGAGTTCCCTGGTCATGAAGGGCCTGTCTACACAGCTGACTTTTCCAACGATGGTCAACTTGTTGCTACCGGAGGCTATGACAACAAGGTGCTGGTTTGGAACCCCAACGAGGTTCAGCCAATTGACATTGGACGCCGAATCGAAAATCTTCCCGATCCTAAACCAACCCACTTGGAACTCTCCGGGCATAATGGTCCTGTCCGCTCCGTGGCATTTTCACCTACCAATAGCACCTTATTGGTGAGCGGTAGCCATGACAACACCTTGCAAATTTGGAATGTCGCAACAGGCAATCTTGTCAAGATCTTCCGGGGCCACGGTGGGAGTGTGAGATCCTGCGCGTTCTCTCCTGATGGCCTGAAAGTCCTGTCGGGCGCGCATGACGAGTTTGTGCGGCTTTGGAATATTGAAGGCTATCAGGAAAAACGTGTCATTCGTGGTCGCGTATTGAAAGGCCACACCGATGCAGTTCTTTCTGCCCAATTTTCTCCAGACGGCGCAAACATTGTGACCGCCAGTCGCGATCGCACGGCAAGCCTGTGGGATGTTGCCACTGGAAAACAGATACGAGAATTCAACGAAGGACACCAATTCCTGGCTTCGAATATTGCCTTCTTTGATAACGGCAGAAAATTAGTCACCGGCGGTGGTGACAATAGTGTCCGGATTTGGGATGTCATTACCGGAACCCAACTGCTGCCTATTTCTCCCACCGGTCGCATGGGAACCATTGCTATCTCTCCCGATGGATCTCAGATCGTTACCGGAAGTGCCGGCAATGAAATCCAGGTTTGGGACACCACAAACGGATCGCTTCTGGCGACGCTTACTGGCCACACCGCTGAGGTTACTTCAGCAGTCTTTTCCTCCAACGGCAATTATCTTGTTACTGGTGACGATCGGGGAGGTCTCCGCGTCTGGCAACCCACTACAGACGCCAGGCGGTTCGACTTCTTGCGGGAACTCCATGCACATACACGGTCGATCACCGCCACTAAATTCTTGCCCAACGACACTCGTCTGATCACCGCCAGCGGTGATATGACCTGCACCCAATGGGATATCGCCACAGGACAAATCATTTCTGGAACCACGTTGCGACATCCCGATTGGGTCACGTCGCTCGATATCTCCCGGGATGGTCAAATTGCAATTACGACGTGTGAAGATGGAATCGTTCGACTCTGGTCCGTCCCCAACGCCAAAGAAATTCGGCAAATCGCCCTGCCTGAGTTTGGGTTCAACTCGGCCAGGATTGCCCCCGTCGGCACTGCAGCTCTGTTGACCTCGGCGAAGCAGAAAAAATTGCAAATCTGGAGGTTTGGCAATCCAGAGTCCCAAGACACCACCACAAGTTTGCTCGATTTCAATCAGGTTGGTGGCTCGGTTTGGTCGGCTGCTTTTTCACCTAATGGAGAGGGAATTGTCACGATTGGTGGAAATGATGCACGGTTGTGGGATCTCGCCACTGGACGCCAACAAATTCGGTTCAGCCCACATGGGGCGGTTGCCGCAGCAACCCTTTCGCACGACGGACGGTATCTGGTAACGGGAAGCTGGGACAATTCTGCAAAAATCTGGGACTCGTCAACTGGCCAGGCTATCCGACGCCTTGACAACGGACATACTGGCTACATTAACAGCGCTGAATTCTCATCAGACGGAAACCTCGTACTAACCGCTAGTGACGACGGAACAGCTCGCCTGTGGGACTTCGAAACCGGAAAGCTTACCGACGTCGTGTTGCGGGGGCATGGCGCCCGAATCTTAGAAGCGGTCTTCTCCCCTGATGGAAAACGGATCCTTACCGTAAGTGGTGACAAAACAGCCCGACTTTGGAATGCCACAACCGGCCATGAGCAGCTTGTCCTCAAAGGTCATCAATGGGCCGTTACGTGCGGGCAGTTCTCACGCAATGGGCAGTCGATTATCACCGGCAGCGAAGACAATTCCGCGAAAATATGGGATGCACACACAGGTACCTTACAGAACACATTGGTTGGCCATACGTCCGGTGTCACTTCCGTCGCATTTTCCCCCGACGGCCAACGGGCTTTGACGGGTAGTCAGGACAATACGGCCAAACTTTGGGACCCGTACGAAGGAAAGGAAATCCTTTCCCTGACCGGTCATGAGCAAGAAGTCACCGCTGTGGCCTTTTCACCCAATGGACAACTGGCGCTAACTGGCAGCCGCGATGGGACTGCTATCATTTGGCTTGCTATCGATTGGCAAAATCTAAAACCGCTGGCAACTCTTTTGAGAACCACCGACTGACAAGGCCACTCGTCAATGGAGTGACCGTGAACCGATTGCCAGCCATCCATTGTGAGCCGCGATTTGCCACACGCCTGGCGCAGCCGTGATCTTATGGCCCTCTCCAGTCCGATGAACTGGAACAATCTTCAAGATCGGCATAATCGCTATCCGATACAAAACCCATAGCAGGTGGAATTCTGTCCCGGCTGGTGCTGCGCGACGGCGCTCGGAACATGGATGCTCAACGCTTTCCCATTTTGCATGGAAGCAAAGGTTACCCAAAGTGACGGTCTCCCAAACTCAAACCCACCGCAGCGAGGATGAGCTGCCTTCTGCCTCGCAACAAAGTGAAAATTCCACACCTTCAGGAGTCGGCTTGCCGGGTCATGTTGAGTCGGAAACGCCAGCCCCAAGCGCACCGGTGCTGGCGCGATTGCCACGTCTCGTGCCTTCCAGCCCGGGCAGCCCGGATGAATCGGCCCGCCAACAATACCGGGTTGACTCTGGAATCGGATCTGGCGCTGAACCTTCACTTGAGAGCGACTCGCAAATTACGCCAGGCACCAGCAACCTCTCAGATTCCTCCGCTGGTCCGGAAAAAACCCTCGACCCGCCGGCACTTTTCAATGCCTTGCCAACCGAGCAAGAAATCGCTGATTCAACGACCGAACTGGGGTCTACCGAATCTAACACCACGGAGTTTGTGGTCGAAGTCGGTCCCGCACTCAAATTTCCTGTCCATCAGCCCGACACGCGAATTGCCACAACATTCAAACAATTGCACGTGAATCGAAGTCCCTTCGCTCGGCTTGTCCTGCTGGCAACTGTACTTGTAGCTGCAGCACTTAGCTACCTGCTGCTGGAAAACCAAGGAGATTCGGATCTCCAAGGTCCACATGTTCCCAAAGCTACGTTTGCCAATGAGCCGAAACTAACAACAACCTTGTCCGCAGTCCCCACCGCCCTTGTCGAAACAGAAACCCGCGTCCAAAGCCAAGTGCCGCCCAAACCACCAACACCGGTGGAGACAAGGGCTGTGGTCAAAACAACACTGGGTGAGACGAAAGCCGTAGCCGATACCGACACAGTCGCCAAATCCGAACCCGTGGCCAAATCCAAAAACGTGGCTGAAACCATAACCGTGGCTGAAACCAAAACTGTAGCTAGCACCGAAAATGTGGCTAAGAAAGATACACCGGGTGGCAAACGAGAGATCACTGCCCAAGGTCCGAGTGGTTCCTATCAACCAACAACTTCTCCTGTTTCGGTGACACCACCGTTACGTGATGCTTCCAAGAAGCTGAAAAATAAGCCGGACCGGTACGGCCTGGTTCATGACGCACAGCCGACTGGTCCTGACAGATTGCCCTTTGTCACTGCCGGAGAAAAACAAAATCCACCCCAACAAGCAAATTCTCCTCGCCCACCCCGGTATCCTTCCACGGGACAACCAATCGTCACGATTTTTCCAACCGGTAGCGCCGATTATCGGGTGCGTCCACCCGCTGCAGTTGCCGAACTCACTGGTTCCATCGAACCCACGACCACAAAACGATGACTACGACCGACCAAGCTTTTATTCGTGCCTATGCTCCTGCCAACCGCTCGTCCCAGACGACTTCCGGCAACCGGCGCATGGTCGATGCCCTTTCTACTTCGGTCCACTTGGTGACGGCCAATCTCGGTGTAATTCCCTCTGGATTGCCCGGGATAGCGGAAGAGTACGGGCAGGACGACCCTTCGATTTCCTCCCAGAGTTACCGCAGAGGTGAAGAAATCCTGCGCGTCGAACAGTTAGATCCCGGCGGGGCGCAACGACTTCCGTCACCGCACATTGCTGTTAGCGACTTGGAAGCCACTCCAGACAAGGAACACCCCACACCGAACCAAAAAACTTGTGCCCCCAACACGGCAACACGCAGGCCAACGCTTGCGTCCATCATCGCACCCAAAGAAACAGCAGAATCTAATCCCGGCACCTCTGTTGCAACATTTCAATTTCCAAAGATTTGCGAACAGTTAATAAAGGATCATGCCAACCAGTTGACACCTGCTGTTGACACTATCTCCGCCGCTGCCAGCGAAGGACGATCTTTAATCACCGTCGTCGGTAGCGGGCCTCAGGTCGGTTGCACCACGGTACTTTTGTGCCTTGCCCGTCAACTGGCTGCCCAGGGGAAGTCGGTCGTAGTCGTCGACGCCAATTTCCAAAATCCACAGTTGGCCACAGCCCTGGGTATTTACCCGACTACAACCTGGCAAGATGTGCTTGATCGCGGCGCTCCTTTGGAGGAGGCGCTCGTCCATTCCGCCGAAGATGGCTTGGTACTACTCCCCTCGGCAAACCGCTGGCAGCGTCCTGCTGCCGAGAAGATCAGCCTGCAAGCATCGGTCACTGCTGGAGTTTTGCGTTACGAGTATGACATCGTGTTGATTGATCTGGGCACCATGCTTTCCGAAACACAAGACGCCGGGCATTCCACAAAACAAGACGCTGGCATGCTGCAGCTTATCGAAACCATGAGGATCGACGCCTCCATATTGGTAGCGAATCCCAGCTCAAGTAGTGACCGCGATCTCAATACCGTGACGCGCACCCTGGAAAAGATTCGCTGCCCTGTCCTGGGGGTTGTCGAAAACCTTGTGTGACCGACAGCTTCACCCACCATTAACTACTCACTACAAAAACATGTATCTTGACTACTGGCAGCTTGAAACCAAACCTTTTGAACCAACCTCTGAACGCAGGGCCTTTTACCCTTGCGAATCCCATCAGGGGTCACTACTGAAGATCCGATACGGGATTGAAAGCCGCCGCGGTACGATCGTGCTTGCCGGCCCGGCGGGTACTGGAAAAACCTTGCTTATCAGTCTGCTCAAACAAGAGTTGACCGACCCGTTTCAGCCATTCGTTCACCTTGTATTCCCGCAAATGCCCGCCCGGGAACTGTTGGCCTACCTGGCAAATCAACTCGGCACCGCTCCCTCAGAACCACCGCGGTTCACCATTGATGAGAGTATCAGCCGGCTGGAAGGCTTCCTCATCGAAAACAGTCGACAAAACCGGCATGCGACGATCGTCATTGACGAGGCCCACTTGTTGGAAGACTGCGGTGTTTTGGAAACACTGCGGCTGCTTGTCAATTTTCAATGGGAGGGTCGACCTGCCCTGACACTCATTCTGGTTGGTCAGCAAGGGCTCCTCTCGACGCTCCGCCGGATACCCAGTCTGGACGAGCGCGTGGCTGTCAAAACCTTGCTGCGCCCACTCAACATCGACGAGACCGCCAGTTATGTCCAACATCGCCTGACGGCATCCGGTGCCACTCGCGATATCTTCACACCCGAAGCCGTCGAGACACTTCACTATCTGGCTCACGGCATTCCCCAACAGGTCAACCGTATCTGCGATCTGTCTCTAGTGGTCGGTTATGCGGAGGGCCTCAGTCAGATTGAATCGACGCAGATTGAGGCGGTGAGCAACGAGCTTGTGACCGTGGCGCAGGAATAACTGGTGACAACCCCCTGAAAAAGAAATAGGGAACCACAACCTGTCGTTACGCATGGGAATTTCGAAGTCGTGGTGCTCTCTGCACCCAAACAGGACCGCCAGGACTGGCTCCTTGTAACTCAAGGTTGCTATCGGAGGACTCTGGTGCTATACGTACCAATGTCTTAACAAGGAGAAACCAATCCATGCGCGACACCGAGTGGAGTGACCAGGTGAGCGGGCGCAGCCCGGGAGCACCTCTGGATGTTGAACGTTTTTTTAAACTCGATATCCTTGAGCCGGCAACTCCCGGACACGTAGAGCCGCTCATCGTGGAGGGAGATCAAGACGGCGAGCTGTGGTTTGTCTACAGCGAACTCTATACCGACCGCTCCATTCATTTCAAATCGTCCAACGATGCCGGCCGCACGTGGCAGGAACAATGGCGGGCAAAGGATGCCGCCGGCAATGACGTAGTCGGGTTTCACATTACTGTACTGCACCTGAAGTCGGGCGGACTGGGAATGGTCTATACCGATATCGCCAAGGAATATGGGCACCCGGGACGCGAGGAAGGGAGCATGGTGTTTTTTCGGGTCAGCAATGACCGTGGACACACCTGGTCCGACCCAGTGCTGATGGACACAGTACACTCATGCTGCTGCACCGGACATGCCATGGTGCTGTCCGACGGGCGACTGCTGGCGCCTGTTTTCCGATGGATCAGTCCACAAACGGGCGGCGAGGCGGAAAACTGGAATACGGAGGATGGCATCCCCTCTCCGACCTTCTCCTACAGCTACACGTGTATCTCCGATGATGAAGGGAAGACCTGGAGACGTAGTCTGAGTGAGCTTTTTACAAGTGTAAACCGGGCTGCATGGGACCTGGAGGAGCCAATCGCAGTGGAACTGCGCGATGGCCGACTGCTCATGCTTCTTCGTTCGGGAATGGGAAGGATGTACAAGTCCTACTCTTCGGACAGGGGGCTTTCCTGGACCCGGCCCGGGCCGGTACACATCGCTGCTGCCAACGCGCCCGCCTTCATCCGCCGCATACCATCCACAGGCAATCTGCTGATGGTGTGGAACCAGGCATCCCGCCAGGAGATCGTTACTAACCATTGCAGGATTCGCCTCTCCAGCGCAATCTCCACCGATGAAGGAGAAACCTGGGAGAATTTCAAGAACCTGGAAGCCCTGGATGATGTGAACATCGTCACTCCTCCACCTGCTTCCGATGCGATCGCCTGCCAGGCCTACGAGATCTACGGCGGCCTCCAGCCGGAACCTGTCGAAAGATACCACCGGGCTCCAGGCCCTCTCCGAATCTGTTATCCGACGATTGCCTTTGCCGGGGACCAGGCCGCAATTACCTATGATCTCGGTGGGGGTACCTGCAACGGAATGGGAGCACGATTAAGGGTGATACCCGTGGAATGGTTCAGCGAACCATCCGCATGAAAATCTACCTCCTGGCAGCGCAATTCCGCCGGAATCGAGGCCTCAGAGCCAATACCAGCACCGTAGTAACTTTGCCGCTTGGCGACACGATGCACCCAAATTATGGAAGCGGTTTAAGTTCTTGCCACCCATTGCCGGCATCCCAATCGCTTTGCAACTTCTGGAGGTAGCGCTGTTCTTTAGGGTGGGGGTACCCGAACCGACATCGCTGGGGTTGGTGCTGGTCTTCCTTGTAGCCACCGTTTTGCGGCCCCGCTGCTAGTCGTGGTCGATGCTATTTGTGCCCCCAGGTACTTTCCATACCCCTGGGTACCGGCATACCCCTGGGTACCGGAAATTGGCTCGCTTCGGGCAGTAAAAAAGGTCTATCATGGATATTGACTTCACAGCTGGCAAACCGGCTTGCAGGGAAAAGGCATGTCCACCATCGACCAACACACAAAAATCTCGTGGCAAAAGGTACCGGTCGAGCGCGAGATACTCAGGAATTTACACCAAAAGAACGATTGGAAAGGGTTGCTTCAGGCAGGGGGATTTCTGGGACTGCTGGTGCTTACCGGAACTGCTGCATGGATGGCAAGCGATCGAATATTTTTGTTCCTGCCACTGGCATTTCTCCACGGCACGTTTTGGTCGTTCCTGAGCCCTGGCCATCACGAACTTGTTCACAACTCGATGTTCCAGACCAAGCTGCTAAACACCCTTTTTCTTTATGGCTACGGTTTTCTCAATTGGGGCAGTCCTGTCATGTACTGGGCAAGTCATACCCGGCACCACAAGTACACTCTGCATCCCCCGGATGATCTTGAGGTTGAACTCCCCTACGATTTTTCGCTCAAAAATTTTCTCAAAACAGGCTTCGTAGATGTGTGGACTTTTGTCGGAACCGTCAAGGGACTCGTTCGACTCAGCCTCGGCAAAGATGAAGGAACCCCTGCCAAACTCCGTTCCTCGGACGTCACCAAAAACTTCCCCCTCGAAAGCGAGTGGCAGATGTGCCTGTTTCCCCGAGAGGACATTCGGGAGCGCCGCCGGCTTTTTAACTGGGCACGGGTGCTTTTGATCGGGCATGTTGCAATCGCCACCGTTTCGATCTGCTTTGGCCTGTGGCAGGTACTGGTGCTGGTCACGTTCGCACCATTTTATGGACGCTGGCTATGGTACTTGTGTGTGGTTCCCCAGCACGCCGGCTTGCAAGACAATGTGCCTGATTTTCGACTCTGCTGTCGAACTATCCTCCTGAATCCGCTCTTGGAATTTGTTTACTTTCACATGAATTACCACACCGAACATCACATGTACGCCGCGGTGCCTTGCTACAACCTGAAAAAACTACATCGGATTATCGAACCTCAGCTGCCCGATTGTCCCAGGGGCCTGATGACAACCTGGCGAGAGATGCTCGCAATCAAAAAGAAACAGTCGATCGATCCCGGCTATCAATACGTGCCCGCATTGCCATCGGCGCGCAGTTCCAGTTGCGAGCCCCGCGTATCACACCAAAGGGTGTAATCGGCGGCGTCCACCACGCCGTTGCCGTTGTCGTCGCCGTTGCCCAACCCGAAGTCGTTGGTCAGCGTGCTGCTGTGGGGCCAAACATGTCGAACTGCTTGAGGCAACCTGGTTCTGCGAGAAATCTACACCAGCCTGACTCGGCTACAAACCGCGAGGATGGCAATGGGTGTTTTGGCGCAATATCGTCAGTAAGCCTGGCGAACGATATCATCACCGGCCCGGGTAAAGAGCGACACAAAAATGTCAACATCGAGACTTTCAGTCAGGAAAGTACAGCTCCCATCTCCAAACAAAAAGTTGGCCCCTCCCACATGAAAGCTATAGATTTCATCATAATTGGAACAATTCATGAACGTGGTAAATCCACATTCTTCCGGATGGCCCCAGGCAAAGTAGGCATCTGGATCTGCCCAACGTGAGCCTTTGATGACAATCGCGGCATCCCCCGGACATTGGCCATGAGGACACTGCTGACCCAAGAGGTAATTCAATGGCCGACCACCATCCTCAAAAAACATGAAGGTCTGGGACAACCCGTCGGTTGCCCGGCGCAAAGGAGCTGGACGCATTTCCAAAAGGCCGTACAAAGCTCCCTCTAAATTTCGAGGCTGGGCTAATCCTGCATCCTCCAGAGAACAATAAGCGCTATCCAGTAAGAAAGTTAACCCGGCATAGTCGCTAGCCTGACTATTGGGACGGTAAGGCGCCGAAGGGCAAAGAAATTCTTCGATCTCCTGTCCCTCACCTCCACCCTCTCCCTTGGTAATCCGCCGGTTTGTAAAGCCATCCCAATTTTGCTGCATGTCAATCGAGTCGTAAACGGATTGGCGTTCAATGAACGGAAGCAAAAGCGTCAGGATGTTGTGCTCGATATTTCCATGCCTTTCTTTTGTCGATTTCGTTTTGGTCCGGGCATCACAAGTTCCAGACCACTCGTCGTAAACCGGACCACCCGTAGCAATCGGTGGCAAAACACGGTATTGCGATTCGTAATTCAGCATCGCAAGCCCAATCTGTTTCATCCGGTTCAAACACTGCACCCGCCGTGCTGATTCGCGTGCGGCTTGGACGGCCGGAAGCAACAACGCGATCAAGATTCCGATAATCGCAATCACCACCAACAGTTCAACCAGGGTAAACCCACGTCTGCGAGGTGCGCCTGCGACGCCGGTGGATCGAGGCTGATCTCGGCCGGGAGAAAATCCAAAATGGGTTCGGAATGTTAACACGATGGGTTCGCTCTTTAACGAGGCAGATCCAATTCGATGGGAGATAACTCGTTGTTACCCCGCTTAATCACTGCAGTCAAACCTGACTTTTCGGGGCGCGCATAGCGGCCTTTGAGTACGTCTCGCTGGCCTGAACCACCGCGATCATCATCGCGATCGGCTTTTGGCAGCTTGCCTTGGCGGCCGATTGCCTTTGGCCATTGCACGGTTACCTGATAGGTCCCTACGGGTGCCCCGTCGCCCCGCACAAAGGTCGCCAGCTGAAAGGATCCGGTCGAGTCAGTCTTGGCCCAGGGCCGCAATCGCTCGATCTCACCCGAATCGGGAGCGGGGCAAAAAACGACCGTTGCTCCATCGGCCGGCTTTCCATCCACCAAAATCTGACCCGCTGCCGGATAGGTCTTCACGCGTCCGTCACCGCAGCCAGCGCTACTGGCCAGCAAGCAGCAACCAATGGTCAGCGCCATCGAAAATCGTGGTTGGTGATCATCGTCACGCATGGTTATCCCGACTCCTAAGTGCCCGGTTCGCTCCCGATAACTGTCGCTGCACCTTTGTTCTAAGTGGAGTTCTAAGTGGAGTTCTAAGTGTTCTAAGTCGAAGAATTGCAGGTCCACCAAACTCCGGTGGTTATCTTAGCAAAAAATCCGTTCTCATGCCCAATCCCGAAGCAGGTATTCACCCAGATCGAGTGGCACAGGCTGGCCTCCTTCAAATGCGCACGACCCATCTGGGGAAGCATTTTCATGGCTGCTGTTTAGCCTATCCTGTTTAGCCTATCCGGCGGCAATAAGTAAACAAGCACGAGAGGGCCAGCCAAGAAAGAAGTCCTGTCGCTGGCTCGGGAACCGCAGCCGAGAAACCACCTCCGGCGGCCGCAGCGGCAAACTGCGCTTTCCAGAAAAGGTAATCTTCCTGGGTGACCACGCCGGGGGTTGTACCCGGATCTTCGTTGGGCAGCGTGATATTTTTGCCAAGATTATCTCGCCAGCTGGTGTAATCAGCCGCGTCGACCTTGTCGTCCTCGTTGTAGTCACCGGGGACTCCCGCGATTTGGGCGCCAAACGTTCCGGGACTTCCCACGTCACCCCCTGGATGGATATCGATAAATCCACCAATCGCATTCGCATTGGCACTG
>JAKVCB010000131.1 GCA_022448345.1 Pirellulales bacterium
CCTTAACGTGACGATTGACGGAAAACGCGATGTTGTGAGGCCGATTGTTCAGCAGAGTGGCGAGCGAATTATGGTGGGCATTGGGAACAGTCGTCCCGACCGGGCCCTGTTCGAAGCGGTGAGGCCTGAAGGGCTGAATGTGTTGGTTTGCCCAGGTGCTGTTTTTCGGGCGCGCAAAGAGAGGGCATTTGTAATCCGCAAGTTGCGACGGAGCGGTTATCGACTGGTTTGGAATGTAGCCGACTGGGTCAACGCAGTGCAAAGCCAGATTAATACCAGTGACGAGGGAACCCAGCCAGTGCTTGCCACCGACTCGGGTTTTCAGGCGTTGTTGGAAAACGAACAGTTGGCAGCACTCTACCCTGAAATCCTATTGGAACGTGCGGCGGAAACGCAGATAGATGCGAGTTCGTAAATGGACCTTGAGAAGATGCTGGCCCGCAACTGGCTTGGGAATTTAACACAAAGTAAAAAGCAGGCTTGCTCGAATTGCAGGGTCGAAAGTTGATAAAAAAAGCTGCCTAACGACCTGTCACCGCACGCCAGTTGGTGCGTGCTTTCTTCGGGAAACAAGCGGCCCTCTGATTGCGTTTTCGATGGGGGTACAGAAACAATAAGTCATTGGCTTCTTTACGACTGGTTGTGACGTTGGTGCCAACATCACTCGCTACCGATGGTCATAGTGCATTAAGGTGCGCAGCGTGGGCTTGGTGGGTTGTCGTCCATAGGTAGTGCTCCCATGCGACGGAAAGCTTTGCCAGCAGCCGGTATCTCAATTTGCCAGTGCTATCACTGCATCCACGAAGAGGTCGTGTGATCTGTCGCGTAAAAAGTGGGGCTATTGCCAATGGCGGCCCACTATTTTGGTGGAGTGAAGCCTTTTAGGTTCTTTTAGGGACGGCAGATCTCATCCAGGTATTTTGTGCAAACCACAAATATTCTCCCTTTGGCTGTTTTGGGGGGCAGTTTAAAACGATACCAATACCATTACGTCTCTTGTCTCTTCCTATTGCTACTCTTTCTCTTTATGTAGAGTTGGTCCCATGTCTTTATGTAGAGTTGGTCCCATGTCTTTATGTAGAGTTGGTCCCATGCGACGTTGCTGGTTTTTGTTGCCGCTGTTTGCCAGTCTATTAGTTGCTGTCGATGCGCATCGGCGGGCTGAAGCTGCTGAGCCATGTGAAGACTGTTGTTTGTTTCCAAGGTCTGCGTGTTCTTCGTCGGGCCGCGGTTGCAAACGT
Source organism: Pirellulales bacterium (assembly GCA_022448345.1). Classification (GTDB taxonomy): domain Bacteria; phylum Planctomycetota; class Planctomycetia; order Pirellulales; family Lacipirellulaceae; genus JAKVCB01. Next base: position 1,242 of record JAKVCB010000131.1, read on the forward strand.
TGTAATCCTGGGACGTTATTGCAATGGAGTTACGGAACCAGTTTTTCAGGTGGTCCTGACCTTAATGAGCCACTCGTCACGGATCGGCCCGACTTTACCGAAGCAGCATCAACCGTGGGGCGTGGTGTGTCTCAGTTAGAAATGGGATATACCTACACGTATGATGAGGAGAATGGTAGAGCCGTTAAATCGCACTCGTACGGGGAGTTTTTGATTCGCCAGGGAATTCTTTTCGAATGGCTTGAACTTCGCCTCGCCCTCAATCCCGTGGACGAGACCGACACGTTTGGGGAACTTACAGGTTCTGGAACTGAAGACCTTTACTTTGGATTCAAAATTGGTTTAACGCCCCAGGAAGGGATTTTGCCTGAGATGGCATTAATTCCTCAAATGACCATGCCAACAGGAAGTGATAGTTTGTCTGCAGAAGAATGGTTGTTGGGTTTGAACTGGGTCTATAGTTGGGAGCTCAACGACACCGTTTCGTTTGGTGGATCGACTCAAGGTAATCGTGCGATCGATGAGACTGACCAGTCGTACACGGAATTCGCCCAATCGTTGACCATTGGAATCAGTTTGCTGGATGATTTGGGATTCTATTCAGAATGGTATGGGCTATTTCCACATTCGGCAGATGTTGCGTCGGTAGAGCACTATTACAACGGTGGCTTTACATTGCTGCTCAATAACAATATACAGCTTGATGTCCGCGCAGGTCTTGGGCTCACCAGAGAATCTGACGATTACTTCGTCGGAACGGGCATTACCATTCGAATTCCGTAAGTCAGTGCGTGTTTCGTTTTTAGAAGTTGAGCGCGCATTTCTAGTGAATGACTTCAGGCCGCCGTGTTCTCAGGGGGCTGGTTTTGGAACGGTTGCACTCGAGCGCATCCTTGTTGTTCAAAGCATGGTTTTTTCTTGCGAGAGGTCTTCTCGGACCATGGTTGGCTGGGGAGACAATTCAAGCCCCTGTTTGAACGCTCAGTTCTTTATAAAGGGGAAGTACCCTAACCCCACACGTCACCGACCCCTCGTGGGGTCGAACTCTCAACGAAACCTATTCGGGCTGAAAGTGTGCCGTAGTGAAGCGGCATAACGAGTGAGTCAGCGTCCGTTGCTGTCGGATCCTGAAGTGGTAACGGCCAAACATCGCACGGGAGAGTCTCTTTGTCATTAATAATTTCAGCCAGGCTGGTGGCCGTGTCGACTTGGAGGATCTAACGCGTTGTACTGGAGGACAATCTGTGTCGCATGCGAAGTGGCAAAGAGGCCGTGGCCAACAGGGCCAATAGGAGGGTAGCCGGTTCGGGCACAGAGGCTACCCCTGAACCGCTGGCGATAGATTCACCGAAGTGCGTTTTCCAGAGCTGGTAGTCAGCCTGTACAACAGTCGCTGTACCCGAACCGTTGCCTTGAAGGGCTGCAGCAGTCAGGTTCAAATTGTCTTTCCACACGGTGTAGTCAGCCGCATCGACATTGCCGTCCACGTTATAGTCGCCTGCAACCGTTGGAACTAAGGCAGTATCGAGGAAGAGTTCTTTGAGCGCATCGTACGCAGCCGGGTCTCGCAGGTCGTAGGTGCTCAGGTTCATAGCCCCAATTGCCACGTTGGCCGTATCCAGGATGACCACGTCACGGTACCCAGCATCCCAACTCGTCCAGACATCGCTGCCACTGTCGGGGGTGACATCCTGTAACCAGGGAATATCCCGTCCGGAGGTAACCGAAGTGTTTCCACTCTCTCGTCCTACCGCGTTGATCCCCAGGATCTGGATATCAAGATCGGGGTAATTGGCGTCGAGGTCATTTTGCATCTGGTCGAGGTATCCAAACTGGATACTGCAATAGCCTCACGTAGCGTGTCCAAAATACCAGCCAGAAACCTGGCCCAGGTAGTCGCGTGGAGAAACAGGCTGGTCATAGCTCGAAGAGGTCAAGTTAACGTCTGTCAGAGTGAAGTCGGGCACTATTTCAGCACGAACTGCAACAGGCGAGATAACACCGAGGATCCATAAACCGTTCAAGGACCAGACCTTCATGCGATTCTTGACGGTTGAATTCATTTGTTTCTCACTGTTTTTTGGATCATTAAAAGACAACAGGAAACATCGGCCGTTGGGTGGGGCCGGTTTTTCGCCAGTATCCAAAGCCCTGTCGCCAACGTTCATTGTACATCACATTCGTTCTACACCAGGGTTTTGAGCAAAAAATACGGTCCCTGCCGATTTCACCGGTTTTCAGGTTCATGCGGATCTCCTCAAGGTTCATCCCTTGGAGGGAGTTGAACCGTTGTCCAAAATCCCTGTCCCAATACAACTTTATGGCCAAAACGGCGGGCAACTTTGCGACCTCGGATGACTACGTCTCACGATGGGACCTCAAGCCAGTAGAAAGAATCTGTGTAACTTGACATTTTGTCTTACGACAAAAAACATCTCCAAAAACTAGGTCCAACACATGATGGCGTTTTGTGGGGTGTGAACACGTCATGCGACATCGCTTTTGGTTGTTTTTTGACCGAGGATGAGAATGGGAACACAACCATCGGCCACTAACGGTGTCGCAGGCGAAACGGCATGGCGGCCAGGGACAGAATGGCCAGGAGGAAGGCGGCCGGTTCGGGGACTTTGGTAACGTTTGTCAAGAGACCAACAGGAACCGCTGGTGCGATATCGAGATGATCTTCGCTTCGAATAATACCAATCCAGGTGTCCAAGGTTGGCACGTAGTCGTCTAAATAGCGATGACTGGTCATATGCCACTCTTCATCGGGTGGTTCGCCAACTCTTTCTAGATAAGCCAGGTCATTGTTATATGTGGGAAACCGCCGAAAAGCGGTGTAGTCAAAGGGTACAGACATGAGGTACGTGGGCGAATTCGCCAATTCGGGGATTTCAAGGACCTCGTCGAAACTGATCACATCATCCCAGTCATATTGACCGTCTTCGTGCGAGACCCACGTAAATTCATAATTGTCGACCACTGTTTTCTGCATCACCGCATAGGCCGTCTGTGAAGTGAACCAGATGCAGGCAGCCATCAAGGTAAGCAGTGGAACAAAGTTCCTGGAGAACCTACCTGAACAACCCAACCACGACCGTAGTTGGTGTTGGAACGAGTGGAATTTCTTCACAAAAACTTCTGCGCGCACGGACATTACAATTCTCCCCCGAGACTCGTGATAAGGATTCTAGAAAGTAACTCAGGAGATAGCTCAACGACCCGACAGGCTCGCCCGCTTTGAGACCGACGCGGCCCTCTTTCCCGATGGCCAAACTCCTTTTAGGACCGAGTCGGCCGCGACGCCGGAGAAATGTGGCGGCGAGCCAGCCGCGGAAAAATCCCAGAACGAGAGGTGTGTTGTCTTTTTGATTGCGCCTGCTGGCCAATCCCCAGGCGTAGAAAAATCTGCGGCCTTTTGCAAAGAGGGGCGAAAAAACCAGCGGCTTTTTCAAAAATGCTCCATCTGTTGGACAGAAAACCCATCCAGCAAAATTTTGTCGGATGGTTAGTAGGGAAAAATGCCCCACTGGTTCCTGTAAACCGAGAACTGGCACACGGGTTGCTTTTAGGAAAGATCCGTCTTCCACAGGCGCGACCGTCTGGTGGACTTTTGTTTCCGAGATGTTTCCAACCGAAGGAGTATGACGATGAACCTTTTAGTACCACGCAAGATGTTAGCAATTGGGGTAGTTGGTTTTTTGATGAGCCCCGTCCTGGGCGATTTGGCCCACGGTGCACAGCTGAGCAAAAAGTCAATTGGCCGAAGCCATGCCGCTGGGCGGTCCGCAAAAATGTCACGCGCGACGAGCAATGGTTTCTCGAGAAAGCAAGGTTACTCTCTTGGTGGGATTTCCAGGGGAACGACGAGTCACAAACCTGGTAGAAAAGGTTCGAGTGGGATCCATTGGGCCAAGCCGAACCCAGGCTTTGGAAATGGGATTTATCGGCCAGGTAACTCTGGCGCAAGAGTGGTAGGCGGACTGACCAATTCAGGCAAACCGACCACCAAGCCAAGTAAGCCGAGTAAGCCGGGTAAGCCACCGTGGCAGATTTTGCCATTTCCACAGCCAACGCCGTTACCGAATATTCTACCGAAACCGTTTCCGACGCCGATGCCGTTTCCAAATGTTCCACCCAAACCGCATCCATGGCCAACTCCGGACAATACCGATTCGGACGATCAAGGATATGAGCCTGGAGGAGAACGGGGAGGTGGCTGGAACACAGGTATTGGCATTGGTTGGGGAGGCCCCCACCGGCGCCCACCTCGTGAATGGCGACCTGGTCGACGCAGACCACGACCCGAGCGAGAACGAACACCCCGTCCGCAACGTCCACGCCCTGAGCCACCGCGTGAAAAGGATGAGGCTGATACCCAGCCGGAAAGTCTCGAAGAAATGCCAGAGATCGAGGACCTGAAAGAGGCTCTCGAGGAGTTCAATAATCGCAAAGAGTCTGACGCCCCAGGAGAACTGGCAGAGGTAAAGAGTTTTGCTGCCAAGTGTCTTGGGATACCGGTTGGGTGTGGTTGGTGGATTGATTTTTGTTGCTGGCAGTGGTGGGACTGGTGCTATTGCCGCTGGTACTGGAACTGCTGGACGCCATGCTACTGGGACTATGTGTACTGCCCACGACGAGTCGTGATGATCGACGGTTCGCGCCGAGTGTTTGAAGAGATGAGTTATTACCTCGGAATAACAGGATCGGAAATCCCGAACCTTGGCTTTGGGATCCAGCAGGTGAAAGCAGATTCGCCAGCTGAGCGCGCCGGCTTGCAGGTTGGCGACGTGATCACGAGTGTCAACGGCAGGGAAATGGCTGGTCAGGAAGTACTCGTAGAGGCGATGCAGCGCTACGACGGTGAGCTTGAACTGGAAGTAATCACTGGAGATTCCAATCAGCTATGGCCGGTACAAGTTATTGCTGATCGAGTGCGAATTTCTTCCTTTTAATGACCCGTGGTAAAAATTCGGTTGGCGGGGCAGGGCAGGTCCATGTGGCCTGCCCTGCTTTCGTGCGCATTGCAGTTTTGCTTCAACGTGGCTCGTGAAAAGTCCGTTCAGGGTCAAACTCGCACGAAATCGCGGTTTGGCCAGTTGCTGCTTTCATTTCCTGGTGGATCGCGTCGCTAGGCCAAGGATCCTGCTGATGCGGTAATGGTGTACCTCAGAAGGTACCTCAGCACCCGTCAGAAGTGACGAGCAAAGAGGGGCTGGAGAGGAACAAGAAACCCCAGGAGAGTCAAATTCCCCGGCAAATGGAGGGGGCCGGGGAACCAGGAGGAACCAACGGGAACGGTAAGTGGGCGATGAGGGACTCGAACCCCCGACATCCACGGTGTAAACGTGGCGCTCTAGCCAACTGAGCTAATCGCCCCGATGATGGACTCTGAAAATCGTAGCCTCCCGTTGAGCAGCCTGTCAATTGGACTCGTGAAGTATCCTCCCCTTGGAACCGGGTTACCTCCCCATGATTTTTCTCCTGATGACCATTTTACTCTCAGGGCACTTGGTAGCGGTTAATCTGGCTGCTGCAGCCCCTTTGGTTTGTGTGTGGCTTGGTTGGCAATCCGATGACCTTTCCGGGAGAATGGGCCGTCAACTCGCTTGGATTGCTTTTTGCGCCTTGCCGATTGGGGTTTTCTTGGGTTTTGCCCTGGGAGGATTGTATCGATTTGAGGAATCTTCCAAGTATTGGGAGATGCTGAGCCGGTTTCCGGCCCGGGCTTATGTTGTCGTGTTCTTGGAACTGACTTTTTCCCTGGTGTGTCTTTTCATCTATGCACTAACCTGGGAGCGACTTAAGCAGCATCGGTGGGTCCACGCATTGTTCGCCTGCCTGGCCACCACAAACCTGCTTTATCATTTTCCACCGTTGATGTCCGCGATGAGTCTTTTGGTCGACCGTCCTGAGTTGATTCTTGAAGAGACCATTACGCGGCGTTTGCTGCGGCCTGTTTTGATGAATCCTGCAGTGATTTCCCTGAGTGTTCATTTTGCGTTGGCATCGCTGGCAGTATCTGGAGTTGTGCTAATGGTTTTGGGACTGCGATTCGGAGAGTCAGGCAGAAAGATCGTAGCATCGGGTGCCCGAATTGCCCTGGTCCCCACCTTGTTGCAACTGGTGGTTGGCGTATGGGTGGTGATGGAGCTTCCTGTGGGTGTAAGAAATAGCATTATGGGTAACGACTTGCTGACCGCTGTGATGTTTGGTGCATCCTTGTTTAGCGTGTTCGGAGTGATGTTGGTCCTGGCTGGAATTTCCCTGGGACAGTGTGACGCTGCCGCAGTTTGTCGTGCTGTGGTACTAATGGGGGTGATTGTTTTGTTAATGGTTGGCATTCTGGTACGTAGCCGACATCTTTCCAAGCAGGGGATTGTCAAAGGTGGAAGTGCGAGGACCACAGGTGTTACCCCCGTAGAGAGAGAGTCTGAAGATGTGGTGCAACCTGGAGTAGTTCGTCGTATTTGTTTGTCCAGGCCAATGGTGAGTGAGCCTCTCTCAGCCCATGCCATGGCTTTTGTAGGCACCACGAAAAAAACTGCTGCCATAGAGTGACCGCAGTTTTAAACGTGGTGTTTTATGATTGTAGCAGGTGTGCGCAGATCGATGGCTACTGTTTGTCGTCACCCTCGGGTTCGACCTTTAGGTCTTCAAGATTGTCGGCGGCAGGCAATCTTCCATTAGCGATACGTTCTGCATAGGTTTTGCTGTTTGGATCGTTCGGATTCGATGGCATGTCGCCTACCTTTTTGAGAGCTGCCGAGATCTTGTCGACGTCTTTCTTGTCTTTCTTTTTGTCGAGTAAATCAGCGAGTTGTTCTCCATAGGCATTGCGGTTGTGCTTGTCTTTTTTGCCCTGGTGGCAAAGGAAACACTTGACTTTGGTCTTCACCATTTCGGCATATTCCGGGTTGCCGTGGTCATCAATGTACTCGGCAAAAAATACTTTTTGAAACTGGGGGATGGCCGCGGCAGGGCGAACAAGTACAACGGTGGCAACTGCAATAACTGCAGCAGATATTTTTAAGAAATGCATCAAGATCCTCATCATTTGGGGTGAATCAATCCAAGCCGTTCATTCGTGGTCAGTAATTGCCTACATCAGCATTTTGTCGTCCAAATCACGACTCTATTTGGACCTTTAAGTAAAGTTTACCTAATGACGGCTGTCAAGAGATTTAGCAGCTTGCTGTCGGCGTTTTGGGTTGCAGACGCTGCTGGTAGCGTCCCGTTTTCAGGCTGTTTTTGAAGATGAAGGCAGCTATCGATGCAAATTGGTCACAGTGAGCGGTTAGCCTCATTCTCCCTGGATGTATTTCTGGCCGCGATAGAATTGTGACCAAACCACATAGGCGACTGCGGTCAGCAACATCAGCGCGGTGAAGAACCAGTAGTAGTTCGCACCTTCCAGCAGCGCATTTCCTTTCTCAGTCTCTTTGGCAATGACTCGATTGACAAAAGCGGTGAAGAAATTCCCCAGCGCCACCGAGAGCAAAAACAGCCCCATGATGAAGGACTTCATTTTCTTGGGCGCTTGCGTATAGGAGAACTCAATTGCCGTAATCGAGATCATAATTTCGGCCGCAGTGATGATGACGTAGGCCAGGATTTGCCAGCCGATGTGGGGTTGTTCTCCCTGGTCAAGACGCCATGCAATCCAGCCGGTCAACATAAAGGAAGGGGCGGTCACGAACAGCCCAATGCCAATTTTTCGTAGTGGAGTCACTTCGAAAACGCTGCCCATCAACGGGTAGACCAGATACGTGAATAGCGGAATGAAGAGCATCACCAGAATGGGGTTGATTGCTTGAATTTGCGACGGCAATACCTCCCAGGTCCACCGTTGACCAAACGACTCGAAATCGTAAAGGAGTCGATTCATCTCTTTTGCCTGATGAATCCAGGCTGACTGGGTTTGATCAAACAGGCACCAGAACATGGCGATCAGCAGATAGAGCGGAATCAGGTTTGCGATGGCCCGCAGACCTTCGCGACTAAAAGTTTCTGTAAAGAATTGTTGTCTGCCTGGTGGAACATGGACAAACTTGTTGCGACCCATCCAAAAAACGAAGGTCGCAAGTCCCATTAAGATTCCTGGGATGCCGAAGGCAATTCCGGCTCCGTACCGCGCGAGGAGTTCAGGAATCAGCAAGGTCGAGGCAGCGGATCCAAGATTGATGGAAAAGTAGAACCAGCCAAAAACGCGTGAGAGCAGGTGGGAATTCTGGGGGCCAAACTGATCGCCGACATGCGCAGAAACGCATGGCTTGATTCCGCCCGAGCCAATTGCGATGAGGCACAAGGCAACCAAAAGAGCCGTTCTTGGCTCGATTCCGGTGGTTTGTGGGAAGTCGACCAGTGCCATCATGGCGTGGCCAGCACAGTAGATCAGCGACACAAACAGGATGGTTCGGTATTTTCCAAACAGCCAGTCAGCAAAGACAGCTCCCAGGATGGGGAAGAAGTAGACGGCAGCGACGAATGTATGTTGCCACTGGTTAGCCGTGTGCTCGTCCATCGGGGCGGGTTGTCCCGATGCGTCGAGCAGATATTCGGTCATGAACACGGCCAGAATTGCGCGCATCCCATAGAAGCTGAATCGTTCGGCGGCTTCGTTACCAATGATGTAGGGAATGCCGCCGGGCATGCCTGTCGAGTTTGGTGGCGTCGCCAAATAGCCATCCTGGTGGTGAGCTGTATTTTGGGGCGGAGAATGTGACGAATCGGCCATCGTGACTTGGACTGTTGGGAGAAGCGGGCAAAGGTTGCTACAGGAGGGCTTAGTCTAGCCGATGTGGAGTGCTGCGGCACTATGGGCCTGAGGTGGGAGAGTCGCCCCCGGATGGGATGAGCGGGAGTGTGGCCGGTCGGGGTGTATCTGGCAGGAAAGAGGGCCGAAGCGTCGGTTCAACCGGGACCGCCTCTGGGGACAGGGGGCCTTGAACCGTGTTTGCAGGGATTCCTCCAAGAGGTCCGGCGGGTGGGACCTTGGTATCTGATGGGATACCTGGCTTCGGCAAATGGCGGTTTGGCGAACTGTTTGCGGGTGACGCGAGGGGGGATTTTGATGGGTTGTTATTCGGTGGTGCCAGGTCGGTTTCTGGTGGCCGCTGCCAGCCGGTTGGTTGGTTGCCAGGGCTAAGTAAAAGTTCGATGCCGACGACGGTTGCCAGCAGCAACACCAGGGGCACCGCCCAAGGCAGGTGGCGACGCCATGGTTTGTTGCGAGGCGCGAATCCCGGCCAGGATGTGGGGACCAAGACTGGGGCGTGACGGATTCCCAGTTCGTCAGCGATCCGTATGAGGGCAACCAGTAATTCGGGAGGGTTTTGAAAACGGTCTTCGGGCCGTTTTGACAACATGATTTCCACGACCTCAACAACCGACGGGGGAATGTCTTCGCGAAAATGTTGCAGTGAGGGTGGATTAACCCCTTGATGTTGCAAGAGTTTTTGCAGTGCGGTTCCACCGGAGAAGGGCGGATGGCCTGTGAGCAGAAAAAAGAGCGTGCAGCCCAACGAGTAAATGTCACTACGGGTATCGGCGTCTTTGGGATTGCGGGCCTGTTCCGGGGCGATGTAGTCAAACGTGCCGATAGTCATTCCGCTGGCGGTTAATTCGTGATTGGTTTGATCCACGTGGTCAAGGCGGGCCAATCCCATGTCTACCAGTTTTGCCTGCCCGTCGGGGGTGATCAAAATATTCGATGGTTTGATATCACGATGGACCACATCCCGTTGCCAGGCGTGGGCGAGAGCATCGGTAATCTGTAGGGTGTAGTCGAGGGCGTGCCCCACAGGGAGCGGACCTGCCGACCGTACCGTATCGCGCAGATTTGCACCTTCGATATATTCGAAGACGATAAAGGGGACGCCTTGGTCTTCGCCAACGGAGTGGACGCGGGCAATATG
>JAKVCB010000132.1:0-9040 GCA_022448345.1 Pirellulales bacterium
GTGTGAATCGTTTGATCCCAAGCAATCGTCTGATGAAGAACTCGCTTTGCACCTGAAGGCGATACCGACAACGGTCGATGGAGTCAGCTATGGGGAGGCAATACCCCGCCTGGCAGATCAGGCGCACAGGATTACGGTCATTCGTTCGATGCAGGGTGTCGAGTTGGAGCACAACCAGGCCACCTACCATATGCAAACGGGATGGCGAAGTGTCGGCCCGATTCAAGCGCCGTCCATTGGTTCGATCGTGTCTCATGAGTTGGGCCCGTTGCCAAGTTTTCATGCGCGATCAGATGGATTGCCGGCCTATATTTCGATTGGCAAAGGTGGTATTCCTGCGGGTTATTTTGGCTCTGCCCACATGCCAACGCTTGTATGGGACCCCAACCAACCACCAGAGAACCTGGGGTTGCCAGCAGGGGTTACGGATGAAGTTCTAAAGCGGCGACTTGATTTGCTCAAGAACATTGAGTCAGGGCACCCCTCCGGTAGTACCGGGCGTTATTTTCGTGAGGGCCGCAATAGTGCCCAAAAGTTTATGCAGTCCCAGCAACGGGCCTCTTTTGATCTGAACGAGGAACCGGAGAAGGTGCGTGATGAGTATGGGCGAACGCAAATAGGTCAGGGCTGTTTACTCGCTCGGCGCCTCGTTGAGTCGGGGGTGCGTTTTGTACAGGTGTCGCAGCACAACATGGACCAGCATTCCGACCACTACCCGAGACATGTCGATTTGCTCAAAGAACTTGATCAGGCGATGGCCCGGTTGATCGTAGATCTGGATGACCGAGGATTGTTGGAGGAGACGGTGGTTGTTGCAGCGGGAGAGTTCGGTCGGACACCCCACATTAATGGAAATGCTGGTCGTGATCACTGGGTTGACGGTTATAGCGTTGCCCTGGCCGGCGGTGGATTTGCCGGAGGCGTTGTTTATGGAAGTACATCTCTCCGGGGAGGGGTCGCGGAAAAACCGGTCACGATCCCGGACTATCTGGCGACTCTTTGTGCGGCCATCGGGATCGATCCCGACAAAGAGTACCATGACGAATTCGGCCGCCCGATCAAGCTGGTTGATGATGGTACGGTGATCAGGGATCTGCTTGGTTAAGGTGCTCTGCTGGTTCTGTTCGGCCAGTTTGAGTTCGAGACTGCATTTCGCCGCGCATTTACAGTTTTGATCATGGCATTTGAAAAACAGAAAGAACCCGCGGAAAAAACCAAGTCGAGCGGAAAAAACCAAGTCGAGCAGAAAAAACCAAGTCGAGCAGAAAAAACCAAGTCAAGAAGAACGCTGCGGAGAGAATCGGGATGCCTCTACGCTTCGGGAGGATCGTTCAGGGCTGCCAGTTCGGCCTGGTTGCCAAAGAACATGGGGCGGAGGGAGACTCCTCCGTCAACGAGCAATTCGGCGCCTGTGATATAGCCACCAACCTGATCCGAAAGCAATAGAGCTGCGGCGCTGCCGCACTCAACCGTTTCGCCTGCGCGGCCGAGTGGGATTTCCTGCATCAACTGGTCTTCAACTTGATCAGGGATGTCGGCGGTCAGCCGAGTTCGGTAATACCCGGGGATCAGTAAATTGCAACGAATATTGTGGGGAGCCAGTTCGATTGCCAGGCTTTGCATGATGGGACGTAAGCCGTACTTGGAGATGCGATAGACGATTTCTGTGGGGCCTGGAGTGAACATCGACGTGCTGCCAACGATGAGGATCGCGCCACTTTTGCGAGGGATCATATGTCTGGCCGCTTCACGGCATGCAAACAGGCATCCCGTGAGGTTGGTTCCGATAACCGCATCGTACTGGGGGCGATCGATCTGAGTGATCGGCTTATGAATTGCCCGGGCAGCGTTATTGATAAACAAGTCGAGGTGTCCAAAGGTGTCGATTGCCTCGCGGAACATTGCGACGACATCGGATTCGGAAGTCACATCGGCTGCAATTCCCAGGGCGTTGCTGCCCTGCGACTTCAGCTGGTCAACCACAGCCTGGTCGGGCTTGCGGCTGGCGACGGCAACATCCACCCCTTCGGAAGCCAGAACCTGAGCAATGCCAAGCCCAATTCCGCTGGAGCCACCAGTAATCAAAGCGGTTTTTCCGCGAAGCCCAGTATCCATAAAGACCATTTATTCTGGAGGAAAAGCAATAAGGGCATGTGGCTGCCTGTTGTGAGGTTCCAATTCGCCCCTGTTTAGGTTGGTCAACCTGCCTGTTATAGGTTGGTTAACTTGGTTTGCCAGCGTAGTCTGGTGGCAGGCAATTTGCAAGCCAGTCTCTTGGCAGGATGGCTGCCCCAAGTTAACGTGAACAAGTCATGGTTGGCGATCTCTGTAAAAATTCCATAATCGGAAGGGAAGGTCATTGAATGGGTGGCGCAAAGAACGGGCTCGTTCGTCAGTACGGACATGGGAAGATTGTTTTTGGGTTGGTACTGGGTTGTCTGGTAGCAATGGTCATGGTGACTGGGTGTCGTCGTGGTGGGAATGCCGGAGATTCAAAACCTCGGTTCGCCTTTGTCGTGAATGTGCCGACGGACCGTTTCTGGGATATTGCCTATGCAGGGTGTTTGAAGGCAGCCTCAGAAGAAGATGTGATTGTTGAATTTCACGCGCCGAACGAGGCCACTGCTCAGCAGCAAAAGCAGATTGTCGAAGCCCTCATGGCCCGTGGCATGGATGGAATGGCTATTTCTCCTCTGAATCCCGAAAGCCTTGCTCCCCTGATTGATCAGGCAAGCGAAATGTTTCCGGTAGTTTGCCAGGATTCAGATCTCTGTGCCGATCCGAACAACTGCGAGTCGAAACGGTTTTGTTACATTGGTACCGATAACGTGCAGTTGGGACGGCACATAGGCGAACTGCTGAAAAAGGCACTTCCAGATGGCGGGAAAGTTGCGATCTTCGTTGGGAAACTGGATGTGCAAAATGCCATTGAACGTCAGCGGGGGGTTCTCGAGTCGCTTGAGGGTAGCAACTGTGAGGTGATCGGAACTTTTCTCGATGGAGGTATACCCTCGGAGGCCAAACGTGTGGCCACGGATGTGCTGGCGAAAAACCCGGATCTTGCTGGGTGTGTTGGTTTGTGGGGATACAACGCACCACAAGTCGTTAACGCACTGTCAGACAGTCCCGATCGCAATGTTGTTGTAGTTGGATCTGACGAATCGGTAGAAACCATGGCTGCGGTAGCAGACCGGACGCAATACGCCGCAGTGGCGCAGCAGCCGTATGAATTTGGGTACAAGTCGATCAAAATATTGTCGCAATTGGCCCGCGGTGAATCAGTGGAGCTTCCAGAAAACAAGCAGGTCTTTGTCCCCACTTACAACATCGTGCCTGACAATGTTGAACAGGTGGACAAGGAGATTCGGCAGAAGCTTGAGCTTGTCGGTCAGTTGCGGAAGGATTATGGAAAATAGGCGTGTATCAGGGTGGGTAGTTCTATGCGGCGCGAGCTGAAAACTTCCAGCCACAGACTTTGATTGTTTTACACCACGATTGTCTTGAGATAGCCTAACCGGTCCTGCCTTTTCGATGCCACTACTCTCTTTAAAATCGATCGGCAAAACATTTCCGGGGGTGCGGGCGTTAGAGGACGTAACGGTTGAGGTCGATGCTGGCGAGATTGTAGCGGTCGTCGGTGAGAACGGTGCTGGCAAGAGCACGCTTCTTCGAGTGCTTGGCGGCATTCATATGCCTGACGAAGGGGAAATCCTGATCGATGGCGAGCACCAGGTTATCCAGAACGTGCGCCAGTCGATGCAGCATGGTATTCGCTTGATTCATCAGGAACTCAACCTTTGTGATAATCTTTCGATTGCGGAAAATATCTTTTTGGGACGCCAGCCTTTCCGGGGTCCTCGTTGGTTTCCAGTCACCAATGGTCGGCAGATGCACCAACAGTCGGCAAAACTACTGCGAGCTGTAGGACTTGGTGTGTCGACCCATGCCCTGGTTCATATGTTGAGTGTGGGGCAACAACAATTGGTGGAGATCGCCAAGGCACTCTCGGACTCGGCCCGAATTTTGGTGTTCGATGAACCAACCAGCAGCCTGTCGTTGGTAGAAGCCAACCGACTGCTGGAACTGATCGAGCAATTGCGCAATCAGGGGACGGCTATCCTTTACGTGACGCACCGTCTGGGGGAGGTGACCCGGCTTGCAGATCGTGTGGTGGTTTTGCGAGACGGACGGCATGTGGGGACCCTTCGAGGGGAAGAGATTCAGCGACCCAAGATGATTTCCCTGATGGTTGGGCGGGACGTACAGCAGTTTTCCGGCAAGCGCGATCACTGTCTGGAGCAGGCAGTGCCGGCACTTCAGGTGCACGCACTTGAATATCCGGCCGCAGCGAGTCCGCTTAGCTTTCATATTCAACCAGGGGAGATCGTGGGGTTTGCCGGACTCGTTGGGGCCGGTCGTACGGAACTGTCGCGAGTTCTGTTTGGGATTGATCGGTACACGTCCGGCGAGATTTGCATGGCTGGAAAAAAGGTCGTGATTCGAAACGTGGTCGATGCGATTCGGTTAGGGCTTGCCCTGGTGCCGGAAGATCGCAAGCTTCACGGGTTGGTGTTGCCGATGTCCGTGCAGCGGAACATAAGCATGGCAGCGCTACCGAAGTTTTCTCGATGGGGATGGCTGAGCCGGCAGGCAGAACGGGACCTGGCGTTGGATGAAATAAGGGCGTTATCTGTACGGACCTCGGGAGTGAATCAGCGGGTGTCCCAACTCAGTGGGGGAAATCAGCAGAAAGTGGTTTTGTCCAAATGGCTTGCGATGGGGCCCACGATATTGATCCTGGATGAACCGACGCGTGGAGTCGATGTTGGCGCAAAGAGTGAAATTTACCGTTTGATTTTCGACTTTGCGGCACAGGGTGTTGCCGTCATGATGATCAGTAGTGAAATGGAAGAGATTGTCGGCATCGCAGATCGGGTTGTGGTGATGCAGGAGGGCCGTATTTCAGGAGAGCTTTCACGAGATGAAGTTTCCGAAGAAAAGATCATGGCGCTGGCCCTTGGGGAAGTGTCGAGTCAGGTAAACGAATGAATGTAAAAGCACCAGTAGAAACCACGGATATCCGGGTACAGCGGAAGAGGCACTGGCAGATCGATGAAGTGACGATTCAGGTGATGGTCATGTCGTCCCTGTTGGTCATGGTCGTTCTGTTGACGGGTTGGTACGATCCGAACTTTTTCTCAGCATTCAGTATTCGCAGTGTACTGCGCGATACGGCAACCTGGAGCCTGTTCGCATTGGGGCAGGCTGTGGTGATCATTAGTGGGGGAATTGACCTGTCAGTGGGGTCGCTGATGTGTTTTTTGGGGGTGTTTGCACTGCTGTTGCTGGGGCCTATTCCTTGGCCTTTGTCCCTAGTTCTGGGTCCTGGTCCCCTGCCCTTGTTGGGTATTATCCCGCTTGTGATTTTGCTTGCCATTTCGGTAGGTGTTTGGCATGGGCAACTTGTGTGCCGGCTTGGATTGCAGCCGTTTTTGGTAACGCTCTGCAGTTTGTTAACCCTTCGCGGCCTGGCACGCGTGATTACGCACGACAAGACGGTTTCTTTTAGCGCCAAGGAGGTCCCCTTGCTGCACGAGCTTGGTTCGGGGGCCTGGCTTGGTATTCCCGTGCCCGTTTATATCCTGATTGCGGTGATGTTCCCGTTGGGATTATTTATGCATGGCACGGTTTCGGGCCGGTACCTGTATGCGATTGGCTACAATGTTGAAGCGGCCAGATTTAGCGGTGTACGGGTGAACCTGCTGCGGACAGTAAGCTACATGATCTGTGGGTTTCTGACGGCCTTGGCTGCCTTGCTCGAGGCCGGAGACGTCAAGAGTGTGCCGCCCTCCAGTGCCGGCATGGCCTACGAAATGTACGGTATTACCGGAGCTGTTCTGGGTGGGTGTGCTCTTCGTGGTGGCCAGGGATCTTTGATTGGCGTCGTCATCGGAATGGGCATCTTGCGGGTGATCAAGTCGGCTGTCGTATTTCTGGGGATTAGTACCTACTGGACGTTTACCGTGACGGGCGTGGTGCTACTTGCCGCTGTCATCGCCGATTCCGTGATCCGCCGCAGGAAGATGGGTTAAAGCGGTTTCCTGGCAGCTGCAGGCTTCTTGCAGCCGAGGTAGCCCGAGGTTGTAGGTCGGGATAGACGGCCGGGTCAGGAAAGTACGATTTCAACCTGCTCGGAGAGTTCCTTCACATCGACATCATCGTGTTCGGTATCGCGCCGTAGATTGACGAGTTGGGTAGCCGTTGGGGTAATTGGAAAGGCTGGCCAGTGCCAGGCGCCTCGATGGACCACAAAGCCCACGATGTTGTCCATTTTAAACGCCACGACCTTGTCGGGCTGAGGGACTTCGGCATCATCGTCGGGATCGTGGTACTCGGCAAAGCAGGCGACACATTCACCGGAAACGGGTACGAACCATTCTTTGGCCTTCTGGTGGCGTTCCATCTGGGTGAGGACCATTTCTCGCCGCTTTTCGGTTAAAAGTCCTATGGTGCGCGGAATGTCCGGTTCGAATTCAACCATTTTCTCCCAGTAGACCAGCGCTTCGTTGTCGGCCAATGGCTCCTGGTCCGGCTCGATACGAATAATTTTTCCGTATTTGCTGAAGGCCTCTTCGGTTAGTGGTTGGACGACGATTTGTTGGGTCATGGAAATAAAACCTCGCTGGAGTTGAGTTTTTCGAAAAATGCTTCAAGTTGGGTTTCTTAGTCAGAAGGCTCGTCTTGCAGGGAAGATAAGTAATCTTTTTCCCACATGAATTCGTTGCCTTCAAAGAACGTATCTGGCAGTACAAAGTCGGCCAGTTTGCGGAGTGCACGGTCAATGTGCTTCTGCCCATTTCGCAAGATAAACACGCTGTGGCCAGGCAGTAGGATGTCGACTCCCTGATTGGCCAATTTGGGCATTTCGTTACGGTAGTCTTCGAGACTTGAGCCGGGAGCGTTGGTGATGCCGAGGCTACCGGCATAGAAAACCACATCTCCGGTCAACATGAACCGCCTCCCATCCATTTCTCCTACAAAGACGGTTGAGTCTTTGGTGTGTCCTTTGACTCCAATGGCCTGGAGTTGAAGTTTGCCAAGTTGAATTTGGTCTCCATCGCTAAAGGTGTGGTCTGGTGGGCATGGTTGCGGTTGAAGATTGGATGGATAACGCCCAAATTTGAAGTTTTGTTCGATGGTAATGTCTTCCTCAAGGTGCTCCATCCAGTAGCGGCCATCCGCCGGAGCCCATACTTCAGCTCCCGTTTCATGGCGAAGCCGAGGGGCGCCGCCCCAGTGGCCCAAGTGTGCATGTGTGAGAAGAATGTGGGTGAGTTGTTTGGCATCGAAGCCGGCGCGGCCGATGTTTTCGAGAATGTCGTCTGTGCCCAGGCCTGTTCCTGTGTCAACCAGCACGAGGGAATCCCCACCATCTATGAGATAACAGTTGCAGTCGAGTAAATGGCTAATTCCGAACTGTTCGGAGCCTACAAGGTAAAGATGGTTTGTAATTTGCATGGTGAGTGTTTCAGTTGGGGCTATGAAATTTCCAGTCCGATTTCACACGCCTTTGGGCAAACCCACAGCATCGGTTTTTCGGGCCACTATACAACTTCAGGGACCCGGTGGGCGTAAATTTTTGCAATCTCAAAGATCCAGCCTCCTGGCGCTTTGAAGAAGGCGACCTTGCGATCCCCAAAGCCGGCTGAGATTTCAATTGGCTCTCGAATGGCGACAGCACCGGCTTGGATACAGGTGGCCACGTCGTTGTCAAAATCGTCACTTAGGTAAACCAGGTGCACTGGACCGTAGGAGAGTTCCAGCCCGAGCTCGTCTTCGTAAACCATCCGTTCGCCAATATGCTGATATTTGTCTCCCATTTTTACAAGTGGGATACGGTAATCAACACCGTCGACGGTAAATGTTTCGTCAATAACAATCTCGTTACCGAGATCACGATGGAACTTCAGTTCCCGCTCCAGGTCGGGTACCTTGATGCCGACGTTCCAAAGTCCGGTTAGCATGGCAAAGGTATTCCTAAGTGCGAAGGGTTTTTGTTGTATTGGTGGTTAAAGCCTGCCGGTGAGATTCGCCCGACAGGATCCTTGTCAGATCGATCAGGTTGTGGGTTCCGGTCTGCGCCACTGTTCTGCTTGACGGGTCTGCTTGACGGGTCTGCTTCTTGACTGGCCACTCAAAGGATCTTAGGTTAGGGCTTGGCGCCGATTGACTCAAGCCGTGAATTTGGATCGGCACCGTGTTCCGTCAGGATTTCTAAACAGTCGAGCATCACCATGGATGCACCGCATGATTTCATCAATACGTTTGTGTTTCTGATTGCGGTAATCGATCCGGTTGGTTCGGTTCCCGTATTTATTGCGGTGACACGTGGGTATGGAGAGCGAGAGAGGTTGTCGGTAGCCCTGCGGGCCACTCTCATTGCTGCGAGCATCCTGGTGTTTTTTATTTTTGTCGGTGAATTGCTGCTGGATGCTATCGATGTGCCTCTTTCAGCATTTGAGATTGCCGGTGGGATTGTGCTCTTTCTGTTCGCACTCACGATGATTTTTGGTGAAAGTAAACCTGACGAAGAAATCAAAATGGTGAGTAGTGCGAAAGATATGGCGATCTTTCCCATGGCAGTACCCTCGATTGCTTCACCTGGGGCGATGATGGCAGTTGTGATTCTCACGAAGAATGAACAGCATACTATCATGGACCAGTTGGTAACCACGATGGTGATGTTGAGTGTATTGCTGATCACCTTTTGCTTGTTGGTGCTGGCCCGATTTGTCCATCGTTGGATTGGCGACTCCGGTGCAAGTATTGTGAGTCGTGTGATGGGGCTGATCCTGGCTTCCGTGGCTGTGGATGCCGTGCTCGACGGGGCGAAGGAATATTTTCACCTGTAACTTCGCGCGGTCCGCGGAAAGAAGCAGGCAGTCAGAAAGTCGCCTGTTGGGGCCAGCTGTACTGGGGGGCAATTGGGACCAGTTCGCCTCAGGAACGCGGCAAAAGCGGATTGGTTGGTGCGTCGTAG
>JAKVCB010000132.1:9050-11108 GCA_022448345.1 Pirellulales bacterium
GCCAAAATCATTGAAGAAATGCCGCTTTGCAAATCGATAGGCCCAGCTTTTTTCTGGTATTTGTTGGCCGGGGTTGTATTGCGAAGTGCGCGAGACCATTGCCTCAAGTTCGGAAGTTGCCGATTTGCGCGCCGTAGTGTCCCGGGCACCGTGCAGGACCGTTAGTTCGTGCAAGAGATCGGGGCGTTCCAGGACAATACATCCACGGGTTGATGAGGCAGCCAACTGGCGGAAATCGCGGAGAAATTCTGACTTCCCAATGGTTTCTGCAAGAGGTCGGTCGTCATAAATACTCTCCCGTGCGAATTGTACGATGGGGCACGGCTCAATATCTCCCCAGGGGCTAATGTGGTGCGTAAAGCCGGTGGCAGCCGGGCAGAGGGCCTGACCGTTGTGATCGTAGTAGGCATCGACGATGCCAATTGGTTTTTTGCAACGCATGTCAACAACAAAGCGACGAATGCGCAGCTGTTCCTCTGGTGAGAGGGCCAACTCTGGAGCAGCATCGGGGCCCATTGGACGATACGTGTGGTACCACATGTAGAGTACGCCAAGTTCAATGAGGCGGTCGACCCAGGCTTCGTTCACCAGGTCGTCCAAATTGGTTTTGCACACGCTCGTACAGACGCCGGTGATGATTCGGTGGGCAACTAAATTTCGGATTCCCTCGACGGTTTTGTTGAGGACGTCTGTGCCACCTCGCCGTTGGTTGCTTACGATTTCCGTACCCTCAACGCTGATTAGAGGTGTTACATTTCCGCAGCGGCGCAACTCGGATGCAACATCGGGCGTAATAAAATGTCCGTTGGTGAATACCTGGAAATACGATTTGGGGTGGCGGCGAAAGATTTCAAGGATATCAGCGTGCATGAAGGGTTCGCCCCCCACGATGCCAAAAAAATAATTTCCTTGTTCGTTCGCTTCATGGATGACCTTTGAAAGTGCGTCGACCTCAATTGTTTCCTGTTTGGCGGCGACATCGACCCAACAACCCTGACAGCGAAGATTGCAACTGTTGATGATCGAGATGTAGAGAAAAGGGGGAAAAAATTCCCCCCGTTTTAACCGGGCCTTGTGGTGTTGAATGGCCCGCATGCCTTTGTAGCCAAAATTCCACACCAGTTTCCACAGGAGCCGCTTGTCGGTTTCAGTCAAAAGTCGTTTGGCGTAGCGAAGGACCATGCGTGGGAGGAGGGGTAGGTGCTGGAGGCCAGGGCCTGCGGGATGAGCGGAATAGATTTACCCGTAATTATAGGGTGGGGCAACCTGGGTTGCGCCCCCCCTGCTCCGGCTGAATTGGACAATCCTCCGGGCGGTATTTTGATGGAGGAGTATGGGGACGACAACTAATAGTCGGCTCTGCCTCCCGACAGGTCCTCGATAAAGCGTGTCTGGAAGGAGTTTCGTTTGGATAGCAGGTGACAAAGTTTGTAGGCAGCTTCGTCAAGTTCTCCCATCCGCCCCATCAAAATTCGTCCTTCCAAATGAGAAATATCATCGGCGTGCATTTGCTCCACCATCGCGGTGCGAATAATAACTGGAGCGAATCCGTTGATCAGGATTCCGTGGACATGCAGTTCGCGACCGGCTGCCTTGATGAACGACACGATCCCCCCTTTGCTTGCAGAGTAGGCGGTCATGGTCGGATTGCCTTCCTTGGCAGCATTTGAGGCAATGAGCACAATTCGACCGTATTGTCGGGGAATCATCACGCGTGATGCGTGCTTGGTCACAATGGCGCTGCCGACCAGGTTGATTTCCTGACGTTTGCGGAATTGATCCATGCTGAGTTCCCAAATGGGAGCCCGCATGTCATCGGTGTCTGTGATTCCAGCGGAGTTAAGGACGAAGTCGGCGCGGCCGGCGTCTGCGATAACGCGGTCGAAGTAGTTGGCCACCTGTTTTTCATCAGTGACATCGAGTTGGCCTCCGATGGCGCTATCGGGGACCAGGCTATTGAGTTGCTCGGCCGCGGCCTGGGCGCGGTCAATACTGATGTCGGAGAAATAGATCCTGGCACCTTCCTGGACAAGTTGACAAGCGGTGGCCAGTGCAATA
>JAKVCB010000133.1 GCA_022448345.1 Pirellulales bacterium
CCCCCCTGCCGACACTCCCTCGCCGCCCTGGCCACCCTCGGCCACCAGGTTCCTGAACTGAAGGCTGTCTATGGTGATCGTGTGGCCAACTGCGTTGATCAAAAGGCCTGGAAACTGGCTCGCTCCATCCAAACGAAAATCCCCGCCGACGATATCTACTTGACCGATAATCGACGGCAATTCCTGGCTTAGCGTAATATTGCCAGTAAAGGTAATTTGGTTTGCCGTACCGTTGTTAACCTGATTGATTGCATTGACCAGATTCGCAGTGTTGTTGACATCAATATTCTGGGACTGAACAGACCTCAAGCCACCACACAGCACCAGAGATAGCACTACCAGAGCAAGTGCCGCCACCCTGCCTGATCGAAAGCCGATCCCCGCGCCAGCAGCTAGCCAGCAGCCAAGAGAGTCACCCCTGTTTTGCCTGAAAACTTCCATCCCCAAACACTCCACTCGATTTCCCCGCAGTTTTCGAGTTTTACCACGCAGCACTACCAGAGCGCGCAACCGGCGCGCGTCCTGGCAACACGGTCCTACCTAACTGATCGACCATACGACGTGGTAAAGTTTGCCATTTAAGGCAACTCGAACGATTTCTCCGCTCGTAACGAACCAGAATTCCAAGCCGGCCGGGAACCCTGGGTAAAACAGGAAGACCCAAAAGGTATTTTGGACCTGGTTTTCAGTCGCCTCCACTCCCGTTCACCCCCCGGTGCAAAAAAGAAAAATCGCGGCCCACTGGAATCACGCCCTTGTTGCCCAAAAGGGCCCTGCCAAACCGGCTTCGGGGTTCGTCCTTGTCTTTGGGGCGACACTTCAAAACATGCCGATCGTCTCGGCGACACGACACCGTTTTTCGGACGACCAAAAACAATCCTTTTTGGGGCACCTGGCCCAACAGGAGAATGCCCATACTTCCCGTGGATCAAGCTTTTTGGAAACAAGAAACAAGTGCCACTTCAAACATCCTCACAGCGGCGAATCGTTGCGAAAACCCATCTGTGACCTCGTCGACGTTTGCCACAAGTGAGCAACAAGACTGGCCGGCCCTCCCTCGGTCACGAAGACTCTTTGCCAACCGACTTAATTGTGACCGGTTGCCAAACCGTGTAAAATTCCTCTCGCCATCGTCCCCTCGACCAAAGCACACACCGGCGGACAATTTTCCATGGATCTAAACACCCAGTTTGACCAGCAAGGTTACGTGTTCCCGCTGGATATTTTTAGCGAGGCACAAATTCACGCATGCCGGCGTGCCTTTGACGAGTTGGAACAAGAATTTGGAAAAGAACACACGCAAAAAGGGATCATGGCCAAGGAGCAGGAATATGCATTCATCTGGAAACTGGCGACGGACAAGCGGCTCTTGGATGCGGTTGCAAGCGTCTATGGCAACGACCTGGTCCTGGCCGGCACCCACTTTTTTTGCAAATACCCGGTTGCCGAGTTGGGCACCGCCTACGTGGCCTGGCATCAGGATGTAACCTACTGGAACCTGGATCCTCCCCAGGCAATAAGCGCCTGGATTGCCATCGATGACGTGGACGAGGAAAACGGGGCCATGCTGTTTGTCCCGGGCAGCCATCGACACGGAATCCTGGAGCATGGCAAAAGCGACCAGCATGGCAACCTGCTTTCGATCAACCAGGCACTGGACGAGGGACTTTTTAACCCTACCGAGGCGGTCACCGTTAATCTAAAGGCAGGCCAGGTTTCGCTGCACGACGGCATGCTGATCCACGGCTCGCACCCCAATCACTCGAGCCGTCGCCGCTGCGGGATGACGGTCCGCTTTATCCGGCCCGACGTGCGAATCGTCCCCAAAGACAACCAGGTCTTTACGCAAAATGCGGTACTGGTCCGGGGCAAAGACCAGTTCCACTTTCAGCACCGTACGCCCGCACCGACCTTTGATCACTGACGGCGGCCCTGGTACCTGCAGAGCCTTGGCCCTTGAGCGAAAGAACACACAAACCATGCGACTCGCCACCGTACTAACTCCTCCCACTCCCGAGCATTTCCAGCTGGCCGCCCAGTGTGGGGTTACCGATTTTGTGGCCCGCTATCCAGAAAACGGCCCCTCTGAATTGGGCCCGCTCAAGCACCAGGCCGCCACATTCGGGCTGGCGCTCTCTGCGGTCGAGGGATTGTTGCCGATTGAAAAATTGATTGTGGGACAGGATGACGGGACCGACCTGGAGGCGATGAAGCGGTTAATCACCACGATGGGCGAGCTTGAAATCCCTGTGCTTTGCTACAACTTTATGCCAGCCACCGACTGGGGACGGACCACGCTTGATGCGCCCGAGCGGGGCGATGCGAAGGTCACAAAATTTGACATCCAGGATGTCGATCAGGTGGTGGTACCTGGACATAAGCCGAGTTCGGCGCAAGCGGGGCCAACCATTGACACGATCGATGCCTCCACCCTGTGGGATAACCTTCAACAAATGCTCGACCAGTTGTTGCCTGTGGCCGAAGATGCCGGGGTCAAGCTGGCGATGCACCCGGACGATCCGCCACTACCGGCATTGCTCGGAAAAGCCCGCATCATGAACAGCGTGGAGAATTTCCAGCGGCTCGTTCAGCTTTACGATAGCCCCAATAATGGCATTTGCTTTTGCCAGGGAAATTTCGTGGCGATGGGTGCAAACATTCCCCAGGCCATTGGTCAACTTGGACCCCACATTCACTATGTCCATTTTCGCGATGTGCGGGGCTCGGCGGAATGTTTTACCGAAACCTTCCACGACAACGGACCGACCGATATGGTGGCTGCCATAAAGGCCTACCGCGAGGCTGGTTTTGATGGGCCTATCCGTCCCGACCATGTGCCCCAGTTGGCCGGAGAAGACAACGGCGAGCCTGGCTATACCATGTTGGGACGCCTTTATGCTTACGGCTACATTCAAGCCCTGCTCCAGGCCACCGAGTAGATTTTTCTAACAGGGGGCGGGTCAGGAGGTGTAACGATGTCGGTCTTGAGCCTTCAGGATCTCAAGTTCTGGGAAAAACATGGCTACCTCGTGATCCGGCAGGCAGTGCCGGCCGCCAATTGCGAGGCGGCTGCCGAGGCGGTGTGGCAACATTTGGACATGAATGCCAAAGATCCAGAGAGCTGGTATCCCCACCCGCCACGACGGAACATCATGGTGGAGATTTACCAGCACCAGGCCTTGTGGAACAACCGGCAACTTCCCAAAGTTCACGACGCCTTTGCGCAGATCTGGGGCACCCGGCGACTGTGGGTGAGTTTGGATCGTGCGAGCATGAACCCCCCCCTGCGCGACACCTACCACTACGAAGGCCCCTTCCTGCACTGGGATCTGGACCTTACTAAACCGTGGCCCTTTGGGGTGCAGGGAGTTTTGTACCTGACCGACACGGCTGCCAACCAAGGCGCGTTTGCATGCATCCCTGGCTTTCACCACAAGTTGCAGACCTGGCTCAAAAGGCTGCCCGCTGACGTTGATCCGCGTCAAGCGGTTCGTGACGCCTACGCACAGCAGGCAGTCTTTGTCGAGGGGCAGGCAGGAGATTTGATTGTCTGGCACAGCGAACTTCCCCACGGCAGTAGCGAAAACACCTCAAACCGTCCGCGAATCGCCCAGTACATCAGCATGTCACCGGCACGCGACGATCTTGACGAACTGCGCCAAGAACGGATCCAGGCCTGGCAAGAACGCCTGACCGGACTGGGACAGAACCAGCCCGGCCAGGAACATCACCAGGGCAAAACAGCCCGGCTGACTCCGCTGGGACGAAAACTACTGGGGCTCGATCGCTGGGAGGGTGAACCACCCGGCGACACGGCGTCTGGCGAGTTAACGGACCTCGAGCGCCAGATGCTAGGTGGCAGCCAGCCTGCCCAATAACGGCTCCAGCGATCCTCTTGAAGAGGATTCTCGCGCACAGAAAAGTTTTTTTGATAAGATTATTGATGAGGTTAAAAGGGGCGACCATCGCCCAGTCTTACCCATCCACACAGGTCATCGCAGCATGCAACGACAGGCCAAAACGAAACGTCTTTCACAACTCCCGCGCAGCAGAAGGTTAATCACGATGCGATCTTTTTCGATGCTTACAGGAATTCTGGCGTTTTATTTCCTGGCAACAGGCGCTTTGTCGACCATTGCCGATGACACACCAGGGGCCATCGACATTGGCTCGCGGCGGGAACTGTTTGTAGATGATTTCCTGATCGACCGAATCGAGGGCCTCCGTCGCGAACAGCAAACGCCCATCGACAGGGGCAAGGTGTTTGGCTTCGAACAACCGTGGGAGGGAGACTATTGCAATTACGTACATATTTTCAAAGACACCGACCGGTGGCGCATGTATTACCGGGGTGCCCGAGCCGAGTTTGAAATTGGCGAAACCGGTTCTTCAAACATCTGCCTGGCCGAAAGTGTCGATGGCCTGAAGTGGACCAAGCCAAACCTGGGGCTTTACGAGTTCCATGGAACCACCGACAACAACGTGACCTATCTCGGTGATGGCACACCGAACTGGTACTGCTTTAAGGACGACAATCCGGCAGAACCGGCCGAGCGACGCTACAAGGCGATCGGCAAACTCAACCTCAGTTTCGGGGGACCACTAGGGGTAATGACTTCCCCTGATGGAATCCACTGGCAGTGGTGGAAAAAAGAACCGGTCATTACCGGTGGCCCACTCGACACGCTCCACGTGGTGCGATGGGATCCGGCCCGTAAAATGTATTTGGCCTTCTTGCGCAACTGGGTTCCCCGGACAACCGGGTTTGGGGTTCCGCCTGAAATCGACGCCCCCCCCAGTGAATACAACACCTGGTATCACCCGGTAAAAGATCGGGTACGGTCGATCGTTCTTTGTACCTCGACCGATTTTCTCAACTGGTCGAGGCAACAGTGGTTGGTTTACGACGAAAACCTGCCGATTGAACACCTCTACACGAATGCAGCCACGCCCTATTTTCGGGCACCGCACATTTATGTTGGTTTTCCCATGCGGTATGTCCCCGAGCGTTCGGTGATTGCCGGCTGGGCCAACAGCGGCGAGAACCAGCATCCACGTTCGATTGGTTGTTCAGACGCCGTCTTCATGAGCAGTCGTGACGGCCTCCATTGGAATCGCGGTGCGGAAGGTTTTGCGCGCCCCGGACTCGACCAGCAAAACTGGACCGATCGCAACATGATGATCGCACCAGGGGTGGTACAAACAGGACCAGGAGAGATGTCACTCTATTACGTGGCTCACTATGGTCACGAAGACTGTCACTTACGTCGACTTGGCCTGCGTCTGGATGGCTTCTTTGCAATCCATGCAGGTTTTCCGGGCGGCCAACTGGTCACCCGCCCACTGGTCTTTGACGGGAACCGGCTCGTGATTAACTACTCAACATCGGCCGTAGGAGATGTTCGAGTTGCCATCGAAGATGCCGATGGGCATCCAATACCGGGCTATACGCTGTCGGATGCCCACGAACTGGTCGGGGACAACATCCAGCAGGTCGTCAGCTGGACGGGGGGTGCCGACGTAAGCCCCCTGGCCGGAACCCCCGTGCGGCTGAGGTTTGTGATGGCCGACTCGGACCTCTACTCGTTTCGCTTCATGACCCCGAAGACCGATTCCCCATAAAACTTACGGCACCGAAAAAACGAACTACCTTGCCTTCCCGCAATCTTTGGAGGCGAAAAGTTCATTCCACCCCACACTCGCATAACACCAAAGAGACACACCGCTTGTTGACTGGATCCACAAACAGCTTGCTGAAAGGACTTACAAGTGGCCTGGCCCTGCTGCTAGTAATTACTACCGCCGGTCCAGGCGTAGCAGTGGCGGAGATTACCTTCCAGTTCAGCAAGGACGATGAGGCAACGCTGGGAAAATTTACGATCGATTCGGGACGGGCGGAAGTCTCGATGTTTCGCGCCGTATGGAGCAACACCCACCTGGTGACCCAGAGCGGACAACGTGTGTCGGTCACCGACCCGTTCATGTACCAATGCACCGTGCTGGTCGACGGGCAACAAAAGGGGGGCTACTGGAACGCCCCCCAAATCTGGGACGGCTGGCAAGTCACCCAGGTTCAGGATGCCAACCGTCCCTACGACGATCTCGTCAAAATGGTCGCCGAGCCTCCTGGCTGGGGAGTGCGAAAAGAAGTGAGTATCGCGGTTAACGAAAATGAAAGCAGGGCCTATGTTTTCAGTCGCCTTACTGCAACCGGCGACCTTGAGCTCTACGGCGACAACCAGACCATCTATGTTGACACGTCGACCGGCAACAAGTTCTTTGTCGACGACCAGCCGGTCGATCCCGAGCACAGCAAGCAGGTTTCTATTGCCCACTGGATCATGATTTATTACTGGAACCAGTATGTAAGCGTGGGACTGATCGCAATGGACCCCCAGCTACAAGAGTATCCCAACCCCCAGGTTTTCGGGGACGTCACATTTTCCGAATCGGCAGATGCAAAAGGGGCCAGCATCAGCCTGCGAAAAGGTTCGGGGCCCATGTCGAGCGGGGACTCACGCTCCCAGCAGTACCTGCTCGTGTGGGGCGACGGAGACTTGCGAAGCAAAATCAAAGAAATCTCCAAACAGGCGCTCGCCGGAGAGCTCAATTCAAATGTACTTGTGTTGCCCGTGGCAAAGTAACCGGGCCTGCTGTTATCGAACCCTGGACGGTATTTCGTTGATGAAAATTTTTCTTGTACCACTGTTGGTGTCGCTGGCTTCTGTCGTTGCGGCGGCTGAACTGAAACCGCAACCGCCTGCTTATTTGCAGGCAGTCGCTGGCGCGCCGTGGTCGGTGGCGCGGCCGCTGCAGGTTTCCAATCAAGGGGCCGTTGACGATACCCTCGCGGTGGTAGTTCCCGTGACCGGCTTCCCTCAGAGAACCTTCGTCGTGGTGGATGAATCGGGATTACCGTTGGTCACTCAAAATGACGACCTCAATGGCGATGGCACCGTGGATGAAGTTTGTACCTTGCTCAAGCTCAAATCGGGCCAGCAGCGTACGGTCACACTGCTTGGCAGCGACCAGCCGTTACCCGCTGCCCCCGCCGACCTGGTCCAAACGGAGCAACTGGCCGGTTCCTGGGCGCCAATGCGGATGCAGCCAAGTCGTAGTCCGGGCAATACGCAAATGTCCTACTACCGGTCCCCTGCAAATTCAGGCCTGGCCCGCAAGCTCATCGCCCGCCTGGAGCAACGTGTGCCCATGGAACTGGTCGAGTGCCCCGACTTCCGCCTGCTGGTCGGGCACCGGTCAGGGCTGATCGAAGCGATGCGTCCCGCCTCACTTCCTGACGGAATGTTGGGAAGCTACTTGCGCGAGTTTGTGCCCAACGACCCGGAGATGGGCCCCATGACGCGCCGCTTTTCCGGTCCGGTTCGGTGCCGCCTGGAGTGGGGCACTGCAAACCGGCTGCGGCAGGTCACCATTTACCGCAACGGCCTGATCAAAACTTCCTGGGCAGCGGCTCCGCCAACCGTTCAGGTCATCACCTGCAGTTACCCTTATCGCTATCTGCAGGCAGGCTCCGAAAATGCGGTCCGCTTCAGCCAGATGCTACAAAAACGGCGCCCACTGCCGGATGTCGACACGGCGATTTTCTTTGGTCGCAATCATGCCAGCCTGCACGTCAGCGGCGAGGGCCTCAAGGCAGTGGGGCACCAGGTCTGGCTCGACAGCGGAGAGATTGCCTGGGAGGCAGGCACGGACTACAGCACCAAAAAATCTTCGGAGCCCCCGGTCGAACGAATCACCCGCTGGACTGCCGATACCTACATTGGCGGCGGCTTGCATGTCACCTCGTGGCAAAACAAAGGCACGGCGGCAGCCCTTTCTTATCGAATTGGTAATTTTGGAGCGCATGCTGCCGGTCAAGCGCCCGGCCTGGTGCGGGCAACTGCCGGCCCACCTGCCAGTGTGGTGCCGCCACTGGGGCAACCTGCTACCAAGGGTGGCGTAACCGTGGCCTTCGACACCGTGACGAAGACCGTCAATCGTCTTCACCCAAATAAAATCAACGGCTGGGAACTTCGCCCGGTCACGCTTGCACAACGCAATCCACAGGCAGCTTACTTCCAGGCAGAACTGGCAAACCACTCCGAGCAAGAGGAAGTCGTCGAGGTGACCCTCGACAATGCCGCCTGGATCCACGAAGCATCCCTCCTCTCCCGGCGAGAGATGCTCAAGAACCAAAAATTTCCGGCAGCCACGGTGCCTTACTTCCATGACGAAGCTGAACTGGTCCCCGGCGGCACTGCGGTTCGGATTGCCGTACCGGCAGGCAAAGTGATGCCGGTGGAAATTTGCATTCGGCCCAAACCTGATTCGCTCGGACCTGTCACGTGTCGTGTACGGACCGGGCCAAACACCTCCACCCAGCTCAACGTCCTTGTCAAACCGACCATTTTATTCATGCCCAAGTCCTCGGGAATGGCCGGAGTGAGCCGGGAACTTTCGAACGTGGAATTTCCCGCCGGTGCACCGTTCTCTTACGGAGCGCGATTCTGGGGTGGGTACACCCCGGAACTTAGCCAGTGGTACAAGGCAGCCCACCGGGACGCCGAGCGGAGCGGCTTCTGGACGGTCGATCCACTTGGAATGCGCCACCTGGCGACGGTCCATGGCGAGGCAACCGCGAAAGGCCAGCCAGGCGTCGATCTGGACGCGTGGATTGACAAAGTTTTAAAAGCGCTGCGCGAGCCGGACGGCGCAGATTATCGCGTGCGGATTTACCCACACGATGAAATCTGGGAAGTACTGGGCCGACAGGGGCATTACGTGGTACCCGTGCCGTGGATGGTCGATGCGGACCGCCAGCTTGTGATGAACAGCCCCAATGCCACCTGGAGCTCTTTTCAGGAGCCCGCCATGAATCCGCCGTTTGAATATCACCTCAAACTGCCAAACGACATTGCCGAGTTATTTTATTACTGCGGGCGGGACCCGCGCCTGCAATCGTATGCCCATCGCCTCATCAATCCGCGACGGGAACTTTTTGCACAGTGGCAGGCCGACCCGGCCCTCATGGCGGCAGCCGGTACCGACTCGCCCCGGCAGATCTTCTCTTTTTGGATTTCGACACAATTGCACGTGGCTGACTACGCATCCGTTCGTCGCCAAATCTGGTGGCTGCGGCACCACGGGATCGATTCCTTCAACTCCTGGGCCTGCTATGGCTGGTACGGAACTGCGCAAGTGATGCACTGGATGCTGATGCAGATTCACTCCGAAAATGCCCCGAATGGTCGTGGCACCATTCTCACAGACCGGGCACTGGGATGGATCGACATGAAGGAAGATATGGAACTGGTAACCCTGGTGCGACTGCTCACCGAGCAGGTGCAGGAGGAAACAACCCGGCAGGAGTTGCGTGAAACGGCGCGCCTGGCTTACGAGGCCTCGCAGCGTGAAGAATTTGATTTGGCGCGCCATCACTATATCACGGCCCTCAAAAAACTGCGGCCTGACTTGCTGGCATTGGCCCCACGCGACTTGTACCGCGGGCCGGTTGCCGCCGAGGAGCTAAGCGACCTTTTCGCCGACGACATTGACTTCCACGAAGCACGGCGGATCCCCAGGACCCGGGTCTCGCTGCTGAAACAGCGGGGACGGCGACCCAAGCCCACGGTCGACGGAACGCTCGACAATGCCTACCTGGAGCAAGGCGCCTACCTGCAGATGCGTGAAAACCGGGAGGGACACAAGGCCCAAACGGCCACAGGCGTTTACATGGTACGCGACGACAAAGACTTGTATCTGTTTTTCGATTGCCACGAGCCGGAAATGAAAAACCTTCGAATGGCCCTCTCGGAGCCCGACAGTGGCATATGGGCAGATGACTGCATTGAGGTTTTGCTCGACCGCGAAGGCAATCAGGACGGCTACGCGCATTTCATTCTCAATGCGGCCAACGTGCGATACGACAGCCGCAGCGACATGGGGACCAAGTGGAACCCCCAGTACGAGACGGCCGTTTTGCGCGACAACGAGTCCTGGTCGGCCGAACTGAAAATTCCGTTTGAGGCTCTCGGTGGCCCCCCACAAAAGGGGGAGACGTGGCGAATGAATTTTTATCGCGTGCGAAAAACCTCCGGTACGGAAGTCAACGCCTGGTCCGCCACGTTTGGATCTGTGGTCAGCCCCGGTCGGTTCGGGTTTGTCCAGTTCAAGTAAAGTTAGCCACTCGTAAAGTTCGCCGATAGTCGCGGCCAAAAGCCAACTTCCCACTCTTTGCCGCTGGGCCACTTTCCCCCAGAAATTGAGCACCGGCGCCCACCACAGGAGTTTGAGCCCCGCGGTTTTGGCGAGACAGGCAACCTTGTGGTAAAATGAGTGAATGCGGGGCTGAGGGAACGCAGATTCGACCAACAGTTAACCAGATCAGGCGAACATGGGACTCGAGACTGCCAAAACCGCCCGGCACCAAGCAGCCCATCCTGTGCGGGCGGTTCTGTTTCCCAGGGTCCGACTCCATAGGACCCAACTCCATAGGACCCGACGCGTCTGGTCCACCGGCTCTGCCTGGACCATCCCCACCAGGCGATTCCTGGGGCTATGCCTTGTACTCTGGGTGCCGGGCCTCTTGATCCCCACGGAGACTTTAGCCACCACCTTTGTGAACGTAAATTCCACCGTGGCTCCCTCGATGAGCAACGGCAAGGTGGCCTGGGGAGATTTCAACAAGGATGGGTTTGTCGACATGGGAGTGGGCGTTAACCTCCACACGAACATGGGAGGCACCAGTTTTCAGGTGAAGCATGCCATTGGTGGCAACGGGGTTTTTGGGGACTACGACAGTGACGGATTTCTGGACTGGTACTCCTATGGAACCTCGGAAATTTATCGCAACATGGGAGGCGCCGGTCTCACCCCCGCCGGCACGCCGGCGATCAACAATCCGCCGCCGGTCAGCC
>JAKVCB010000134.1 GCA_022448345.1 Pirellulales bacterium
CCACTGTTCTTTGTTAGGCTGGGGGGCCAGTACCACTCCATCGGAATCGGTAATGTTGTAGCCGTAGTCATCCGTTTGCCCGTAGGTGATGCCAGGCTTGATGCCGCCGCCAGCCATCCAGACGGTAAAGCAGCGTGGATGGTGGTCACGACCATAATTTCCATGAGAAAGAGGACCCTGGCAGTAAACGGTTCTGCCAAATTCACCGCCCCACACTACGAGTGTGTCTTCGAGCATGCCCCGTTGCTTCAGGTCGGTAATCAAGGCTGCAGATCCCTGGTCAATGTCTTTGCATTGACTATCGTGTTCCCTGGGGAGTTCGCTGTGGGCGTCCCAGCCTCGGTGGAAAATTTGAATGTTACGCACGCCCCGCTCAGCCAGACGACGTGCCGTCAGGCAGCAGGCTGCAAAGGACCCGGGTTGCCGGGCATCTTCACCGTAGAGTCGCATCGTCTCCTCTGTTTCACCAGAGAGGTCCATCAGTTCAGGGACTGAGGCCTGCATGCGGTAGGCCATTTCGTGCTGCCGGATACGCGCTAAGATCTCAGGGTCACCAAATTGGTCGGCCTGCACCTGGTTGATGGCAGCGATGGTATCGAGTTGTGCCCTCCGGTCGGTTCGGCTGATGCCGGGTGGGTTGCCAAGATAGAGCACCGGGTCCCCTTCACTTCGAAGGAGAATGCCCTGGTGGTCTGATGGCATAAAGCCGGTTCCCCACAAGCGATTAAACAGGCTTTGTTCGGCAAAGTTTGTGCGGGCGTGCATCACCACGTAATGGGGCAGGTTTTGATTGGCGCTCCCCAGGCCGTAGCTGAGCCACGCTCCCAGGCTGGGTCGGCCGGGGATTTGGCTGCCAGTTTGGATGTAGGTGATTGCCGGATCGTGGTTGATTGCCTCGGTAAACGTGCTGTAGACAATGCACAGTTCTTTGACGACTTTGGCGGTATGCGGTAACAGTTCGCTGACCCACGCGCCGCGATCGTTGTTGTCGGCCCGGGTAAAATTGTACCTGCTGGGCGCAATGGGAAGACCACTTCCCTGTTCGCTGGTCATTTTTGTGATGCGCTGGCCATCGCGAACATGGTCGGGCAACTGCTCACCAAACATGCGATGAAGTTTTGGTTTGTAGTCCCACAGGTCATGCTGGCTGGGGCCCCCACTCATGAACAGGTAGATGACTCGTTTTGCCTTGGGAGCATGGGTGGCGGCCGGGACAGCCGGATGGTTGCTTGCCTGCAGTTCCGGCCCCAAAAGTTGTGCAAGAGTCGCCGTGCCAAGCCCCAGCGCCGAACGCCCAAAGAGTTGACGTCGGGTTGCCAGAAGTTGGCGATCGCAGGGAGAGTTCGTCGTGTTCATGATTTAAGGAACGACTTGTTATGGGGCGTAAATGGTGCGGTTGCGTAAAAAACGCAAATTGAAAAAAGTCAGTAAACAAGGATGACCGGATCGCTGGCCAGTACGGCGGCAGTGACCTGGGTCCAGGCTGCAGACTCCGTATTGTCGAGTTCTTTGTTGCGGGGTGCATCTCCGAAAGAGAGGAGCCGTACCGCATCGTCCGGGTGGTTTTTGTAGCGATGGCGGAGCGTTTGAAGGAGTTCCAGGCAGGCAGATAATTCCTGCTTGTTCGCTGGGCGGCTCGATACGAGGTGAAATAACAAGTCGAGTCGCTCACGTTCGCCGCTCGCCTCCAGTAGCAGGCGTTCGGCGAGTGCGCGGGCCATGGTTGTCCGCTGGATTTCGTTGAGCAGTCCCAGCGATTGCAGGGGGGTGTTGGTTCTTGAACGCCTCACGCAGCTCGATTCGCGGTCAGGTGCATCAAGCAGGGTCATCATGGGATGAGGGCTGGTACGTTTCCAGTAGAGATAGAGGCTGCGTCCGTACTGGATGGATCCCTTGTCAGGAACATAACTACTCGTGTTACTTGAAGGGTGGGTGAGTGCTGCCCACATTCCGGGTGGCTGGTACGGTTTGATGCCTTCACCCCCTGCGACCGGGTCGAGCAGGCCACTGGCCCACAAGCCGATGTCGCGCAGGACTTCGGCATCGAGTCGAAAACGGGGACCGCGGGCAAACAAGCGGTTTTCGGGATCATCAACATCGGTTCGCCATGCCGAGCGTTGGCGAAACGCGCGGCTTGTCACCAGCAGGCGGAGTGTCTCCTTGAGGTTCCAGCCCTGCTCTCGAAAGTCGACAGCCAGCCAGTCAAGCAGTTCCGGGTGGGATGGCTGCTCACCTTGTCGGCCGAAATCTTCCGGGGTCCGCACAAGTCCGTCCCCAAAGGTGCGCTGCCAGATTCGGTTAACCAGTACTCGGGTGACCAGCGGGTGTTCGTCGCCCGTAAGCCACTGGGCCAGGCCGAGTCGGTTACGGGGAGCACCGGCGGGGAACTCTCCCATTACGTGGAGGGTGTCTGGTTGGAGGGGATCTCCTTCAGGCTGGTCGTATTCTCCGCGGTGAAGTCGCCGGGTGGGTCGCGGTTCGGGAAGTTCGCGGGTGACGAGGGTTGTGGTAAAACTTTTTCGGACTTCGTGAATCTCCCCTGCCAGGGCCGCTGCCTCTGTCGACACTCCGGCAGAGGCCAGGTGTCCCGCCGAATCGGCCAGTACCCCCAGTTTTTGATCCCGGTTACTTTCGTTCCACACAGTTTTGACATCGTCCGACAAATCTTGCTGGCCATCGATCCATGTTTGGCCGCGAAAAATAAGTTCTTTTCGTTTTTGTGCGAGTCGGTTCCAGGTAATCCAGCCTGCCTGGTTGCCGGGGGCGGCCATAACGGGCTCATAAGTATAGGAATTTCCGTCCAGCGATTTTTCCGCAGTGCTATTAAAGAAGGCCAGTAACTCGTAATACTCAGTTTGTGTGATCGGATCGTATTTGTGGGTGTGGCAACGTGCGCAGGTGAGTGACATGCCGAGCAACACGGTTCCCAGTGTCTCGACGCGATCAAAATTGTTCTTTACCTGGAATTCTTCGGGAATCACCCCACCTTCGGCTGTACTCGGATTCATCCTCACAAAACCGGTGGCCACCTGTTGGGCCAAAGTTGGCTCGGGTAGCAGATCGCCGGCGAGCTGCCAGAGAATGAACTTGTCCAGCGGAAGATTGTTGTTAAGGACGTTCACCACCCAGTCGCGGTAGGGGTAAATTCCGCGACGGTTGTCGAGGTGCATTCCGTGGGTATCGCCGTACCGCACGGCGTCAAACCAGTACCGGGCCTGGTGTTCTCCGTAGCGAGGGCTTGCCAGCAGAAGGTCAATATACCGCTCGTACGCATCGGGTCTATCGTCCGTGACAAACGCTTCAAGCTGTTTGAGTTCCGGAGGAAGTCCGGTCAGTATGAGTGCCGCGCGGCGCGCCAGCACTCGCCGGCTGGCTTCGGGAGCAAAGTCAATTCCCGCCTGCTGGAGACCATCGAAGATGAACCCATCGATCGCCTGTTGGCGCGTCGCCTGGGGGTTTGAGGCAGGTCGAGAGCTTTGCGGCGGAACAAAGGCCCAGTGCCGGCTGTATTTTCCCCCTTCCGCGATCCATCGGGTGAGCAGTTCGCGCTCCTGTGGGGTGAGTTGTTTTTCCGCATCCTCCGGTGGCATGGGATCACTTGGCGAGTGAATGCGCCGCAGTAGTTGGCTTTTTGACGGGTTCTCAGGATCCACGCCACGGTATCCACCCCGGTCGACTGTGGCGGCCTCTTGGGTATCGAGCCGGAGTTGGTTGGGATCCTCGGCCGATGGGCCGTGGCAGATAAAGCACTTGTTCGAGAGGATGGGCAAGATTTCGCGAGCGAAATCGACGGGCGCCGTCGATGCTGCCTGGTCAGCGCACCACCCAGGGACGGGGAAAGTCGCCAGGCAAGAACCAATCAGGATCGGCAGCAGACGCATCATAAAAATGAAAGTCGTGGGTTGCTAAAACCAGCTGGGAGCGGGTCACCCAGCAATCAATAGTATGCAACAATCCGAAGTGCAGAATTTCATTCTAGCAAACCTGTTTGCACTCTGCGGCGCGAATTGGCTTTCGATTATCACCGGGAGCAAATAATAGTGACCATTTTCCTGAGCGGATTTTAGAGAATTTTCCCGGAAGGGAAAAACTCTGCTCACGGTGGGCTATGGCGACCTGCGAGGCCTTTGCCTGAAGGCCCCCAGGCCGGCCAGGCCAGCCAGCAAAAGCGTTGTGCTGGCCGGTTCGGGAATGAACGTCCAGCCAGCATCACCGGGATTGAATTCCGGTGGGAAGATAGTGTGGATGTCGTACTGCCCGCTGCCGCTGATGTTGGTGAGTATGGCTCCGGTCAGGTTTGCGCCGGCCAGGTTTGCGCCGGCCAGGTGGACTTCGGTAAGCGTGGCATCGGTCAGGTTTGCATTGGCCAGGTTCGCATCGGTTAGGATCACGCTGTGAAGGTTTGCGCCGGTCAGGTTCACACCGGCCAGATCAACCCCCATTAGATATTCGCCGGTCAGGACTGCACCGCCAAGGTTTGCACCAGGGATTGCCTCAACTTGCTGCCCGTCGGGCAGGGTGACCGTGGGTGCCCCCTGAAGCCGCAGTACGAGGTGAAGTGTTGATTCCTTTTGGATATTGTAATCCGACAGGGTTCTGCCATCCTCAAGCTGTGTTCCGGCAAATATGTGTCGCTGTTGGTCCGGGGGTATCCCTTCCTTGTCCTGGACCTTTGTTTTGATGTTGTCGATCGTATCGGACGGTTCAACTTCAAGCGTGATCGTCTTGCCGGTTAAGGTCTTAATAAATATCTGCATGGCATGTGCCTGTGTGCCGGAGGTCACCACGGCGAGCAGAAATAAAATGTGTATTCGACGCATTAGCATTTTTCTGAGTTTTGGTTTTGAGCGATCTTTGCAGGTCGCTGATGTAGGGCATTGACTGCAGTAGTTGTTTCATTGTAATTCGCTGCAGCTCACCTAATCAAGTATTGTCCGAAGCATGTTCATGTACGAGCGTTTGCGGAGGTACGGGAAATGATGTGGATCATAAAGCAGCAGAATGGAATCAGGCTCAACTCGAGGCAATGCATTTTATGCACCGAGGGTCTTTGTGCTACGGCATCGCGCTGGCGGCCTCAAATTCAAGCGCAGCGCTGGTGTGCCGCAAAATAAAAACATCGGCCAGCTGGGCTTCGCGGGCGTTTTTGAAATCGGGTCCGCCGAGCTCCGCAAACACTTTAAGCGGTATCCGCAGACAACTCAGTAGGGCAAGCCGCAGGTCCTGTAGCGCGTGGTCGCGTTGGTAATCGACCACGCCATTGGCCAAAAGTGTGGCTCGCCAACTGTCAAAGATTTCCTGGTAATGGCCGGCCCGTTCAGGTGGTGGTTCGCTGCCGCCGATAAGCATGGCCACATCAATCGCGCCGAGACTGCGAGTTGTCGTTTGCCAGTCAAGGATGAGTACCTCGTCTTCAGATCCCGGTTTGCCCAGCAACAGGTTGTCAGCCCGCAGGTCGCCGTGCACAAGTGTGCGGGGCCGTGCGGCGATGGCCGCATCAATCAGGCTGCTCCGCTCAAGTACCTGCTCAATTAGTGCAGTTCCTGCACTGCCTATGCGTAGCTGGTAATGCTCGCGAAATTTTGGCCACACCTCAGAAAGGTCTTCGCGAAACCAGAAGCTGTCATCAGGAAGCCAGTCGTAGTCGGCAAGTGTTTGCTGGTTCCAACTGGCTGCGTGGACAACGGCCATGTGTTTGAGGGCCATGGTCACTTGGGCGTTCGTGAGCCCATGGACCTGATCGCCATTTTCCAGATGCGAGAGATCTTCCATCAACATCCAGCCACCGCCACCTGCGGCGTCGCTGGCGTAGAGCCGAGGCAAACGGGTGGCTGCCCCAGGTGCAACGTGACGATAAAAACCAACCTCACGATCAAAGGCCCTCAGCCGGTTGGCAACGGCGCGAAAATTTGGCTCGTGGGTTTCCATTTTGAGAATCATACTCGCCGGGCCCGTCGATGTGGGTTCGGAGTATTCCGGGACGATGCGTGCCATCCTCGAGAGAAAGCCGACCGAGGCACCTATTGGTTCGCACTGCACACTCTTGACGGTCGTTTCGGTCAGCAGGCCGACTGTTTTTAAATGCCAGTTGAGCCATTGCGGCTCCACGTGAGTCGGATCGCTGGGGCAGTCAGGAGGAAATGAGGATGTCATTCGTGGTGTTCCAAGGGGCCACGTGCGGTCGAAGGGACGGTTTGGCTGAAATATTTTTGAAGTTCGGTATTATGGGGTTCGGCGCAAACGGCATGCAACCGACCGTTTGAAAGAAAAAGATGTTTTGGGGACACATGGAGAAAGGCCAGAGAGGTTGATCCTACGAAAGGGCAGGGCGATTAGGGACGGCAGCTTCTCGCCCGGTGAGTCCAATCCTGGTAAGTTGGCAGGAGTGTGCCGGATGCTTTGTGGATTGGTGGTAGGGTTTGGTTTTGTGCTGATCTGGCCGAAGGAGCAGTGCGAGGGGAGGATCCAATGACAGATCAAAAAAACACGGGCAGAACAGGTTGTGCTACCAGCCGCCGTCGATTCCTGGCGACAGGCGGGGCTCTCTTGGGTGCCGGATGCTGGCCAGCTTCCCAGGCAGGCGCGTTGGGGACTTCCAGGAAACGTTTGCGCATAGCCGCAGTCTTTACCGATTTTTATTACCGGTCCCATGCGCACGTCATCCTGGAAAATTTTCTGGAGTCTTATCTG
This sequence comes from Pirellulales bacterium, assembly GCA_022448345.1. Classification (GTDB taxonomy): domain Bacteria; phylum Planctomycetota; class Planctomycetia; order Pirellulales; family Lacipirellulaceae; genus JAKVCB01. Next base: position 6,691 of record JAKVCB010000134.1, read on the forward strand.
TTCAACGGGAAGCTGACCGACCCGGGAGTCGATATTGTTGCTTTCTATTCAGATCAGTTCGGCGAAAGCAACATGGCCCGCCAGGTCGCACAACAATACAAGATTCCGATATTCGCGACGATTGGCGATGCACTTTGTCTAGGCGGTAAGAAAATCGCGGTCGATGGTGTCCTTTCGATTGGAGAGCATGGAAAGTACCCCAGAAATAACCTTGGCCAAAAATTGTATCCGCGAAAACGTTTTTTTGACGAAATCGTTGCGACGATGAAACAAAGTGGCCGTTTCGTCCCGGTGTTCAATGACAAGCACCTGTCGACCAGCTACCAGGAGGCAAAGGCAATGGTCGACCAGGCAAGCCAACTTGGCATTCCCCTGATGGCCGGCAGCAGTGTCCCGCTGGCCCAGCGCCGACCGTCTATCGAATTTTCACCGGGAACGAAGTTTCAGGAAGCCGTGGTTGTGCATGGCGGTCCGCTTGAGTCGTATGGGTTTCATGGATTGGAGCTGTTGCAGTCGATCGTTGAGATGCGGCCGGGTGGTGAGACGGGAATCAAAAGCGTGGAATGTGTTTCCGGAAATGCCTTGTGGAGGCTGGCCGAAAAGAGAAAGTGGAGTTTCAGCCTGGCCGAAGCGGCGATCCAAAGCGAGCTTGCCTCGGCGGCACAATCGTTCAGGCAATTTTCTGACGCCCACCCGTTGGGGAGTCACGCCATTTTTGTGAATTATCTCGATGGCTGTCGGGCCGCCGTATTTGGGGTCGGCAAAAGTCTCACACGGTGGAACTTTGCCTGTCGCCGGTTGGGACAACAAGATACTGAAAAAACCATTTTTTATCCTGGTCCTTGGAAAAATCGCAATCTGTTTGGAGCCCTGGCCCATGCGATTCAGTATCACTTTCGCGAACACCAGAGTCCCTACCCGGTCCAAAGGACCCTGCTGGTCACCGGTATTTTGGAGGCGGCCATGCGTTCAGAAAAGTTGGCAACAGAAATTGCGACGCCAGAGCTTCACTGGGGATATCCGACGGTCGATTTCAGGGCGATGCGGGAAATGGGAGACTCGTGGAAGATCCTCACCGAGGAAATTCCCCAGCCAGAGGGAGTGGACCCTTTGGGCGCTGCCAGGAAAAGACTATGTTAGTGGGCTCGTGGAGCGGACAGAGTCTCCATGAAGTGGGGATACAAAGCCGGTAGCACGTGGTTTGCGAAATTCATCCCATAAGCTGGATCGGGGAATACAAAGGTCAATGCAACTTCAAGAAAACCAGCGCGGTCATTACCACTATCTGCAGGGGATTGCGCCCTACTCCTCGGGCGTGGTGGCAGCGGACGGTTTTGAAATTATCTGTGCTACGCTCGATCAGCCACTCCCATGGGAGCCAGCAATGCTCCAGGTGCGTCGCTACCTGGAGTCGATTGGAAGAGATCGTTTTGCGCTGTGTGGCGTGCAGTTGCGCTGTCGCGAGCCACACACCATGGAAGATTTTGTCGATTTTAACAGCGGATACCGCCAGTTGTTGGAGTCGTGGGAGATGATGGTCGGGGAGGACAACCCCTTGGCGCGAACCAATGTTTCGCCCGTGGTTGATCCCCCTGGCGAAACGATGCTGGTAGGGTTCTCTTACGTCGTTCCGACCGAGGAGCCTGGCCGGACCTTTGTGGTAGCCGGTGGCGGGGAGCTTGTGGGTGAATTGGACAAAACGCGGATTGTACGCTCCGGCGAGACCAGTCCCGAGGCGCTGCTCGAAAAGGCTCGCTGTGTCGTCACGCTTATGCAGGATCGATTGGAGGGACTCCGGGTCTTGGGGGAGTCGCTCTCACAGGTTCATGTTTACACGGCCCATCCGTTACAGCCCCTTTTGGAACAGGTGATCCTGCCGGGTCTTCCGGCAGCGGCACAGTTGGGGGTGCGCTGGTTTTATTCCCGGCCTCCGGTCATAGATATCGAGTTTGAGATGGACATGCGCGGGGTGCGGCAGGAACGGGTGGTTGCCCTCTGAGGTGCGAGTTTCGTGGGGCGTTGACAGGGTGGTATCCGGCGGCCGATATCGAAGAAACAGGCGTGAATTTTTCAAGGTAAATGGAAATGAAGATACAGTCTATCGAGGCGACGCCCGTTACGATTGCGTTTACCGAACCGGAGTACTGGTCCCAGGGGAGACGCGACGGCGTGACGGCCATCGTGGTGCAGATCACCACCGACGAGGGGCTGGTTGGTATTGGTGAATCGGTGCCTGCCCCATCGCCACAGGTCACGTTAGCAGCCATTGACAGTGTACGATCGCTTTTAGTTGGACAAGACCCGCGACAGGTCAATCATCTTTGGCTGGAAATGCAAAGCCTTGGAGGCTACGTAAGCTTTCCCTATTTAGCCAATGCGGCACTGGCTGGGCTAGAAATGGCATGCTGGGATCTTGTTGGCAAGTCGTTGGGCGTTGCGGTCCATAGCCTGTTGGGCGGGGCGATCCGCAAGCATATTGAGATTATGGGTTTTGTGCAGCACACAACGCCAGATCGTATCGAAGCCGATGCCCGGCGGATGGCATCGCAAGGTTACCGGACCCTGTACACGAAGGTTGGCATGGGCATGGATCGCGACCTGGAGGCGCTAGAAGCCTTGCGCCGTGGTGGTGGGGATGAGGTGGAGATTCGTTGCGACCCAAACGAGTCGTGGACGCCCGGCCATGCAACACGCATGGCCCACGCAATGGCCCACTTGCGGGTGCAATACATTGAGCAGCCACTGCGGATGCGGGCAATCAGTGAACTGGCGGCCCTTCGCCAGCGCAGCCCGGTGCCGATTGCTGCCAATCAATCAAGTTGGCTTAACTGGGATATTTTGGACATCCTGCGAGTTGGTGCAGCTGACGTGATTATGACCGACCCATGGCAGGCGGGGGGGATTGGGAATTTTCATCGTGCCGCGGCCATGTGTGAGACCGCCGGATTGCCACTGGTTTATCACAGTTTTGCGCCGCTTTCGATTGCCATGCGGGCTGCCGCACAGGTGTTGGCTGTCAGCCCTGCTTGTATGTATGCGCACCAGACGTACAACCACATGATGGCAGACGACGTAGTCCAGCAACCGGTCAACATCGAGGAAGGTCGTATTGCCGTTGACGATGCTCCCGGACTGGGGGTGGAACTCGATCCGGAGAAACTCGAGAAGTACCACCAGGCGTATTTGCAGGAAGGCTACAACAGTGCCTATGAGAACCCGGAGCGGATTGGAAGCACCACATTTTTCGTTCCCAATCAATAACTTAGTATTTCGTTTTCTAAAGTATCAGCGTTTTCTAAAGTATCAGCCCTTGTTTTGTAAAGCAAAGAACGCGCGATGACCGAACCCATCAAACTGGTCACCAGAACTCTCACGGGAACCACCGACGGACCGCACCTCTTGATTCTAGGGGGTGTTCATGGTGATGAGTTCGAATCGATGGCAGCGATACGGCGGTTAATCCGTGAATTGGACACGGACAAGTTGTGTGGGCAGGTGACCGTGGTGCCGGTTGTCAACGAAGCGGCCTACTGGCATGGCCAGCGGTGTGCTGAAGACGGGCTTGATTTGGCACGCACCTGTCCCGGCAGGCCCGATGGGTCTGTCACGGAGCGGGTAGCGGTTGCCGTGAGTAAGCTGATCGGCTCGGTCGACTATTTGATCGATCTGCACAGCGGGGGCCTGGTGATGCGGATGGGTCCCATGGCCGGTTACGTGTTACATTCCGACCCGGCAGTGCTGGAGGTGCAGCGCCGCATGTGCCGGGCATTTAACATGCCGTTGATTTGGGGCACCGCAGCGAATCTTGATGGCCGGACCCTTTCTGTGGCCCGTGACGCGAACGTTCCGGCCATTTATGCCGAGTGGCTGGGGGCTGGTGAGTGTGATCCGGCCGGCGTGGAGGCGTACTTTGAAGGTTGCCTCAATGTGATGGGTGAGTTGGAGATGATCAAGCACTCGGCGCCGCCGAGCGTGGTGGAGTTTCTTGTGGAAGATGACCGCACCGGAAGCGGGCACGTGCAGCTTCACTACCCGGCACCTTTTGGTGGTTTTTTTGAGCCTGCGGTGGAGTTGCGCCAGGTGGTGGAAGTAGGCCAGCCGCTTGGTCAGGTGTGTGATCACCTTGGTGACAGGAGTGAAACGATTGTTTCTCAAGAGCACG
>JAKVCB010000135.1 GCA_022448345.1 Pirellulales bacterium
CGCCAGTGGCCGTCGCACGATGACCCACGAGGAGATGCGGGGGATCTTGGTGGGCGCCTTGCACCGTGGTGCCGATGGAGTTTACTTCTTCAACTTGTTTACAGGACCGTACCATCGCTGGCCACGAGAGGATCACCATCGGTTGCTCCGGGATGCCGGCTGTTATGCTGCCCTTTGCGCGGCGCCACGTCGACACGCGCTGTCAATCACCCACCCGTGGTCGGTGGGGGAACCCGCCCCGGATTCGCAGTTGCCTTACACGGGCAAACACGGAATTTTCCGTCTCTATACCGGTCCAAAACCATCAGACGGTCAACAGTCCCAGGTAGAACTGGCGGTGCCCGACAATCAACAGCTGGAAGTCCGGCTCAATGGCATTCGTTGCCCCGGATCGACCACTGCCGAGCCCAAGCACATCGAGGCCTCTGGCTGGGAAGGGGCCAGTTTGGGGCCGCGCCAGGTGTTTGCTGTGCCGACAGAGGCGATGAGTGAAGGCTACAACCTTGTTGAAGCAATCGCACCGCAGGACATTACGATCAAGTGGGTCGAGATTTCTGTGAAATAAGGGGCCGGAAGGGCGAAAGAACGCCAATATTGTGACACGCAACCCGAGGGCACCCCGAACGGTTGTAGCGCAGCCAGTTGGTCGTGGTCACCTTGTCCGGTGGATTTTGAGGAGCGCATCCCTGGAGGACTTTTAAAACGTCCTTTGCAGCGTCCACTGGCCCGGTTACGAGAGCAGATCCCTGGTAGAGATATTTTCTGTATACTTTACCCAGGAGGGTCTCTACAAAGGCGCAAGGTTGGTGATTCAGTCGGTGTGTCCTGACTTGGCCCTTCTGGAAACACCATTTCCGCTCAAAAATCTTGCATGCCATCTACCAAACAACGGTGCAGGAACCAATTTTGATGAGACGACGACTGTGGATCCATTGCCTTTGCTGCGGCCTGTTGACGGGCGGCAATTTTCTATGGGCCGCGGAAGATTCGGGAGCCAAACAACCTTATTCGTTCACTCGGGTGGTGACGCATTGGAGCGAATACGACCGCGACGACTATCTACCTTTCCTGGAGGAAGCAAAACCGGACATTGCCCAGGTTGGATTTTACGGGGCACACTTCTGGAGCCTCGCCAATACCCCGTACGGAAAGGGTTACCCTGCGCATTTCCCGGTCCAGGGTTATCGCGAGTGTTCGCGGTGGTTTGACAACTTGAACCATGGTATTCACCAGCGCGGAGTCAAAGCCATTGGGCACTTCAACGTGATGTTCCTCATCGGAGACCCTGAGACGGCGGAGGGGCCACGGGGTTTCTTCAAGTTCTATCGTGACGATTGGGAGGAAGCGGAGTTGGGACCCAGGCCGGTGGAAGATCCGACAGATCTTCTGGAGCGAAACCGGGATGGAACCCTGATCTCCAGCAATATTTATCGTATAGGCGGCATGCAAGAGTACTGGGCCTGCCTGAGAAACCCGCACTGGAGAGCGATCCTCAAGGCGTGGGTCCGTTTCGGCATCAAGCGGGGGCTCGATGGCTTTATCATCAACTACTACTACCGCCACGACTGCCAATGTGACCACTGCATCGGAGCGTTCAAAAACTACCTCTCGGATCGTTTCACGCCAGCGCAGCTTGCAGAGCTTTTCGGAATTACTGACCTCGAGGGGCATGCGTTTGACGACATCGTAAGCTGGCATTCCCCGGAGTCCTCCACACCGCTGAAGCGCGAAGCGCTCCGTTTTTCACAGATTACCAACAAGCAGGCTTTCGACGAAGTGTTTGTGAAGTTTGGCCGCAGCCTGAAGCCAGATCTCATCGTCGCGCAATGGAATCATCTGGGCGATTTTTCCCAGATCGAGGGAGACGAAAAATGCATGCTCCCGGGAGACTTGTGGTCTCGGGACGAAGACTACCTCTGGTACAGCCTGGGCGGCGTAGCCAATTTTACCCGGTTGAAGGAGGGTTTTCTTGGCGAGGGAACTCTCCAGGCGCGGTATGTCCGTGGTGCCTCGGGTGACAAGAGCTACACCCTGGGAAAATACGAGGGCGTTCGCATTCGGGCCTCGATCGCCGAACTGGCTGCCAACGGTGGCGCGCCGATGGGATTCTACACCTGGTTCAACGAACCTGAGGCTCGAAAGGTGATCACTACCTATTACCAATTCCTCGAGCGTCACGACAGCCTCTACCAAGACAATAGGTCGCACGGAGAGGTCCTGCTTTTATTTCCCCGTAGTTCCATCCATGCCGGAGATCTTGGCCCGCGCGACCATTTTCGGGAACTTGGCCAGCGACTTTTGAACGAACATATCCTGTTTGACATCCTCCCGGACGACATGGCAACGCCCGAGGTTCGCCAGCGATACTCGATGGTGGTTGACGCAAAGGACAGGTCGGTTTCTCCCGCAACTCTTGTGAAAATGCTTCCTCCCCAGCGGAGCCATTTTGATGCGCCCGGCACGGTTCGTGTTTCTGCGAGCCGCCCTGCCGACCTGGATGACCTGACCCTGCACTTGGTGAACTACAACCGGGTTGAAAGGGGTGAAGGCGGGAATCCGGCCGGCACGATTGCCGACGAAAAGCCCATCGCGGCGGAACCATTCACTGCGACAATCCGGATTCCTTCAGGCTTGACGGTGGCGCGAATCGACTTCCTGACCCCCGAAGCGAGCGAGTCGCGACCGGTCAGCTACGAGCTCGAATCCGGGGTGGTGAAAATTGAAGTTCCCTCCTTTCTTGTTTACGGGGTCGTCACGATACAACTGGAAAACAGCGACAAGAAAACATCTGGCTGAGGAAAAGGACGCTGTGCGTAGCCTGTAAGCATCCGGCCGCCAGGCCATTGGAAGACTTGTAAATATATATGGGGGGACTTGCAAATATATTGGGTGACTGGAAATAACTTTGAAGCCGATGCTGGTGCACGCGAACCGGTGGATGCGTTGTCCTCAGAGCGAACTTCAAGCACGAAGCGAACTTATAAGCAAGTGAGCCGTAATGCACTGCACGGTCGAGGCCCGTCTCATTGCGACAACTGCGGTCGAATTTTTGCAAAGACTCAGAGATGGCACGGTCGCCAGCCAAAATCCCGTTGGTAAAGAGATCGTCGCTTCCATGAAGCGGGCCTTGCTTGTCCCTGATTATCGAGCCAGTAATCTAACGGGGCTGCCACCTGCTTCGATTCTTTGCGACAAGACCGACTCGAGTTGGCGTTTTAGATTTGGTTTCGAGTCCAACAGTTTCAATCGGTCTCGCACCAGGGAGGCGACCGGTGCTGCTTTGCTGCCCAAGGCGCTGAGCAGCGTGATGGCATCCTCCCATTCCTGGGCACCCCTCGGGCAACTCGTGTTGCCCAACAGGTCGACCATGGTTTTGAGGTCGGACGGATCGCCCCGAATCGAGAAGAGGGCGTAGCACGTGTCGGCCAGGTAGGCATTTTGGGAAGTGCGGTATTTTTCCAGGACTGCAACGGCCTCTGACGCCGCCGGACCGATCGCTGCCAGCGCAAAAGTCACCGGACGGTCTTCGCCTTTGGCGTCATCATAAGACTTGACCAAAAGCGGGACCGCGTCGGCAGCGGCTGGCCCCATTCCGGAGAGAAGTCGTAGTCCGATCGATCGCTGGTCCCCTTTTGGTTTTTTGGCCATCTTCATCACGTCAGGCAGTATCGGCCCGGCGGCTTCGCCGCACCGGGCCAGGCCGTAGGCAGCAATCCACCGAACATCCTCATGCGAATCACCGAGCGCTTGCCGTAGCGCCGGCACGACTGTGTGAGCGCTCGGCGAAACATCCTCAGGTGCATATCCGCCCACCTTGTCGTCCCAGTTTTGGGGTCGGGCAATTCCCGCCAGGGCAAAAGTGGCGGCCTGGCGGATGAAAGGATCATGATTCGACAACAGTGAGGCTATCTTCGATGCTGCCGGGTACGCTTCAGGACCGATTGCATCCAGGGCGTGCAGGGCGGGAATGCGAACTTCCGGATCATCGAGTAACCTGGTGAGCGCCGGTATGGCTGGGGCGGCCTGGGGCCCCCGTTCAAACAAAGCCCAGGCAGCAGCCCGGCGCCTTGCGACCTGAGGATCCTTCAGCCCGTCGATGCATTGTTGCACTGATTTTCCGCGGAAGGCAGCCGCTTCGTCTTTTAGCTGTCTGGTCGGCGCTTGGTGATCGACGACCGGTCCAAGTCGCTCGATATAATCGGCTGCCCTGGCTCGAATCGCGTTATATTCTTCAATGTCCAGAGGCTTACCTGCCTCGACGTCATGCGGCTGAACGTCGGTAAGCGTAAGACGTGCCCTCAGTCCCTCCAGCCAGGTTCCCGCCTCGACAGCTAACGGGTCGGGTTTCTTGGCCTCGACCAGATCTTCAACCATCTGCAGGTAGCGGTAATCGTCAACGCCTTCGCGGCGAGCTTCCCAACCCATGTGGGGCATGGGCTCGTTGCTGCCGGGTTTCCACCAGACCTGGCTGTGGCGATTGTGCGCGTAAGCCCAAATCCAATTGCCGCTGAACTTGTGGGCCCAGGTGTGCAGTCCCGCAAAATATCGTTGACTTACCGGGCTGTAATACTTTCTCCAGATCTGATACGAGTAGACCCAGACCTCTGCACCCATCCGTTTGGCCTCGGCCAGAATTTCTGGGGTGACCAAACCGTCATGCAGGGTCCACACGTCATGGATGTCACCATATGCGTACGCGGGCGAGATGTGACTCATGTCGGTCGAAAGGCGAATGGGGAGCGGGCGGAGGGGAGCATAAGTTTCTCGTAGCCCGATTCCTGGATAAAGTCCTTCATCCCGCCCGAACACCATAAGTTCTGGCCATCCGCGCTGGTGTCGTTCCGAGTCGAGCCACGCCACCGCAGCTTCCATTTGTTTTTGAGAGATGTCATCGCCACAGATGCTGAGTTGCACCGCGATACAAGGAATGTCTGGTTGAGTGAGTCCCGCCTCTTGGGCCAGTGGGAGGGACGTGTCGATCATATGACTGTTGAGCGGCGGTATCTGGGTGCGAAAGTCTCCCGCGTGAAAAAATGTAACCGAGTTCTGGCCGTGCGCTGCCATGTCGCGATAAATTTCTAGCGCAAGGTCATCTTCCAAATCCCATACTCCAAATCGCGTGGGCAAAAAATCTTCACGATAATAGGCGCCAAATACGGCGCGTGGCGCTGCCAGGCTGAACGGTCTGACCTCGACTTTGAGGTCAAGTTCTGTCGCTGCTTCTCCTGCAGGTTTGATCACGACTTTTCCCCGATGCATGCCGGGAGACGTTTTGGGGCCCGCGTGGACCTGTAGCCAGAAATTAACCGAGTGGCCCTTGTCAAGATTGTCAACAACATCTCCCCGTTGCAGGTAAATTTCGCCGGGTACCTCCATCAGGATAACCGTCTCGGGCTCTGTGGAGAGCTCTCGCTGCAGGTCTGGATCAATGCGGTGATAAACTTTCACTTGAAGATCCGATTGAACCGTGATCCGAATGTTCTTCAATCCACCAGTCACCGCGTGAATACCAATTTGAATCGGTTCGTACTCTCCACGGGCCAAGGTGCAGGAGACCGTTTTCACCATTGCTTCCGGTTGCGGGTTGTGGGTCGGCGAAAAATTCCCCAGCGTGGTGTGCTCGAAGACCACGTATCCTGTGTCGTTCCCGGCACAGGCGACATTCATTGCCAGAACGATTGCGAGTGCAAAATACCGAGATAGTTTTTTTGTCACGTTCCACATTTGTCGTTCCTCGTCTGGTTCTTCAAGCCGGGGCGCCGGGTCTTTAATGGAGCCCCGTTTGACCTGTGATTGCTACAAATCGCGTGTCAGCATTCTAGCATAGGCCCCCTTCTATTGTCGTGTGTTATTGGGCGGTGGACACCTTGCGGCGAACCCTGATGGGCACGTACGGACAGGTGTAACTCTGGTAGAAACTCTGAAACGGGGTTAAAACGGGTTTCGGAGAATTTGGCGGAGGTCGTACAAAAAGTCAGTCGCAAGACGAATGGGAGGTTGGTCGGTCGGACACCCCCGCAGCCAGACGACGATGGACCCGCTGGTGATACTGCAAACCGTCAACACCGATTTTCATTGGTCGGTGGCGGCGCATGTTGGTTTCTCGGTAAATTGCCAGCGAAGGCGCACTTGGCTCCAGCATGGTTTGCGATTATTGTACCAGCGGGTGGTTTGATTGCCGTATGTGACGAAGACTTCCGAGGACTCGGGGACTTCCAGCGACTCAGACGACTACGCAGCCCGTTTCATAGGAAACCCGCGATCCCCACACCCGTGGTATCCCATGGAGTTTAATCCAGAGAGATGTCGATCGTTGTTATTTGTGCCGGCCGGTAATGCGCGGTACTTAAACAGTGCCCTGCAGGGTTCGGCTGACGTGATTCAGCTTGATTTGGAAGATGCAATTCCGCCGGCCCAGAAAGAGCAGGCTCGTGCCGAGGCGCGCGAGGCAGTCGACCGTATTCACGACGCGGGTCGAGTTGGCACGGTTCGGATTAACAACGGAATGTCGGTGGCATTGGCCGATCTCGAAGCTGTTGTGGGGCCAGGTCTGGCGGGCCTCACGGTTCCCAAGGTCGCTTCTGCGGAGCAATTGCAGCAGCTTGACGAAGCAGTGACTGCCCTTGAACACAAGCGCCAGCTACCGACAGGAGCAATTCGGCTGGTGGCTCAAATTGAGTCGGCTGCCGGGGTCCTGAATGTACGCGAGATTGCCGGCGCCACTCCGCGACTGGCCGCCATGGGCCTGGGCATGGAAGATCTGGCAGCCGAGCTTGGTAGCAGTGTGGACGCTGATGCCCTTTATTTTCCGAGCATGCTGTTGCTCTACGCGGCCTGTGAAGCGGGCGTGACTCCGCTCGGATACCTGGGTTCAATCACGATGTACAACGATGCCACCACATTCAGCGAGTGGATTCGACGTGCCCACTCGCTGGGTTTTGAAGGAGGTTTTGCGATCCATCCTAACCAGGTCGAGATCCTCAACACCGAATTTGCTCCCACCCAGCGGGAAGCCCAGCAGGCCAGCCAGCTTATCGAGGCGTTCGAGAACCGAATGGACAAAAGTTCGGGGGCTGTTTCCTGGGAAGGGCGCATGGTAGACAAGCCGGTCGTGGATCGGGCGAGTCGTACGCTGAAGCGTTACGAACATCTTGCCGATTCCTGACAGCATAGAAACGACGGGCGAAGTTCAGAAACGTATGCCGAGGTCTACCAACGAAGTGTTTAGAAATGACCACAAACGAAGTCTTTAAAAATGATAAGTAGCGCGATGGAAAACTTCTGCTTGGGGATGTGTGCATCATGAGACTGGTGGAACATCAAGCTCGACAGCTACTGGCCGGCTATGGTCTGCGGTTTGCTGAGTCGGTCGTCGTCGACTCCGTCGCTGCTGCCACGGAAGCGGCTGACAAACTGGGCTCCGCTGTGATGCTCAAGGCCCAAGTTCCCTTTGGTGGTCGTGCCAAGGCAGGGGCGGTGCGAAGTGCCACTACGCCAGGCGAGGCCGCAACGGAGGCCGACCGTCTGCTTGGGATGCAATTGGGTGGCATGACGGTGACCCGAATCTCGGTGGAAGCCAAGGTCACCTTCAGCCGGGAGTTTTACGTGGGTGTGACTTGGGACACGGCTCAAAAGTTGCCGATGGCCCTGCTGGGAACCGGAGGAGGTGTGGACGTTGAGCAAACGGGTTCTTCAATGGTGCGACGAACTTTTGATCCCTGGACAGGATTGGCGGCCTGCAAAGGTCGTGAAATGGCGGCCGAAGCGGGGCTCGGCGGCAAGACCCTGGTTGTGATTGGCAGCGTAATCGAAAAACTCGTGCGAGCCTTTCTGGAAGCCGATGCGGTCGTTGCGGAAATCAACCCGCTGGTAGAGATCTCCGCTGGGGATCTTCTCGGGGTTGATGCTCACTTTGAAATGGAGGATGACGCCGCGTATCGCCAGCAATCGCGGTTGGAACCATTGGGTGAGATTGTTTCTACGGCAACCGGCCGCCCCCCGACCTCGCTGGAACTTGAAGCCGAGCGGATCGACGCGCAAGATCATCGTGGCGTGGCAGGGCGGGTTGTGGAGTTTGACGGCGACCTGGCTCTTTTGATTGGCGGCGGCGGTGCCAGTCTCACGGTGTTCGATGCCATTCTCAAGTATGGTGGCAAGCCGGCCAATTATTGTGAAATTGGGGGAAATCCGACCGAGGAAAAAGTAGCTGCCCTCACGCAACTGCTGATCTCCAGGCCGCAGGTAAAGTCCCTGGCAGTGATTATGAACGTGGTGAACAACACGCGGGCCGATGTGGTTGCCCGGGGAGTTCTGGCTGGCGCCGAAGCTGCCGGAAAGAAAGCTTCGGAAGTCATCTCCCTGTTTCGTATTCCCGGTTCCTGGGAAGACGAGGCGCGTGCCGTCATGAGCTCGGCCGGCGTGCCGGTCTTTGGACGTGAAACATCGCTCGACGAATCAGCTCGATTGGCCACAGGAGGACAGCATGCTTCTTGACCCGCAGGCTGAAATCATGGTGCAGGGAATCACTGGCCGCGAGGCGAGCGCCATGGTCGCTGACATGCTCGAGTATGGCAGCCGCGTTGTCGCTGGGGTCACGCCTGGCAAGGGGGGCCAGGAGGTCCACGGCAAAAAAGTCTACGACACGGTAGCCCAGCTCAAAAAGGATCATGCCCCTACGGTCTCGGTCATTTCCGTTCCGGCACCAGCCGTGCTCGATGCGTCGCTGGAAGCGATTAGCCACGGGATCGAGCTTTGCCTGATCATGTCCGAACGGGTTCCGCGCCGCGACACAAGCAAAATCCTCGTCGCGGCCGGGCAGGCGGGCTGCCAGGTCATCGGTCCGAATTCGTTGGGACTCATCCGGCCACACAAGGCAAAACTGGGTACCATCGGCGGCAGGATTGACAACGTACAAAGATCTTTCACCCCGGGTAGCACAGCCATTCTTTCCCGAAGTGGAGGGATGACGACCGAAATTGCCAGCTTTTTGACAAGCCACGGGATTGGGCAAAGTGTTGCCGTCGGTGTCGGTGGAGACCCGATCGTCGGTGCCAACTTTGTCCAATTGGTGGCGGCCCTGGAAAATGACCCTGCCACCCGTTCGGTGGTGCTTTATGGTGAGCCGGGCGGGACGGCCGAAGAAGACCTGGCCGAGATGTTGCTGCAGCGCAAAAGCCGCCTGCGGATCAACGCATTTCTTTCGGGCCGCTTTGTCGACGATCTGGAGGGAGTTCGTTTCGGACATGCCGCCGTGATTGTCGAACGGGGCCGCGGCTCGGTCGAAGGCAAGAAGAAGGCGCTAGAAAAGGCAGGCGTGTTTGTCGCCGATCGATTTGACGATTTGCTTGAGGGATTGAGCGGCTAGCTTGGCCAAAAAGATTTGATTTGGGGCCAAAAATGGGCCGAAAAATAAGCCTATCTCACTTTAGGGCCAATACTTACGTCTAAAGTGGCCCATGGAGGAATGCCTCCAGTATCCTCCTAAAATACTTGCCTCTCCCATTTAGCCCATCTATCATATATTAGCGGAAAAATGGGCATTTTGTCATGTTTTCCGTCCAAGATCCCCGATTGCGTTTCCAGGAGCCCTTTCCACCCCTTGTAAAGGATCGATTCCATGAACGTTCTGAGCACTGCTAAAACTTGGTTGCGGGAAATCACTGAAGTTGGCCTCCTGCTGGTGGCCTTGGGAGTTGTGATTCAAGTCCTGTTTGGCGCGAGTGACCAAACGCCTTTCATTGGTAATGTGACTGCCAACCTGACGTCCTTGATTTCCAGTTTGGGGAGTCAGGGCCTGGTGGGTGTGATGGCCCTTGGTGTCATTCTGTATTTGCTTTCCAAAAGTCGGACTGCTGCGTGAAATTGATCGCGCCGGACAAGTCATCTTCCGCCTGGTCTTTTGCCTGACTTTATAAAGGTTAGGAAAAGACTAGCGTTTAAAAATCAGGGCATTGCGGCATTCAGCCGCAATGCCTTTTTTTATCGATCACAGGCAGCTGTGAAAAAGCAGGCCACCTTGCCGGACTAAACCTCAAGCCCAACGTCATTCGTCTTTTGTGTTGCATTACCGCTTTGTTACGTATTGAGCGATTTAAAACCAATCATAACTACTTAATTGGTATCATCTGGTTTGATCTGAGATCGAAAAACATAATCTGAGTGTGTGAGGAGTCTGTGGTGGACGAGGCCCTATACGACTACTTAGCTTTTGAGTTCTGTTTCGAGCCTCAAGCGACACAGACACCGTGTAACGTGTGTGGTGAACTCCTGGTATACTACGAGGACATTGAGCGATACCACTGTCAGCATTGCGATATTGAGTTCATGGAGTCGAACTGATCCACAAGGAGCCACATAGGGGTTCTTTTCTTGGGGCCGCTGACGACGGGGCAGGTGTTTTATTTTCGCGGGATGTTTTGTTGGTGGGTCTCTAGGGGGACGGTCTGTTCATTTGAAGGCAGTGCTGTTATTTGGCGTCTTTTCCAATTCATTCACATCGGTCCTATCTTCAAAAACACTCTCACTTTTAAAATACGGTTTAGTGACTCCACCAAGTCGAAAGGTTTAAAAGCCAACCTAATCCTAACTTAAACATTTTTAGCTACTGTGAAGCAATGCATTCTCATTACCAATTGCAGGAACACCACGTATGTCCACTGAAGATGGCATCTCACCCACCCCAGCAGCACCCGCTGGTTACAGCGGTTCCCCGAAAACCGACGCGATGGCTGTCACAAGCCTGATCCTGGGATGCATCGCGATTGGCATT
>JAKVCB010000136.1 GCA_022448345.1 Pirellulales bacterium
GATTGTCGTCCTTAAAACAGAACCACTGTGGGGTGCCATCGCCGATGTACGTAATATTGTTTTGCTTGCTCCCGGCAAATTCGTAAAGTCCCAGGTTGGGCTTGGTCCAATGGACACCATCGGTGCTCTCGGCATAGCAGATATTAGAACTCAACGGACCGCGCGACTGCATTTCCCGTCGTGCGCCCCGGTAATACATGCGGTACTTGTCGCCGTCACGGAATGCACACGGAATACCGCTCAGGGGGCCTTCCCAGGCAAGAGTCAAGTCGAGCGCTTTGCCCGCATCGATGGGCGTTTGTAATTCCAGGCTTACGCCGTCGGTGCGATCGATAAGCCAGTCGTCGACAAACAGCTGAAGGCGGGAGTCTATGTGGCGCAGGCTCTCCTTGTCGGTGGGGTTCTTGGCCACGGCCTGCCAGGTGGGGAGGAGGCAGGCCACCCAGGCCAACACAAAAGGAGCAAGACAAAAAGAGTTGCGCATCAGGGATTCCTTCAGTCAATACTACCAAAAGGACCGGTTGCCAACCTGGTAGACAGGTATCCTCCGGGCCAGGGTTTTAAAAAAACGTTTAGCTCCAGGGAGGGCTGAAATTTATTTTTTGCGACGCGCAGGCCGGCGAGTGTTCTGAGGATGGAGCCTTATTTTTGTTCCCCTTGACCTTCACTGCCGGCCGAACCCGTTGTGGCCGGGGAAACCGGCTCAATGATATTTCCCACGAGGCTCATTCCGGTATGGAAACCATACCACTGGTCTCCCTTCTTCGTTCGATCCATCGCCTGCAAGACCGCAAAGATCTTGCCGTCAGGCAACTGGCACAAGCCTGGCTGGTCACCAACAACAACATCCCCTTGGGGTACGACCGGCTGAAAGTCGATATCCCGCTGCCATGTTTGTCCGTGATCGTCGCTGATAAAGAGCGAGCAAAAAGAAAACCGATCCATTTGAGTTTTGTGTTCGTTGCCATCCTGCAACCCTACCATTCCAGCGGCCAGCAGGATGCGACCATCAGGCACCAGCAACAGGTCGGGCATTTTGCCCTGGACTTTCATCGATTCTCTTTCGCTCCACGTTACTCCTCCATCGGTAGAACGTCGGGAACCAAATGTCCGCCGCGGTGGTCCTCCGCCTCCTCGCAGCACCGTAAAGAGGGTCCCGTCGGCTGCTTCGAACATGTTCATTTCACTCTTGATGCCATTTTCTACCCACAGCACCGGTCCCCAGTTGTGGCCATAGTCACGACTTTCGACGTACCAGCCGTAGCCGGTCATAATCAGCCGTCCGTCGTCCAACTCCAGCAGCCGCCCGTAACGTGGCCAGGACTTGCCTACCTGGGGATCTTCCTTGGTCCAGGTTTTGCCTGAATCGGTGGATCGCAAAAAGCGAACTTCGCGCAGATACTCCGGGTTGTCCGGCCGGATGTCATAGATGGCCGCCAGGCTGGTCTCATCCGGCTTGGCATCGTGCTTGCGATGCCACCGACCGCAATTGACCGGCAGGAGAATGTCGCCGTTGCTGAGCGTTTGCAGGCCGCAGGAGACCTGGATCGTGACGCGCGGGTCATCGTGTTGCCAGAGTACCTGTGGCTCGGACCACGTCTGACCATCATCCTTGGAAATGACAAGTTTCAAGATGCCTCCCTCGGGGACTGGTTCCCACTCAGTGCTGAAGGCGACCAGCAGGTCGCCATTGGGAGCCCGTGTGACTGCCGGCATGCACGCTATTTCGGCAGCAACGGGAAACGAGCGCACCACGCGGTACTCATCGGTCCAGCCGAAGCGACTGGTGGCTACCAGCAACAATCCTCCGAGCGCCAACGCGCCAATTACCTTTTTCATCGCGAAACCTTTCTTGCTGTTGGCCGTGGGCGGGCCATTTTGCGGGGGAAGCCTGGCGGATCTCTGCGGCCCGGTACGGTGTTTTTTCTCTGGGTGCTTGTCACCCGCCGACCACAATATCTTCCGGTTCACAGTGTTTGTCCCGGTTCACAGTGTTTGTCCCGGTTCACAGTGTTTGTCACCGAAGCACACAACGGATGTTATGAACGGTTTACGGCCGTCCGGCAAGCGCGCTATCCAGCTGGGGTAGGAAAAATTCTGCGGGAGGCCCCTGGTGGAGTTGGCCTGAAGTCGTTTTTCAGGCGGACCGGTCTTTTGACACCGTCGAGCGAAAAGAACTTTGCCCAAGTCTACAAGAAAACCGGTCATCGAAAACAAAACTCCTTAAAAAACGGGGCGGGAGACTTGCGCCTCCCGCCCCGTTGGGTTTTCGGAGTTTTAACAGTTAGCCACCTGGCCTTACCGTTGCCGGCCGATGCCAAACAGGCCAACAAGACCAGTTGCCAAAAGCAGCAGTGCCGTTGGCTCGGGGATAGCGGCCATGACATTCAGGCCAGTCTCGACTTGCAGCGTGCTCCAGGCCGAGGCCCCAGTTTGCGCACTGGAAGCACTTCCGAGAAAGAAGCCACCATCAAAATTGTCCAGCCCTGCCCACTCCCCGATGGCCAGGTCGAACGCATAGTTTCCATCGACATAGGCCTTTTGTACGCCGCCGCTGTAAGTAATCTGGTAGGTACGGTCGACGGTGGTGTCTACCGCATACGTGCCCGTACCGCCGCGGGCCCAGATGCCAGAACCATCATCATTGAAACAAAGCTGTGCCGATTGGTCTGCGTCTGGCTCCCACATGATCACCGTACCAATGGTTCCTCCGCTGGAGATCCAGCGGCCGGTAGCGGTTAAGGTGTGGTCGGCACCACCAGCTGGCGGATGGTCCGCAATGTACCGTCCTGCTCCCCCGTTGGTCATGCTCCACGATCCACCATCTGCACTTCCGGAGGCGGCGTTTTGTACGGTAAAACCTTGGGTCTCAGGGTCGTTGCTCCCGGAGTGACTTACCCCAATAACTCCCGCCGAAGCAGTCGCGGTTAGTGCAATGGCTACGGTGGCAATCAACATGGTCGTCGCAATTCTACAAGTCCTGGTCATTGTTTCTCCTCCACAAAAAACGGGTTAAAAAAGTACCTTGTCAAAATCAAAAAACAGTCAATGTTCTAGAGATCACAAAAGGTGGTTGTTATTTTGCCCTCCCATTTCGATAACCTCCCAAGATAGAAGACAGCAGCCCAAGAAGCAGGAGCCCGCAGGTAGCAGGTTCCGGCACGGCGGCTGCCGCACTAGCGCCAGTTCCGGAATTTCCAAAATTCAGTTTCCAGAGATCATAATGGGTATTGCCAACAGGCAGGGGTAGCCCGCCGTCATTGGGAAGCGTATTGTTGGTGCCAAAATTGTCGCGCCAAACAACATAGTCGGCCGCGTCAACGACTCCGTTTTGGCTAAAGTCACCCAGCACACCAGCACCGGAAGCAAAGGATAAGGTTCCGTTCGTGCTGAACTGGCTGGTATTCCACGACGCGGCACCACCAGCCTGGCTGAAGTCAAACTGGAACCCATTGTCAACAAACGTCCCAAAATCAAGGACATCAAACGTGGCTCCACTGCTTGGCGCGAAGCCATCGGTCAACTCCACGGCGACCACTCCCGCCAGGTCTGCTGCTGAGGTGACCACCAGCTTGTCATGCTCATTGCCTTCGTTAAGTCCACCGATTTCCAGCGCAAGCGTACTACTGGCCCCCTGGGTGAAATTGCCGTCCACGGTAAGCCTTCCTGTCGCGTTGCCTGGCGCAACGGTCCCGCCGTTGCTGTTTAAGTCGCCACCAATCTTGCCGATGCCGCCGCAGGTACCTCCATCACAATGGAAGGTCCCCCCAACCGTCGGGGCGATATTGTTGACCATGACCGTTCCGGCACCTGTCTTGGTGAACGTATTGCCACCGAAGTTCAGTGCATTGGTGAACTTGAGCGTCGAATCAGCCTCGATCGTTGCGGTGGTATCGTGTTGCAAATTCACGAGTGCCTGAAACTCGTGGTTTCCCTGGTTGCTGACCGAGAGGGTTGGTGCCACTGAGCCCTCGCTATTTTCACCCAGGTTAATGCTGCCCGTGCCAGCCACGATGTACGATCCACCTGTGGAGTTCTCAAACTGAACGGAGTTCACGGTAATCGCCGAGTCGGTAAACACGGTGCGGGCGTCGCTGCCAATCGAGTTGCCGAACACGGCCGTGTCGCTGCTGGCATCGGGTGGGGCCCCGCGGCCGGCCCAGTTGTCTGTTGAGAGCCATGCTCCTGCTCCGCTGGCGTTCCAGGCGAACGTCGTATCGACGATCGGTGTTACGAGGTGGATACCTTCCTCGACCTGCCACAAATTCCAGGACGACACCGAGGGGGAAGCACTCGAAGCGCTGCCGACGTAGTAGCCGCCTGGGAAGTTGTCCAAGCCAACCGCCTCGGCAATCGTAAGGTCAAACGCAAAGTTCCCATCGACGTAGGCCTTTTGTTCGCCACCGGAGTAAACCATCTGGTAGGTGTGCTCGACGGAGGTATCCACGTTATAAACATTCACTCCTGGTCCTGCTGCACGGTCCCAAATGCCGGTGCCATCCTCAAGAAACGCCAGCTGTGCCGACTGGTCCGCGTCGGGTTCGTACATCAGGACCATGCCGATGTTGTTGTTTCCACTGGCGGATTCCAGGTAGCCCGTGGCGGTGAAGGTGCGGTCGGCCGAGTTTGCCGGGGTCTGCTCTGCAATGTACCGCGCTGCCCCGCCTATGGTCATTTTCCACGAACCATTGTCGCTGAACCCGTCGAGCGAATTTTGAATGGTGAAACCCTCCAGGAGCGGGTTTCGGTCATCGGTGTGCTTCGGTAGTACGACCTGGGCCGATGCCCAACTGGTGAGCAAAACCAGGGCGCAAAGTGTGCCGGCCAACCGTCCGGAGGACCCGCCCGCCAGCGGCACACTTTCGATGAGCCCGGCCGGGCGGCGCCGCACCAGGCAAAGTGTTCCCAGCACTCCCAGCAGGGCCAAGGCGGCTGTCGTCGGTTCAGGCACGGCCGTGGCAAACGTGAGTGCCGAGCCGAAGTCTGCGTTGCCCGTGCAGGCTCCCTCGGTACACGCCAGCATGCCACCAGAGGCAGAGAAATCGTTGTTCACGGCAATGCTGCCGGCCCCTGTTTTCGTCAGGGTGTGGCCGTTGAGATCCAACCCGTTGGTGAACGTCAGCGCCGAACCACTGTTGACGGTTACCGTGGCATCATTTTGCAAACGGACCATCGCCTGAAACTGGTGACTCCCACCACCGGTGACCGAAAGGGTGGGCAACGTGTCTGTGCCATCAGCGGTCGAAGCCAGGTTTACGCTGCCAGCACCCGCCACCGCATAAGAACCACCCATCGCATTTTCAAATTGGACTGCATTGATCGTCACGTCCGAGTCGGTAAAGACGGTACGAGAGTCGCTGCCGATCGCATCGCCAAAGATTGCCGTTTCGTTGCTGTTGTCAGGCGGGCCGTCGGTCACAGGCTGCCAATTGGCCAGGCTGCTCCACTGGCCCGATTCGCTGCTGCCCCAGGTGAAGGTTGTCTCAGGAGTCGCATTGGGGTCGTAGATGTTGACCCCCTGTTCCAGGCGGATGAGGTCCCATTTCGAATCGCTTTGTGAGGCGGGGTTGCTCGAGAGACTACCGAAGAAAAGTCCTGTGTGGTTATCCAGGCCCTGGCCAAAAGTATTTCCTCGGTTATCGATATTCTGAATCACCTGGTTGCCATCGACATAGAAATTAGCAGTCCCACTTTGCCGGATGAGCTGATAGGTGTGGACCTGCGTCGCGTCCAGGGCAAAGTACTGGGCCTCCAGGCCACTGCTGGCGTCATGCTGCATAATGACGCGCGTCAGTTGCTCGTTCCAACCAAACGAGTAACGCGGGTTGTCGTTCTCTACGGCATCCACCACAAAACCAAGGCCAGCCGCTCTTAAATCTTCCGGGGAAGTGCCCGGTTGGTTGGGATTCTGGACGTAACTGACCAATCCACGTAACGTGAACGTAAAATCACCATCGATGGGATCCGTTTCCGACTTGTACCGTTGCAACCCGTTGGTTCCCATGTTCCAGGCCCCGTTTGGAAAATCGGCAGAAGGTCCAACGGCCACACCCAAGGGTTCGCCGCCGACGAGCAGAAAGCCTTCGCCCTGTGGGCCTGGGTTATTGTCGTTTACATGGTCGGGGCCGATTAACTGTGCAGAGGCAGTGGTGCCAAAGAAAACGGGCGTCAAGACAGCCGCTAGAAACAAGGCCGTCGCTAGAGAAAAGTTGCTTTGTCTCTTGGGCATGAGGTTGCTCCGGAAATTCTTTAGCCGCCAGTGTGAATACCCGCGCGGTTCGTTTCGATTAAGAGTCTTGCACCAATTAAGTAGAGATGAATCAGTATAAGGGTAACAGGAGGTTCAGCAAAGAATTACTAAAAATATTTTCAAAGAATTACCATAAATGTATCCAAGGAATTACCAGAAAGATCTACAGGGAATTACCGGGGAGATCTACAAGGAATTACCAGGGAGATCTGCAGAGAACTGTTTTTTCGGTTTTTAGAGGGTGCAGTCGCCACTGGCCTAAGGCCTGGCAGGAGCCCACCGGGTACCATTTGCCCCGCGCTAGGGTTGCCAGCGGGGTTTTTAGGGGGCTGTTAACTTCAGGACTACCGGTTGGGGGAGCTCTGGGGTCACCTCAATCTCGATTCCGCTGGTACGGTATTCCCCGTATTTCAGCGGGATCAGCGAAACGCCTCGTGTGGGCAGTTCCTGGGCAACCGGTGGTTTGCTGCCAGGCCGGTCGGATTCAAAACAGATGACCCGCACCTGGTAGCCGCCAGGCAGAAGTCCATCGCCCTGTGGGGAGGTCGAAAGGCGAAAGGTGCCATCGGTTTGGATATCGCCAACCGCTGGCTGACCGCTGGTGGGTTGGAACATGACGGTACCGAATTGGAGCGGGTTGCCTTTGAAGGTGACCTGCCCCTTGACCTGCACCCTATTGGCCCGGTCGCCGCAGCCTCCCGCAAAAACCAACACCATCGGTAGTGCAGTCCGCAACAACTTGGCAGCCGTTTGTTGGTGGTTATGGAAATTCAACAACCTCTCCCCCATCACAACTAGCCAGCGGCTGATAGACCCTTCGGAAATCGATGTCATCATAAATGGGCCGTGCGCTGCCATCTCCAAACATGAATTGAGTAATGCCGGGATGATAACTTCCGTGCGGCAAGTAATTATATTTTGTATTCGAGACTTTAATGACGATGTTTGGCGGATTCTGCAGCACCTTGTAGGCATAACTACTGGGGCCGTTGCGCGATCCGCCCATGATCCAGGGGCGGACTTTCCCCGGCGCCGGTTCGCACCCGGCTGCGTCACAATCACGATGCACAAACTCGCCCATCATGAGCGTTTTGCTCAAGCCATCGGTGACCTCGTGGAGTTTGCGCTGAAAATCCCAGCCGAAGATGCCATTAAATGGTAGCGCGCCGCCACCCGGATTGTTAATCGGTTGAACCGTTTTCTGGCTCCAGTGCAGGATCACGCCACCCACGCCCTGGTAGGTTGTGAAAGCGCCCCATTGCCATTCGTACAGACCAGATGTGCCGGCGGGGATCATGGCCGGATGCGGATAGCTGGGGCAAATGTAAGGTTCCACAACCGTGTACCGCATCTGTTCGTGACCGGTCTCGGTCTGCTGCGTTTGGATATCGAGGTCATCGTAAATTCCGCCCTGCTCCAGAAACGGAAGAATCACCGAGAACAATCCATGCAATCTCTCGCCCATCCGGTCGGGATTGTTGCGGTCGCCGCTTGGGCCGGTGCTGCCAATGGGCATTACGCCGTGGGTGGCCGTGTAATTGTGAATCGCCAGGCCCATTTGCTTAAGGTTGTTGGTGCACTGTGTGCGCCGCGCTGCCTCGCGGGCCGCCTGCACCGCTGGCAAGAGTAGGGCGATGAGAATACCAATGATAGCGATGACCACCAGCAATTCGACCAGCGTAAAACCGTGTTGCAATTTCAATCGCATGGTCCTGGGATAGCACCTTTGCGGGCCGCCGGACAGCCCAATCTGGTTGTGGCCGCTTAAATCAAGAGAGCAAGCGATTTGTCTGGCTCTAGGGTTCATGGCTCTAGGGTTCATGGCTCTAGGGGCCCCGCGAGTTGTTCAGTTCCGCCGGCGATGCAAAACAGGGGGCCTGCCAAGCTTGGGTTGCAACCGGTACGCGCACCCCTTTGTCAGTAAGCACGATGTTCTGTCGCCCCAAGGGCAACTCTTTTATTGAACGAGTTGGAATCTTTGCTGTCAAGGATTGCCCTGCGATGGCGCTGAAAGTGGGCACAACCGGGCAAGATCAGCCGTGCGCGGGAGAGTTTGCCGGCGCAGGCCCGCGAGGCAAATGGCAAGCTGGGTGACCAGCAGCATGGCACCGGTAGGTTCAGGCACTGCGCTGGAAGTCGCACCGGTGGTGCCAAAATTTGCTTTCCACAGTTCGTAGTCGAGCTGGTCGACGATGCCACTGCGGTCGCCGTCGGCACCGGTGCCAGCCGGCAGGCTCTCTCCCAGCGAGTCGCGCCACACGACGTAGTCGGCCGCGTCGACCGTTCCGTCGCCATTGTAGTCGCCGGCTAAGCCAGCGAAGAGCGACTCGAGGATCAAGCCACTTCCAAAGGCCGTTAGGGCAAACTCATCTGCGCGAGGTCCGCTGAGGGTAAGCCCACTGTCGGTCACGCTGCCCGCCAGCAGAACCAGAAAATTCTGGCCCGGTTCCGGTTGGTAGCTGTCGGTTAATACGACCTCAAGCGAACCGGCAAGCTCCGCGGCGCCCGACACAAAAAGAACATCCTTGGAAGAGGGGCCCGCAATTTCAATCTGTAAGGTTGCCGCGGCGCCAAGGGTGAAATCTCCTTCGACGTCGAGCTGGCCGATGCCACTTCCGGGAGTGATCTGTCCTGAGTGTGCGATGAGGTCTCCACCCACCGTGCCATCACCGGCCAGGGTGCCACCGATCACTTCGAGGTTGCCCGAACTGGCGACTCCATCGAGGACCAGCGTTCCTTGGCCCTCTTTGGTGACGGTAAATCCATTTTGATGGAGCGGACCGGCAATGGTGAGTGTTGCTGCTGTATTGACAAACAGGGCTGTGTCGACGTGGGTGTGGACGTCCACATCCCAGCGGTGACTGCCGCCGGTCACCAGGGCATCGGCCTGGCCATGCGGTCCATCGAAATGCAGCTCACCAGTTCCCAGGAGCCAGTAAGAGCTGCCCTGGTCAAGGGAAAGTTCCCGCAGCGTGACGGCAGTTGGTAGTTGGATCAGGCTGGTGGTTGCCACAGAACCGGTCAACTGAACCACAGCCGAGTTGGAATTCGGCACGGAGCCTTCATTCCAGTTGGCCGAAGCGTTCCATTCACCGCTACCGCCGGTCCACTGCCAGCTGCCAGGGGCGACTGCTTCCAGCAGGAGCGTACTGCTGCCAGCGACGGTTTGAAAATAATGCCCATCAGGGCCGCCGACGGTGAGCCCGTTGTCGGTGAGGTTTCCGGCCAGCATCACCAGCAGCTGACTTCCGGGGGTCGGTCGGAACCCGTCGTGGAGGTCGATTTCAAGGGTGCCCCCCAGGTCCGCCTGACTGTCGACGGTCACCAGGTCGTTGCTGCTGGAAGAGAGCCCTCGAATGTCAAGTTCTAGCGACGCCCCTTCGCCCAGCGCAAAGGAACCTCGGACATCCAGTCGTCCCCGGCTGGCGCCTGCCGGGGTAATTGTGCCGCCGGCAGCCGACAGGTTTCCGCGCAAATCGCCCCTCCAGTCCAGCGTGCCCTCGTTGAGCTGGACCGTGCCACTTCCGGAGCTTGAGCCTTCGGGCACTCGTAGTAGGCCACCTCCGGTTTTGGTGAGAGTCACACCGTCGAAATCGACCGTATCGGCCAGTGTGATCGAGGCACCCTCGGGTACATCTACCAGGCTGTCCGACTGGGCCACCACCGGTAGGGCGAGCGTGTGCTGGCCGGCCAGTACGTTGAGCTCTGCCGCTGCGGAGGCGGTTTCCAGTTGCAAGCGGCCCTCGGGCAAACTGGCAGAGAGTTGGTAACTGGTTGCGTCATCAAGGTCCAGCCGGGCAACGGTCACCGGCGAGCCCAGTTCGATGTGGATCGCCGTCGCGGTGGCGCCGGTGAGTTGTGCCGCTGCGCTATGGCTGTTGGGGACGGTGCCGGACGACCAGTTTGCGGGAGTATGCCAACTGCCACCGGTGGTGGGGACCCATTGGTGGTCGGTCAGTGGCGGCGGCGGAGGGGAAAACTCGATCGTGTGGACCTGGTTGAGGGCAATGTTTTGGATCTGACCGGTTTGGCCACCCGGCCAGAGGATATCGAGGTCAACCGGACCTGTCATGGTGCCCAGTCCGAAGTGAAGCGTGGGATCATTCTGGTTTCCCTCGCCGGTGCCGCTTTCCACCTGCCGGGTAAAAGTTTCGCCGCCTGCTTCGATGCGCACCTGGGCACCCACGGCATCCCGATTGACCGTAATTCCGTCCCCCACCATTTTGAGTTTGAGCCAGTTGTGGTCGTTGCCTTCATTGCGAAACAGGATCCCGCCGGCCGCCAGGTCCAAATCTCCGTCGTTGTCGTAGTCGGCAAAGGCGGCCTGGTAAGTGGGCGTAATTCCATCCAGGCCTGCCGAGGAGGTGACGTCGGTAAAATTCCAGTTTCCGTCGTTGCGGTAGAGTCGTGCATTGTAACCGCCCGAGACGGTGGTGAGGAAAATGTCGCGGTCGGCATCCGTGTGGTAAAAGCCCCGCGTGGGCGGTGGGTACGAATACAGACAGTTGGGACT
>JAKVCB010000137.1 GCA_022448345.1 Pirellulales bacterium
TTGTTTTCCTGAAGATCATAGGCACACAGGGTGTCGCCAAAACCGTGTGGCATACGACTCTTGTAATAGGCACGGCTGAGGTCGCCCCAACTCCATCCACCAAATGACCGATCACCCTTCTTGGTCTCCGCAGCGGGATCTGGCTTGCCACACAAAAAATAAAGGACGTCGCCTTGAAGGACCATCCATTTCCACTGGCCCATGACTTCGGCCGGTTGGATCATTCCCCGCTGTTGACCCGTTTGGGCATCCAGCATCAGGCAACGATCCCTATCGATCATGTAGAACGTGTCGTCGGTTGCAACAAAAGCAGACCGATGCACCAGATACCCCTCCGGAAGTTTCCGGCGCCAGAGTTCGGTACCGTTGTAGCCGTTGCGAGCAATCAACGTGTAGAGGATGTCCCACTCCCGCCGGTGATGGGCAATGTTCCCGATGGCCAGGAACGTACGACCCCCGGCGGCGGTCGTGACCGAGGGCATACCAATATAGAACGGTTCGGCCAGGAACTGGGTCATGTAGGGTGCCCGAATGATCGCATCGGTGGAAACTGGGTTGTTATCGGGTCCCTTTTCCCAGTGGGACCAATTGTCCACCCCGACAAGTGGAGGACTAAAACATTGCATCCAGCTGCCGTGTTCGTCCGTCCATGTGACAACGTCAATCGCACCTCCGTCGCGGGCGCGGTCGGCAAGCCGCTCAGCATCACCCGCCTGATCTCCTGCGGCAAGAATCGCCGTTCCTCCGGGACGCAGTACGCGCACTATTTCCTGCATCGATAACTGGGAACGTGGCCCGGAAGTCCTTGGTGGGACAACGACAATGTCGATTAGCCGATCGGCGTAGGGAAGCTTGTCGAGTGGCCCGGATTCGACCGCCAGACGCCGAATTCCGTAACCGGCCGCATCGGACCGTTTCATCAGATCACGGGCCTCCTTGTGATTTGGTTGTCGGGCGTTGACCAAGAGCTCACTGAGGCGGGCCATTTCCAATGCCACGGCTGGGTCGCCCCCCAACACCGCACAAATACCCCGTTGCATACTGGACCGCTCAACCAGTTGCCGGGCCACTGCACGGGCCTGCGACTCGGCCCCTGCATGACTCGGCAGTAACGGTCCCAAAACGCCGGCCAGGGCGAAACAAAAGATCATGCGACGCCAGCGTGAATGGTTTTTGATGAGCATGAGAGTTTCTCCTGACCGGATTTGGGGCAACGACCGACAGACAACCTCAAGGATCGCCGGAGAGCTTTACACCTCACACAGTCTTTGGTGATCCGGCGCTTGTGGAGATTTTTTATTCTAGGGGATATCTGATCCCCAAGCGAGGTGCTGCGGCGACAGCCAGAGTGTCCAAGACCTGTTAGCCAACCAGAAATTAACCCGTTTTCCGCAGTCTTCCTGTGCGGCCAAGTACCACTTACCCAGGTTGGAAGACCGAGAAACAGGGGGCGATGTGCGTCTAGTGGATCACCATGAAAGATGCTTTTCGACAGTGCTTTTTGACAGTGCTTTTTGACAGTGCTTTTTGACAGCGCTTTTCGATAGTAGACGTAAAAGAATCCTGGCGACACCCAATTCTGCGCCGAAGCATCGGCAGATGATGCAACCACTCTAAATAGAATGCCTCAACACACGAGGTCTTCGACCGTACTTGACCTTTATCGCCTGACAGGAACCGGGCTGGAAAATTGTGCCTGAATGTTGGCCAGCATCTGCTGCTCGAGAGGGATATCCCTGCCCAGTGGGATCCACAGTCCCGATTCGCGGGTACGACTAACCTCGAACTTATCCCGCAAGGGAATGGTGTTGTCGTACTGCAGAATCGCCTGACCAGCCGTTGACTCCTGTGGCCGAAGAAGGTCTTCAAGTTGTTTTTCGACTTGTATACTCACCAGGTACCCAGTCGGATCAGGCCGTACTTCGATGATCGCAAATCGACGAATCGTCTGAAAGGTACTCTGCCAGCGGTTGAATACGCCAACAGAATCTTTTCGTTGTGGTTCGAAGATCGTTGCACCGGCAAGCGGAGCTGTTGCAATTGTCCCATCGATCAAAACTTCTGGCGAACGCCGTGCCCGCCGTTCCTGTGTAATTCGGAAGTACTCACTGACAACTCCGGTAATCTTTTCCCATGCCAACTCGTCATTACCAACTGGTACATAAAGTGGGTTGGGCAACTTCACGATATTCGACGGGCCACTTGGAAACCCCAAATCCGAAGATATGTTTGTACCCCCAAACACACCTGGCAACTGGGGAGACGGCATGGGTGTCTCTGGTGGTGCGGGAACCTGCTCAGGAACAACCATCGGTGCTGAAGGCTGTGGGAGCGTCGTAACGGACGGAGGAACTTGTACCAAGACAGGCCCAGGTACGATCGGAACAACCGGTTGTGGAAGCACTGCAACCGGCGGGGGAACTTGTGCCAAAACAGGCCCCGATACGGTCGGAACGGCCGGTTGCGGCTGCACGACAACTGGGTCGGTCTCATAAATGACGACAGGATCCGTACTGGGAGTCATCCATACGGGGGATGTCACAGCAACCGGTTCAGATACCCGCTTGCCAGGCATCCCTACCCAATTTGGGTGGCAACCAGCGAACACGGCAAAAGTCAGCAGTATAAATCGGCGATCCAACATCGAATCCATAGGTCAACAAACGGTCCGAACCGAACAGAAAGCACCGACATGACCATCCCTGTGACGTCGACGGGGCCTGACGGTAAAGATGCCGCCAGCCTTGTCGGCAGGAGGCACAAAACCGCGGCGGATCTTCCTTAAGTCTGCCCCGGTCGGCAAGTGCAATCTTTACCCGGTAAAAATACACCGCCAAGGAAGCCTGGGAGGTTTGAGGGGAAACCAGAGCCCTTTGTGAAGAAAAACCAGCATGCGGGAACTTTTTGTCCGGGCACGTCGTCTCACAAGTTGCGTAGAATCCTCGCCGCTAGCAGGCGACAACCTTCCCCGATTCCCAATCTGAACTCGGAGCCAATCTCGTGGTCTACACAAACTTTTCGCGTGGTTTTTCTCTTCTCTTGCTGGCTTTCGGCGGTGGAATGTTAGCCTGCCATGTACAACCAGTTGCCGCCCAGGGACTGCTCGTCGACGTGCGGCCCGACCGAAAAACCCGCCTGCCACGCCCACACGTCCGCCCCAAGCCCACACCAACGTCGGGCAGCTATAAAATCGAGTCCATCGAGGTCAATGCTACGCTGCGGGATCAAATTGCTCAGGTGCAGGTTGCGCAGACGTTTGTGAATACGGGTCGTCGACAGCTGGAAGTCGCTTTTATGTTTCCGCTTCCCTACGACGGAGCCATTGATCGACTAACCTTGCTGGTCGACGGTAAAGAATACGAGGCGGCACTTTTACCAGCTGATAGGGCACGTCAGACCTACGAAGCAATCGTCCGAAAAAATCGCGATCCCGCTCTTCTCGAATGGGTCGGAAGTGGGTTGTTTCGGACGAGCGTATTTCCGGTACCTGCGGGCGCACAACGTACGGTAACGCTCCGCTACACTCAACTCTGCCGTCACACACACGGGCTGACCGATTTTCTTTTTCCACTGCGGGCTGCCAAGTACACTTCTGCACCGCTTGAACAACTCAAGATCCGAGTCGCGATCGAGAGCCAGTCGCCTATCACAAACATCTATTCCGCCACGCATGCGGTCAAGCTCGATCGTCCCGATCAGTACCACGCAATCGTCACCCATGAATCCACAAACACTCTACCAGGTGAAGACTTTCGACTTTTTTACGATGCAACCACTATGGGCGTTAGCGCAAGCCTGCTCAGCTATCGACCGACCGGTGACCAGGACGGCTACTTCCTGCTTTTGGCCAGCCCCGAAATCAAGCCGGAGCCTGTGATCACAACGGCCAAAACCGTGGTGTTTGTCGTCGATCGTTCTGGGAGCATGAGTGGTAAAAAACTCTCCCAAGCCAAGGGTGCGCTGAAGTTTGTACTTAACGACTTGCGCGATGGAGACCTGTTTAACATCGTAACTTACGACAGCAAGGTTGAAACTTTTCGACCCGAACTGCAACGGTTCGATCGTCAATCGAGGCAAGCCGCGCTGGGATTCGTCGAGGGAATTTTTGCAGGTGGCAGTACCAACATCAATGCAGCACTGGAGCGTGCCATGAACATGCTCCAGGATAGCAGTCAACCCGCCTATGTTATTTTCCTGACTGATGGGTTGCCCACCACCGGAGAAACGCGGGAAGCTACCATTGCTGCGAACTGCCAAACAACAAACCGCGTGCGGGCACGACTCTTTCCCTTTGGTGTGGGCTACGACGTCAACAGTCGGTTACTCGACAGACTGGCAGATGCTAACTTCGGACAATCTGAATATGTGCGGCCCGCCGAAGATATCGAGGTCGCAGTCAGTACGTTGGTTACCCGCATCAAGGCACCTGTTATGACCAACGTAACTGCCGGATTCGATCTGGAAACGAACCCCTCTCCGGGAATTTCTGCTACCAATCGTGTCTACCCAAAAGGGTCTTTTGATTTGTTTGCCGGCGATCAGGTGGTACTCGTTGGTCGATATCGAGGTCACGGCACCACCAAGATAACGTTGCAGGGAGCAGTGGCTGGTCATACCAAGTCTTTTGAATTTCCCGCCGAATTCTCAAGACACACCGCTGACGACACCAATGCCTTTGTCGCAAAATTGTGGGCGACTCGGCGTGTTGGAGAAATCATCGGTGAACTTGACCTCCACGGACACCAGGAGGAATTAACAACGGAACTTGTTGCCCTGGCAACCGAACACGGAATTTTGACGCCCTACACATCATTTTTGGCCGACGAGACCAGCAATATTCGAAATATGGCTGAAAACCGTGCCCGCTCCTCAGTTGCGGCACGAGACCTCCGGCAAGCCAGTGGACGCGAAGGCGTGCTGCAGCGGTTTGTAAAAGGTCAATTTAAAAACGCAAACAGGGCACCATCCTCCGCCTACGGTGATGGCTTCGGTAATGGCTTCGGTATGGCCGGTGGTAGCGCCGACAATGGTCGACGCCACAACTCTGCCCCCACGCCCGAAAAAGACCAAGGTAAAAAACTGGCAGACAACCTTGGCCGAGGGGTTGATTTCTTTGACCCTCGCCAGGACAAGCAGATCACCTGCACAACCATTTGCACTCTGGGACGAAAAACATTTTTTCTGCGTGAAGGCCGCTGGATTGACTCATCTGTGACCGAAAAAGAGGAAAAGAATGCTGAGAAAATCGAACGCTTTAGCCAGGAATACTTTGACTTGATTGGGCGTCATGGCAAGCAGGTTGCCAAGTATTTCGTGCTGGATGAACCAGTCGTCTGTAAGCTCGGCAAGCAAACGTACCGGTGGTAACTCCCCTCCACGCGATTCCAACGAACTGTATTTCGCCCGACGTCAGACCAGAACGTTTGCCTGGCGTCGGGCACCGATTCCATCTTTTGCAACGAAGGTACGTGCCAACTACAACAAAAGGGGTCATAATCACAGGACTATGACTACTCCCTTTCTTTCTCGCGAGCAATCACGCACGGTCGATCGTCGGGCAATCGATGAATATCACATGAGCGGCCTGGTGTTAATGGAAAATGCAGGCCGCGGAGTTGCTGAGGCACTGCTTCAGCTCGATCCAAACATCCTTACTCCGCTCACATCACAACCTAATGTCGAAATACTCTGTGGCAAGGGTAACAACGCCGGCGACGGCTTTGTGATTGCCCGACACCTGGACATCCGTGGCGTGCGTTGTCGAACCATTCTTTTGCACGATCCGCAAGGGCTAACGGGCGACGCGCAAACCAATTACGAAATTCTCAAGAGGTCCGATGTGCCAATCATCCGCTGGCCTGAAGTTGCCGCCAAGTGGAAGGACGACCAGTCCGGCACAACGGGTGAACCAATTCAGCACGGGATATGGATCGTCGATGCACTGCTTGGGACTGGGTCGGTCGGTGACCCACGCCCACCGCTGGATGACGCAATCCGTGCGATGAACCGACAACCTGCTCGCCGGTTAGCGGTGGACGTCCCCAGTGGGCTTGACTGTGATACGGGTCAACCTGGCTCACCTACGGTACGGGCAAATCATACTTGTACGTTTGTGGCACACAAGCAGGGATTCAAAACGTCTACCGCGCAAACCTACACTGGCCTTATAGAGGTCATCGATATTGGAACGCCGCCGCGACTTTTGCACGAGTTCTCTGAATGAAGCCCAAACCGACCAGGGCCCAACAACGCGCGTCAAAGAAGTCGCTCGCGTTGCCATAAGTCTGACCGCCAACGCTCCCCACCTGACATCCCGGCTTGAGATCGTTCCCCAAAAAAACGGTCAGTCTGTAGCGAATCAATTGACCAGGAGCCGCGAATCTCCGTCACGTTCTTCCCACTGACGACGAACTTCTGATAAGCCATAGACGCACAGTTCAAACTGTTGGCTAAGCCGCTCAAGCACCTCGCTGGGGGCATACTCCTTATCAACAGCAATCGTACTGGCGATATAGTAGGCTCGCTTGCCCTGCGTAGGATAGTCGATCAGGGAATCTTTGCCACCGTTCTGACGGACACTGTCGATGACTTCCGGATAGAGACCCGTCCAAAAGAGGATGAAATCCCCTATTTGACGATGCACCTGGCGTCGAGCCGGGCCTTGCCGTTGCTGGGCTTCGGCAAGCATGTCGGCAACTCGATCTAGCCGCTTGCCTCGCACATCACGCACCGAATAAATTTCTTCGTTGCGAACGAACCGGACAAGCATTTCGGAGAGGTAATCGACCAGGGGAGGATCGGCAACTCCTATCTCCGTACAAAAAGCATATTCTGTAACCCCTGAAAAAAAACGGCGCAACACTTCGCTACGACGGCCTTCAACCATGGGTAATCCTCTATTGGGGGTTCCGGTACTTCCCGCGGTGGCAACGGTACCAAAAACGGCCCGTCGACACCACATGCTTTTTGCAGTGGGGGTACGTTATGAAGCGAGCAACCCACCGCCAAAGGCAAACGCAATGTGGGTTGGCTTCAGCAGCATTCGGCATGAATCACTACCAGAAATAACTGCCAGAGGAGCTCAACCCTTTCCATTATAACTTGACGCCAAGCAAGACGTCAAATATTTGGGGTCGACGAAAAGTCCGGTTGTAGCCCGCTTAAAACAAGCCTTGAAATAGGCTTCAGAAACCGCTCAAGCGACTGACAACTCGCTGAGCAATGTCGATACATAATTGCCAATGTCCTTCAAGACGGCCTCTCGCGGATCATCCTGGCCAGCAGCAATGCGGCGCACAATGGCTGAACCCACAATTAATCCATCGGCAACAGGTGCCAACATCCGTACATGTTCTGGATCGCTGATGCCAAATCCA
Organism: Pirellulales bacterium; assembly: GCA_022448345.1. Lineage (GTDB taxonomy): Bacteria > Planctomycetota > Planctomycetia > Pirellulales > Lacipirellulaceae > JAKVCB01. Next base: position 7,377 of record JAKVCB010000137.1, read on the forward strand.
ATGCAAATTGGCAGGGAGGTCTGCTCGCGAAGCCAGGCAACATTGTCGACAAGTTCTGCCGGTAGTTCTGTTCGTTCTCCGGTAATTCCCGTCACCGAAACATAGTAAAGAAACCCGGTTGATGTCTCGGCAATTCTCAATGTCCGTTCTCGTGGAGTGGTTGGAGTCACGAGTTGAATGAGACTGATGTCGCGTGCCGCGCAAATTTTTGCCAGACGTGCCGATTCCTCAACTGGCAAATCGGGAGCAATAATTCCGGCAATACCAGCTTCGGCTATGGAATCGACGTACCGCTCCTCAGCCTGACGAGAGATAATGGCATAACTTGTCATCGTAACAACCGGGGCGTTTAACTTTGGAGTCACATCGGCAAGCATTTCAAGAATCTGCTCAAGCCGCACGCGATTATCCAGAGCTCGCGTGTAAGAAGCTTGAATCACAGGTCCATCGGCAATCGGATCGCTGTAGGGGATTCCAACCTCACACATATGACATCCCTGCCTGATAAGTTCGGCAAGAAGACTTGCCGAAAATTCCACATCGGGGTCACCGGCTGTGATAAACGGCATCAGGGCTTTGCGACCTGCGGCACGAAGGTTCGTAAAAAGTTCGTCTATTGTCGACATGCAAAAATTGGTTAGGTGGCTAATGGCTAACGGTTTGGCCCTTAAGCCGAGCTATCTCGGCAGCATCCTTGTCCCCACGGCCAGAGAGGCAAACAACGATGTTTTCTTCGCGAGATCGCCCCGCCGCCAACTCGATGGCACGGGCCACAGCATGGGAACTTTCCAGGGCTGCCAGAATACCTTCATCGTGTGCCAGGGTGTCGAAAGCGGACATTGCGTCATCGTCACGAACGTTACCATACACAACACGACCCGAATCCTTCCAGTAACTGTGTTCAGGGCCAACACCAGGATAATCCAGTCCTGCAGACATGGAATGCACGTCGCATGTCTGCCCATCGTCATCCTGCATCACATAGCTATAACTTCCGTGCAAAACTCCCGGTTGCCCATAGCTGAGTGGCGATGCATGATCGCCATCCTGTTCGCTGCGCCCACCCGCTTCGACACCAACGAGTTGAACTTCTCGATGCTCCACAAACGGATAAAACATGCCTGCTGCGTTGCTGCCACCACCAACACATGCCACCACGACATCAGGCAACCTTCCCAACTGGGCACGGGATTGTTCGATCGTCTCACAACCAATCACCGATTGGAAATCCCGTACGATTCTTGGAAAAGGATGTGGCCCGACGACCGATCCGAGAATGTAGTGGGTTGAATCAACACTCGACATCCAATCCCGCATTGCCTCGTTGATCGCATCGCGAAGAGTACGACTCCCGCTGGTGACCGGTCTCACTTCGGCACCCAAAAGTTTCATGCTGAACACGTTGGGAGCTTGCCGGCGAATGTCTTCTTCTCCCATGTAAACGATGCATGGCAGGCCAAAGTGGGCACAAGCCGTCGCCGTCGCAACCCCATGCTGACCGGCACCTGTCTCGGCAATCACGCGCTGCTTGCCCATTCGCAATGTCATCAGCGCCTGCCCAAGCGTATTATTGATCTTGTGTGCGCCCGTGTGATTAAGGTCTTCCCGTTTCAACCAGATCTGTGCCCCACCCACACGTTCAGTCATCCGCCTGGCAAGGTAGAGCGGCGACGGGCGACCCACATAATGATTCAGCAACGAAGTCAATTCCTGTTGAAAAGACTTGTCTTTGCGGGTCGCTTCATATTGGATAGCCAGTTCATCCAAAGCGCGTATAAGGGTCTCGGGTACGTATCGGCCTCCAAAAGACCCAAAACGCCCCGCATCGTCGGGAACCTGGCTTGTGGCATTTGTCGATGTGTTGGTCATGTTTTCTTCCTGCAAAGCTTTCTACCTGAATTCTCAACTGCCCGGCACAAAGACGCAAGTGCCTCAAGGCGAGGGTGGTGGCTGTTTGTGGGAAGGGTCAGTAGAATGACGGGCAACCTGTTGGCCGGCAAGCCCACTGCCCCCACCCTACGGCTGTGGCAACTGCCATAACGACTGCCAGGCTCTCTCTTCCGACCACCCACACATCCCCCTGAGGGCGGCCCACGATGCCAGAATTACCCGAAGTCGAAACCATGTGTCGCGGGATCCAGGGAATTGTAGGCCGGAAGATCGTCAATGCCACCCGCACTGCTTGTCGTCAAAAACCGATTCTGATAACCCCTAGAATCGACCGATTTCGCCGCCTGGTCTCGGGAACCACAGTTCGAGAGGTCGCCCGGGTGGGCAAACGCGTGGTTATCTGGCTCGATTCCGAGTCCGCTATCGTCGTAGAACCACGGATGACAGGGCTGGTACTGGTAACCACCCCACCAAGCCAGGCCTATCTTCGCTGGCGACTCGACCTGTCGGGTACTCCTGTAAACGAACTCTATTATTGGGATCGCCGCGGTTTGGGGAACGTGCGGCTTTTGTCAGCGGCCAGATTCTTTGAACTGTTTGGCCCCCCAAATCTTGGTCCCGATGCCCTCTCGGTAACAGCTAGCGGCTATCGCCAGCAGCTCAACAGGAGCAAACGAACCATTAAAGTGGCGCTGCTCGATCAACGCGTGGTTGCTGGAATCGGCAACCTCTACGCTGCAGAAATCCTGCATGTGGCAGGCATCCATCCGGAACGTCGTTGTGACCTCCTGAAAAAAACGCAGTGGGAAAAACTTGCCGATGCAACGCACGAGGTTCTGGAAGAAGCCATTCGGTATGAGGGCTCTACGTTAAGTGACGGTACTTATCGCAATGCCTTAAACAAACAGGGGAGTTATCAAAACCATCATCGTGTTTACGCACGAGCTGGCACACCATGCCCCACCTGTAACAAAGGAAAAATTGTCCGGATAGTTCAGTCTCAAAGAGCAACATTTTTTTGCCCCTGTTGTCAGCTCAAAACCACTCGTCGCTAAAAGATGGTCGGACCCGCTTTGCCACAATTCGAAAACCATGTTCTAATGATGGCAAGCCAACCACACCGGAGTTACTAAACATGAATCCACAATTCAATTCAATTCCCCGGCGCAACTTTCTCAAAACTGCTGGCGGTGCCATGCTTGGTACAAGTGCTTCACTCACCTTGCCATCCGGTAAAGTCTGGGCGATCCCCAAACAACCCGATCCCCATGCAAACACGCCAGAGTCGCTGGTGAAAACACTTTACGATTCATTCTCTCCTGGGCAACGCGAAGTCGTATGCTTTGACTGGAACTATCAAGATCCGAAACGCAAGCTGTTGCGCACCCGTGTTGCCAACAATTGGGACGTCACTAAGCACTACATCAACAGCAAATTCTTCAG
>JAKVCB010000138.1 GCA_022448345.1 Pirellulales bacterium
GGCAGATAGATAAACACGAACACGAGTCGTCATCCAAATGTCTCACTATTCCAACGGTGTAAACTGATTCAAAACATCGGTCTTCGGCGGAATAAACAATCAATTTACCTCCGCCTTAGGAAAACAATTCCCGCACCAATTGCCATTAGCACAAAGCTTGCCGGCTCGGGAATCTGTTGGGCCGCCACCCGCAGAAAGCGCGGATCCTGGTGCGTCAATGCTTCGTCCCAAAAGCGAACCTCGGAGACGAGCAAGTCTGCGGTGCAGCAACCGCGACTGCCAATCGACCAGGCATGCGGATTCGAGGGCAGCGGCTCGGTGGTTGTCGTGCTGGTGACTTCATTTCCTTCAATGAACCATCTCCACAAGTACTGGTTGGCTGCGGTTGCCGTTTGGTCCTCACGGACGATCGCAATGGCGGCCCATTCGTTGTCCGTCAGTCCACCTACGCCAGCAATTCCCGGTGCGGCACCAGCGTTTTTGAAGTCTCCATTGAAGCCGTGGCTTCCGAAGTCGGTCTGGCCAATGTTGAAGCGGTCACTGTCAGGGTGACCATCGATGGTTTGTGCCCCGCCGTTGAAGAATGTATTCGTCCAAAACAGTGAAGCAAACTTCTTGCTGTTGTTCTTGACGACAAACTCCAGGGTCGCATCGCCTGTGCCTGCCAAGCCATCCGAATGAAAGATGAAATCGGTCCCTGAGATGGCAACGCCCTCGTTCGCGGTGTTCCCGAGAACGACCGAAGCACTGTTGCTAATAAGCGACCCGTTGTCGCTCAGCAGCGGACGGTCGGTGGTCCGCACGGTGCTGGCGCCGATCAGACTGCCGTGATTATTCGTGGAGATCGAGTCCGAAACGTCGCGATCGTTGTTGTCTTGCTTGTCAAAACGGTACCAGGTAACTTGGGCCGCCTGAGTACTGGCGGAAATGACGGCCAGGATCCCAACACAACCGAGCGTGAAAATCAACCTTTTCATTATGCGTACCTCCCCAAAAATAAATCAGTGAAAACGGACCGCTCAAAACAATACTGCAGTACACAACTGTACGACCGAACCAGAAGAGGCTGCCACATCCCGATCACCGAGTGGCCACAAAGAGAGTGAGCAACCGGGGCTGCTCTTTAATGGCTACAGGGTAAACAAGGATCTGGGCGAGCAACTCAAATTGCTCCCTCCCGGGACTGGCTGGGTTTGACCTGCCGGTTTTCATCCTGCAATATAGTAAGCCTTTATCCTATTGTCCCCCTTTGTCTTTTGTCAATAAATTGTAAAAAAATCGCCGCTCCCATGGGATTCAACCCAGATTTTTTTTGCCACGAATACATGCGAAATAGTTCACAAAACCCAATCGAAATGCAGAAGGGCTCAAGGAATTTGTTTAGTATCATAAGGAAGAGTCAACTGTCATTGAATCGACCCCTCGCGCTGCAAATTAGCAATAATCATATGCCTATCTGGATGAACATTATGCTCCAGGTGATCCTGGTTCTTGCCGGCTGCCTCAGTCATGCCTCCCATGCCGAATCCATTGGTGAACCACCGTGGACCAAGATTGGCAATAGCGACGGTGGAGTTCGCTTTGAGTCCGACCGGTTGCAATACGTCGAAGGGCTCGTCGACGGCCGGTGGGTCGGTCGAAATTGGAACAGCGGCGGCCGGACTAATTGGCCGTTTGAAGTGTGGGAGAAGAATGCCTTTGTGCTGGAGATCGATGGCAATAGCTGCGCGACAGATTGGCAGTGGGTCGGCGGGGAAGAACTTCCCCAAACCGAACGCGGAGCGCGGCACCACGTCGCAACGCTCCAGCGAACCGATCCGAACGTGCAGCTGCAAATCCACACACTGGTCGATGGCACGCCGATCCTGGTCCGCTGGTTGGAGATTGTGAATCGGTCCGACCGCCCATTCGCTATCACGAAGATTGCTCCCTGGTCAACGCGCGTGTGGGCCAACCCGGGCCAAAAATATCCCAACAAAGAGACCGTGGAAGCGCCGTTTCGCGTCGGGCGATTCACCCGCGACGATTGGGCCAGCGAAGGTTGGTTCCAATGGCAAAGGATCAAAGTAGGTGAGACGCTCGAAAATGTAAGCGAAAAGGGCAACGGCTACGACGAACCGTTTTTCATCGTGCAAAATTCACTCACGGGAGAACACGTGATCGGCCATCTCGGCTGGAATTCGAATTGGGAGATGGCCACGGAATGTGGCGTGGCGGATCCCGATGTCCACCCCTGGGGTGACGAGCTGGCGGCATCGCAATGGCTTGACATTTCCATTGGCCCGCGAGCGAAAGATGCTCTTCGAGTTCTTGCTCCCAACGAATCGGCAGTCAGCCCGGCTGTCCATTTGGGCGTGGTGTCGGGCGATTTTGACACGGCCGTTCAGTCGATGCACACGCACATACGCAAGTCCGTTCGGCCCGCACATCCGGACGGGCGGGCACATCTCATTCAATACCTCGCGCCAGGTGACCAGGGATACATGGATGAGCACGGCGCCATGGACAAAGGCGCGATATTCGACAACATCGATCTGGCGGCTGCCGTGGGCTGCGAATTATTCATTCTCGACTGCGGCTGGTTTGCCGCACGCGGTCACTACGAGCCCCACGCCGAACGCTTTCCTGAGGGACTCGGTCCGGTGATCAGCTACTGCCGCGAGAAGGGCATGCTGTTTGGTATTTGGACCGAACCGGAACGCGCCGAACCAAACACGCCGCTGTACCAGCAGCATCCTGAGTGGTTTATGGAGCACCACAACATCAACATGACTCAGCCGGACGCGGCCCGTTACGTTGAGCAGGAACTTCATCGGCAGATTGAACGGTTTGACCTCGATCTGATTCGCGTTGCGTATGACACGTACTTTACCCGCGAAGGCGGCGTCACGGAGCGACACGGCGTGCGCGAGAATAACTACTGGAGGCAAACGGAAGTTGCTCATGGTATTTACCGGCGCGTGAGAGAGAAGTATCCGCACCTTACGCTACAGAATTGTGCTGACGGGATTGGACGTGGTGGACTCGGTATGGCGGGTGTGTTTCACGAAGGCTACATGACGGACGGCTTGTGGACGCCGCAGGTTTTGCAAATCTTCAGCGGTCGAACGGTCGGCTTTCCACCCGAATCGTATTTGATTGCTCACAACGCCGTGCGCGAACAGTTGTTTGGTCGCCCCAGTGATTTCGATACATATCTGCGCTGCCAATTCACGCTCGGCATCCCACAACTGTTATCGGGAATGGTCGGACCAGGCGTGGACGACGTGAGCCCGGATCGGATCCGCTCCTTCCGTCGATATGCAGACATTTACAAGAACAACATCCGTCCGATTTTGCCTGTCGCGAAGGTGTATCACCACGAGCCGGTCAACTATCGGGGCGGCGTGGAATCGAGTCCCTGGTTTGCCATGCAGTTCATGGCGCCCGATCGTAGCCTGGGTTGGGCGACGATTGTGCGAACGGGCAATGAGGGTGATCCGACATATTTGTTTAAGCCGAAAGGACTCAACTTGGGTAAGAATTATCGTGTGACGTATGATACGACCGGCGATACGGTAGAAATCCCAGGCTGGATGCTTGCGCGAGACGGGCTCGCGTTGCGGCTGGAAGCGCGAACGTCGTCTGAACTGCTGCTGCTTTCCGTTGTGCCCTAGCACATCGGAACGAACATCAGAAGTTCAATTGCGAATCTCTTTCGACAGTGCCATTTGTTCCGCTGTTCTGCAATGCGAGTTAGTCGAGTAATACTGCAATGACGAACATCGCTGAACGTAATCAACGCGCCGGCACACATATTCAGACCATGCCACGCCGTCATTTTTCGGCCTGTACTGCTGGCAAGAGCAAATCCAACAGAACACCGATGATGGCAGGCACGACCGGAAGCCCCACTTTGCGTGGATGGTCAGCCATCGAATGGGCAGCGGCCCCGTCATGCGAACCGGATTGCCAGACAGTTGCACTTGCGAAAATGCTTCACTCTCCCTCTTTGCCCAGCCATTTGGGCACTGGCGATATCTTGTAGCAAAACGCATGATCACCAGGAATCACGGTTTCGATTCCCTCTGCTGAACCACTCGCCGGCTTTTTCAACACCAGGCCTTGCGGCGATTGTTCCCATGGTACAGCGCCTGGAATTCCGAGCATGTGGACCTCGGTTGCCTTGCCCGCCTGCAGTTGAGGGAAGGTCGCGTTTTTAAACGGAAAGTCGAACAGAATCACATAAAGTGAATGGTCGTTTACCGTAAAGCGGGCATCGTACCCTTCGCGGGAGACCGCCTGCGGGTGGCCGTTGAACCACGGACGGGTGTTGTAAATGGCCTCTCCGTTGACATCCAGCCACAACCCAATCTGCTGAAGTGTACGACTTTGCAAATCTTTGACATGCAAGGGGCCGGGATGGGTTGCCAGTTCCAGGTTGCCATTTTTAGCGACAGCGTCAACAAGCCATTCAACCATGTTGTTGACGATACCCCCGGTGGCCTCGCGGCCGCGGGGCGTACGATTGCGCCAGCGATACATTGGCTCATAGCGCGCAAAGTATCCGTCAGAGATCTTGTCGTGTGGCGGACTGATCTCCTTGCGATACCAATCGCCGTGTAAAAGTCGCTTGCCGAATGTGTCGAGCTTGTGTTTGTAGTGGCCCAGCGAGTCTTCGAGGGCAACCTCGTTTTGATTTTGTGAGTGGTTGTAATAGTAAGCTGCCAGCTCACGACTCCTTAGTTCCTCGGCAGAAAACCTGTGAGCATCTTCATCCAGCCACAGCGAATCAGGCTGATAGCGATCGATCATCTCCTGCATCGTTCGCAGAAAGAATGGATTCTTTTGCGGATGCAGGTAGTTTCGGTAAATGCCAAACCGGAGCCCCCTTGCCCGTGCCTTGGTGGAAAATTCCCCGAGCCAGTCACGCTTTTCCGGTCCCAGTGTGGTGAACTTGCTGCCTGCGACGTCTGCATATTTACTGGGCCAGGTAAGGAAGTAGGAAGTGTCGTCGCCGGCAACCACTACGTAGCGTGCCCCCGCGTCAACAGCTTCATCAAGTACCTGGTCGACGTCCCAGGAAACCTGGTCCAGGGCATAGCCCAAATTGTTGTAATGGCCGCCCTTGATCTGGTGTTGCTTTTTCCAGGCTTGCCATGCCGGCTGCGTGGGTCGCGGTGGATAAATGAAGATGCCGAACTTGGCATCCATAAACCACTTGGGGGTTTGATGCTGATCGAGCGATTCCCAGGTTGGCTCGTAGTGAACCCGCGCTGGATCGGCGCGTACCGGGGAGATGGGGACGAGACTCAGCAGCAACAAAATTCGCCAAAATGGTTTGGGCATGGCACGTTACCTTACCTTTTACTTCGATCTCAAAAGGATGTTCTCAAAAGGATGTTCTCAAAAGGATGTTCTCAAAAGGATGTTCTCAAAAGGATGTTCTCAAAAGGATGTAAGGAGGAGCAGGGGGCTATTTATTAGGTGTTTCCCAGGGAAAACTATTTGACATCCTGCAGGGTTTTGGGCACAATGGCAGTTTCGGATCTAATTGACCGCTGGGCAATCTCTGGCTGGTTGGGTACCGCCGTATAGATTACTGGATAAGCCTGTTTATTTTCTTACTTGGAGGGACTAATGCTTGTCAAACCTTTATCTGCAATTATAGCCGTAGCGCTTCTGGCGTCTGCTGCAAGCGCTCAACTCGCCTACAACAAAACGGTAGGCCTCGGTGTTGACGATGACGGTCGGCCCTGGATCGCCGGTACTTTCGATACGAATGGCGATGGTATTGCTGACCGCATTCAAATGAACCGCTACTCAACCGCCGGCGCCGATAATGTTGGCTTTGATCCCTCCGGTGGGGGCGCCGAGACATGGCTTGATATTCATGGCAATACGGGTGTTGATGTAAGTAGCGATCCTCAGAATGACCAAGCTTGGTTCTCAGGTGATCGCGATGCACAGGCCGATGGGTCTCGTAACGACATCACCAACCGTCGCTACCATCCAGGCACGGGAAGCGACACGCTTGGCTATGGAATCGACGTGGCCAATTCCAACATCGGCACATCGCTACGTGGAGCTGGTGTGCAGGTAGGTCTTAATCCAAGCCAGCCTTGGCGGCTAGGTATCCTTGACGCGGGAAACCGGGCAGGAAGAGCACAAGCCTCGCGTTTTAACGAAGCGGGCAATGAAAACCTTGGCTTTACGATTCCCACGGTTCAGGCCGGTGATGGAAATGGCGAGTGGGACAATACCACCATAAGTGGTATCGGCCTCGGCAACTTTAATGGAAACTCGATCAGTTCCCATGAAGACCGGCTCTACATCACCGGTGTTTTGGGCAACGGCACACCCTCGATTCGTCACTACGTTGTTGCTAGCGGCAATGAAGGTGGTGGCTGGTCTGTTGGTGGTGCGGGTGCTGGTGATTTCGGTACGAATGTGCAGGGTCTTGGTGTCGATCCAGCGATTGGCCAGCCATGGATCGTTGGCGAGCGGAACGACGGCATTTTTGCCGCTCGGCGGTGGAATCCCCAGACGGGTACCGACAACCTTGGTTTCAATATTACCTCCAGCCACGGTGCCGTTACGGCCGTGGAAGGCATTGGCATCAGCCCAGAGAATCGTCAGCCCTGGCTTTTGGCCTTTGTGGATACCAACAGCAGTGGCCAGGCGGATCGCATTGCCATTCAGCGATACTCGATTCAAACGGGGCAAGCAGAGGTTGATGCACTGATTAGCAGTCAGTTCACCGTTGGAGCCGTGATTCCAGAACCGTCGGCCATTGCCCTCTTTGGGTTCTCGTTGGCAGGCCTGCTGGGAATCCGCAGGCGAAGCTAGGCATCTAGCAGGGTTAATCAAACGTACGCAGGGGAGGGTACAGCTATTGTTGATTTAGCTGGCCTCCCCTGTTTTGTTATGTGGGCCGACACGTGAACTTGGGTATTGTTTGCCAGCAGAGTGGAGGGGTTTGGCGGCAGCCGAGAAGGGGATTAGTAGAGATAGGCAGAGATGGTGACTCGAACGGATAACTTCTATCTTGGATTTCTGATTCTGCTTTGCAGCAGCATGGTTTCGCCCGTTTGCCTTGCGCAGACTGAGCTGAACAAGTTGGTTGGCGTGGGGGTCGATTCTGCGGGCCGGCCCTGGGTAGCAGGTACGTGGGACACAGGCGGTGACGGGAATCCCGATCGGCTGCAGATGATGCGGTACACAACGAGCGGAATTGAGGATTTTGGATTCAAACCAGAAGAAGACTTTGAAGTTGGCCTCAACCTCTACGGCGGCAGCGGGGTTGATCGAAGTGACACGGGGGCGCGCGACCAGCCGTGGCTGATTTGGGATCGGGATGTGGAGCCGGACGGTTCACGGAACGATTTCGCTTCGCGACGCTATCAACCAGGCACCGGTAACAGTTCACTGGGATACGGACTGGATGTAGCGAATCCGCAAATTGGCACCATCCTGCGTGCTGGTGGAACACTTCAAACAAACATTCTTGGGAATCCTATCGAGCCTCACAATCAGCTTGTGCTGAGCATTCTCCAGAGCGGTCCTAACGCTGGAAAGGCCCAGATTTCCAGGTTTAACGATATAGGACAAGAGTCCCTTGGCGGAGTGGTCCAGTTTGGCCAGGGCAATGATTTAATTCCAAATACCATCAGTGGTATCGGCGCGGGTAACCAGGCGGAGCGCCCGATTAGCAGTTTGCAAAACCTGCTTTTCATCACCGGTGCAAACAGCAACGGGATTGAAGAAATCAAGTCCTATAGCCTCGAGACGTACACCGAGTTCAGTGGTTGGGCGCTTGACCTCCCACCAAGTGGGCCCCAACATCGTTTTCTCTCGGCTGGGGGCGTTGGAGTCGATCCGGCAATTGGTCAACCTTGGATCGTAGGTCCGTTTGATAGCGACGGAGATGGTGTTCGAGATAACTTTACGACTCGGCGCTACAACCCTGCGACAGGTATCGACAACTTGGGATTTGGATTGTCTTCTGCACATGGCACAATCGTGGACGTCGAGGGTATCGGCGTGAATCCCGACGGCCTGGCAAGCGGTGCTCGAGATTTGTGGTTTGGGGTGCTCATCGATATTAACAGCGATACCTACGGCGACCGATGGGGCATTCAGCGGTACACATTCAATACTGGTGAGCGGGTAGTTGACGAACTGATAAGTACCGGTTTTACGATCGATTCCCCCGATTTGCCTCCCTCTGAGATGGGCGATACCGACGGGGACGGCGATGTGGACAACCTGGACCTTGGCAGGGCTTTTGCGTTCTTCACCGGCCCGCTTCCTGCAGGGTACGTGCGGGATAACACGCACGGCGACACGGATGGCGACACCGATGTAGATAACACCGATTTGGCGAACATCATTGCGAGTTTTACGGGGGCCACCGCAGCGGCAAGTAAAACAACTGCTGGTGCATCGCTTCTCTACAACCCTACAACGGGCGAGTCCTTTATTGATCAGGCTGGCTCTCCAACCAATTCGGTCGTCAATTTTGTATTGTCTACCGATGGAAACTTCAATACTGCCAGCAGTCTGCTTCCTGTCACGGGGCAGCTTACAACGAGCCGCATGGCGGAAATTTCGGCCACCGACGCTACACTTGCGGGCCTGACAACCGGTGCGGATGGTCTGGCCAGTTTAGGTGCAATTTTGCCGGTCGGGTTAAACGCAGCAGAACTGGATGGGTTTCTCACAACACGTACCTACGTCCCTGGATTGGGTCATTCAGAGGCCCAGTTGAAACTGGTCATGATTCCTGAGCCCAGCGGAATCCTGTTGCTGGCAGTGGCGGTGACTGGTTTGATGGTTGTGCGAAAAAATCACCGGTCGTGTAAGCGTTCTGTCGAGGGCGCCGGCCATCCCCGCGTTGCCCGCTCGATCACGCGTCAAGTTGGTTTGGTGGTAGCTATAGTGCTTTTGTTGACGGCTACCACCACGGCAGCCATTCCTGGCCTCGATGCACTACTCGACCCCGAGAAGGTCTCTGTTTCACCCACCAATATCATCGGTCCACCTTCGACAGCCCGCGATACCTCCTTGACAGAAAATAGCGCTGCATACGCTGCCACAACGGCACAGGCACGAAAACTAGCCGCACCATACCAGAGTATTCATGGCAATTGGATCACAACTCAAAACCCTGGTGCGGATCTCAGCACGATTGGCTCACTGGTCCAATCGCGTTACGACAATCTTATCACGCCACTGATGAATACGCCGGCTACAAATAGCATCAGCACCGAAAACATGGAGCTTGTTTATCCAACAAACTATTTCAACAACACATCTCCAGTCACGGTTTACGCGCGCCGCTTTACGATCAGCGGTGCAGACGGAAGAACACTGGTGGGCTATTACCTGAATTACGACAAGGTTGATCCGCTCAACAAAGAAGTATTGCTTCAGGTCAACGGTCATTTTGGTGCGAATCCGTCGAAAGAGGGGATTGGCCTTCAGAACCGGGGCGGGCTAACGGGTGCGGCGTTGGGCAAACTTGCCATGCAGGGAATTCCGCTGATCACCTATGACGATCACAACGTTGGCGAGAGCAGCGGTGGACCGAACAACCTGGGCCGTACACTCGAGAACCTGCAGATGGTCGATCGCGACATTCTGACAGAGTTTGACCGGGTCGATGGCCTGGGTCTTTCTGGCGGAACAGAACGGCTTTATCACTTTGTGAACTTTCATCAGAGCAATCTTAAGAGTGTGAATTACAGCGGCTGGAATGTACCCGGATGGTTCCCTTACGATGCTACCAATGATCCCGGAAACAGCCCTTATGGCGTCAATGGCGACACGTATGTGGGCGCGTTTCACGAGAACTTCCAATATTCAGATCTGATCCTCAACGGTATTTCCAAGGACGTTGAAACTACCTTTGCCCACAATGCTTTTGAGGGCGGTGGTAGCAAGTACGGATATCACTTTGAAGTTGCCCCTACCTTGCGCCAATACACCGATAAGTTTTTTAATCTCGGAGACGATCCCGACGGCAACGGCACACCGAACCGGGGATCTGGATTGTCCCACGAATATAACCTTGAGGATGTACAGAGGTTTTTGCAGTGGACGCGGTCGGATGCCTATCTTCGCTATGATCCGTTCGATGGGAGTGTCGAACTTGATCAGGCTGACGCAGCCGGAAACACGATTATTAATTTCGTGCTCCAAAACACAGGCGTTGGAAGTGGGTTCCAAACTGGCGTGGCGAACCTGCCTTATTCGGGAGCATTAACGACTGACACGGCGACAGAGCTTTCGCAGTCGGATCCAGTTCAGCTTGGGTTGCCCTCCGACAGGCACAACCTGGGTGCAATTTTTCCGGCCGGCATGGACCAGGGTGCGCTCGAATCATTTTTAACCCGGCATACCTACGTTGGCGAGTTGGGTTCTGGGGAAAGAGAGCTGACTTTGCTCGTGCTCTCAGCAGATTACAACCGCAATGGAATTGTGGATACCGCTGATTACACTCTGTGGCAGGATTCCATAGGAGAGTTTGTGTTGCCTGCGACTGGAGCAGACGGCAACGGCGACGGGATCAT
>JAKVCB010000139.1 GCA_022448345.1 Pirellulales bacterium
CATCGCGTCCAGGGCGGACCCGTACCGCCCGGGCTGCGAGTAGTTGTGCGCGACTTTCGGACAGCTCCTCCCGCAATTCCTGCTCATCGCGATTAAGTACACGTGCCGATTGTTCGATGGTGCGGGCAAGATGCAGTATGTTGCGACCTTCAAAATTGCCCTCTTCTGAAACGCCATAAACGCGGTTGAGGGTCGAAGCTTTTTCGGGTCCCAAAACAGCTGTAATCTCGTCGGGCGTCCAGGTGTAGTAGAGGCCCTCACTTCCTTCGCTATCGGCGTCCTCGGTACTGTAGAATCCGCCCGCTGGATCAGTCATATCCCGCAGCACGTAATTGAGAATCTCGCGAACCACGCGCTCGTATTGCTTGTCGCCGGTGGCCAGGTACGCATTAAGGTAAGCGCCACCGAGGAGTGCATTATCGTAGAGCATCTTTTCAAAGTGTGGTACGAGCCAACGGGCATCAACCGAGTAGCGGGCAAAACCACCTCCCAGATGATCATAAATTCCACCCGATGCCATGCGGTTGAGCGTTACCCGAACGACTTCCAGAGAACTTTTTTGTCCTGATTGGTTCCAGTGCCTCAGCAGCAATTGCAGCGCCATCGATTGAGGAAATTTCGGTGCAGTTCCGAAGCCACCGTGGGCAGGGTCGTGCGCCCGGCGCATTTGTGCAGCAGCATTATCTATCAAATCGCCAGAGAGCTGCTCGACGAGGGATTCTGTGTCGCTCAACCCGACCTTGCGCAGTTCCTCGGTCAGGTGCTCAGCACCTTCGATGGCCTTCTCGCGTCGCTCTTGCCAGGCTTGCTGTACGGCAGCCAAAATCTGATCAAACCCAGGCATTCCTCTGGAAGCCTGTGGTGGCCAGTAAGTGCCACCATAAAAAGGCTTCAGGTCGGGTGTCAGAAACAGACTCATTGGCCAACCTCCATGGCCAGTAAGCATTTGCACGGCATTCATATAGATTTGATCGAGGTCTGGTCGTTCTTCACGATCGACTTTGATCGAAACAAAATGTGCGTTCAAAACCCTCGCAAGGGCCTCACTTTCGAAACTTTCGTGTTCCATCACGTGACACCAATGGCAGGCAGAGTAACCAATGGAAAGAAAAATCGGTTTGTCCTCCTGCCGCGCCTTGGCGATGGCTTTCTCGCCCCAGGGATACCAATCGACGGGATTGTCTTTGTGTTGTAGCAGGTAGGGGCTTGTTTCTTGGGCAAGTTGATTTGACATGTCGCGTCTGACTCTCGATTAACGCCGCAGACTTTCGCCGACGGTTGTCAGAAAATTGACGAACGTTGCTCAAGAGCGAAGCGACTCGAAGTCACTGTGGCAGCTCTTGAGTACCGATTGCCTGGTTGGATTATTCGATCCAACCGCCGGCAAGAACCCGTTGGTTGCTTTCGGGATCGTAACAAACGACCGCTTGCCCGGGAGCGACACCAAACTGCGGCTGCTCAAATTCAATTTGCAACCGTTCGTCAGGCAAACACTGCACCGTTGCTGCGGCTGCCTGGGAATTGTAGCGAATTTGAGCGTAACATCGTTTTGGTTGATGGAAAGGCACCGTTTCATGCCAGTTGACCTGCCGAGCGGTGAGCGTACTACGCATTAATTCGCATCGATCACCTATGACTACGCGGCGGGTTTCCGGCTCGATCCTCACGACGAATTTTGGTTCTCCAAGTGCCACCCCAAGCCCCTTTCTCTGACCCACGGTAAAGCCTTCGATACCATCATGTTTTCCCACGACCGCACCGTCGACGGTCACCAAGTCACCACTTGTGTCCAGATGTTCGCGTCTGCCGCGCACAAATGCGTCATAGCGCCCCTCGGATACAAAACAAATTTCCTGGCTATCCTGTTTGTCTGCCACGCGCATACCGAGGTCTGCAGCCATCTGCCGAATTTGCGGTTTTTCGTAGTCACCAACGGGCAACATCATTTTTGCAAGGTGTGCTCGCTTTACACCAAACAACACGTACGACTGGTCTTTGTGGCTGTCCCGCCCGCGGCAAATTTCAAATTTTCCACTACCACTCTGTCGCATGCGGGCGTAGTGTCCCGTGGCGACGTACTCGGCACCAACGCTATCGGCATAATCAAACAATTTTCCAAACTTGATCCAGTTATTACATTGCACGCAGGGATTGGGTGTGCGTCCTGTGGTGTATTCGTCCACAAAGTAATCAATGATCCTGGAGAATTCTTCCTGGAGGTTGAGGGCATAGAAAGGGAGTCCCATTTTGTCGGCCACGCGTTGGGCATCTTCAGCGTCAGCTGCCGTGCAGCACCCTTGCTTGTGATCGAGTCGGTTGACAATTGGCAGGTGCTGGGAGTTTGGGTTCTCTGCGGGAGCGGTTGCGCAGGCTACGGGGGATTGTTGCCCATGACGCATAAAAATGCCAATAACCTCGTGCCCTTGCTCAACGAGCAGATGAGCGGCGACGCTTGAATCGACCCCTCCAGACATGGCTAACACAACTCTCGACATGATCCTCCCAGTTTAATCCCTGCGGCCGCTTTCTCACAAGAAGGTGGCTCGTAGCGGAGGTGGTTGACCCGTATAATCAGCATCCGAAGGAGAATTTCATGGATAAAGAACTTACCGACCGTGCCGCGGCCATTCATCAGCAACTGATACAGTTACGAGACTCTCTTTGACTACGCAGGCAAAGAGCTTCGCATTAAAGCCATTGATACCGAGATGGCAAAACCGGGCTTTTGGGATAATCAGGAAAAAGCCCAAGCTGTGGTCGACGAGCGCAAGTCGCTCAGTGGCTTTGCTGACCCCGTGACCGAAGCTTTGGTGGCGAATGACGATTTGGCGGCGATGATCGAAATGGCCGCAGAAGACGAATCGTTTGCCGACGAGGTCCCCGCTGCAATTGGGCAACTTGAAAAGTGGGTTGAAGATCTGAAGCTCAAGGTTTTGCTCAGTGGAGACCACGATAGTGATGGCGCCATTGTCTCGATCAATGCGCGGGACGGCGGTACCGACGCGAACGACTGGGCCGAAATGCTGTTGCGGATGTACATCCAATGGGCTCAAAAAAGTGGTGCCCACGTGAGTCTCCTCGATCGTCAAGACAACGAGGAGGCTGGGATCAATAGCGCTACTATTGCTATTCGGGGGCCGATGGCATACGGCTACCTGAAGGGCGAAACCGGCATGCACCGGCTGGTGCGGATCAGCCCATTTAACTCTGAAGGTAAGCGACAAACAAGTTTTGCCGCGGTGGATGTGTCTCCCGAAATCAGTGACACCATCGACATCAATATCAATGAAGACGATGTTCGGGTCGATACCTACCGGGCAAGTGGCGCTGGCGGTCAACATGTCAACAAGACCGATAGCGCTATCCGTCTGACTCACGCACCAACAGGCATTGTTGTTCAATGCCAAAACGAACGGTCACAACACAAGAATCGCGCATCGGCCTGGAAAATGCTTCGCTCCCGATTAGCTCGCTTTGAAGAGGAAAAACGCGAGGCAGAGGAAGCGGCCAAATATCAGCAGCAGGCCAAAACAGGTTTTGGGTCGCAGATTCGAAATTACTTTCTCCATCCCGATCAACGCGTAAAAGACGCCCGGACAAAATTTCAGATGGGGAATTTCCGTGCGGTGCTCGACGGGGATATCCAGGGATTTCTGGATGCAACACTTCGCTGGCGGGCCGGACAACCGATTGAGCAAGATGGTGAATAATGGTTTGGACATCCAACTGCCTAACGGCTCATCCGGTATGAAGCCAGCCAACCCCCACATCATCGAAGCAGCCGGCTTGCGGGCCGTATTTACGTGGCACGCTGATCGTTGGCACCACCGTGTTGAGATGCAAGCGGGCTCCCAATGGCTCGTCGTGTTGCGCAGTGTGGAGGGCGTCCCCGAGGAAGATCTTCCTCCCAGTCCGGCGATCCAGGACCTGAATCCACACGTCGATTCCGATGTGGGCTTGGCAGTCTTGGGTGTTGGTATGTCAGGAGGAAATCACTGGAGTCTCGTCTGTAAGACCCATATTTCTCCACAGAACGGTGCCAGTCAACTGGCCTTTTCATTTGCCTGTCGCAGTCGTCATCCGCCAGTCAGAATCGGCAATACCTATGAAGCCATCCAGGAAACGCGATTCGCGCCGCAGGAGGACACCATGCAACTGGTGAGTAGCCTGGGTTCAATGATTGTGGCTACAACAGGCGTTGATGATATCACGGAAGTGAATCAGCAACTGTGTCTGGAGCAGTTCCCAGCACGCAATTCCACAAAGGATAAAAAACCGAGAACATGGCAATGGGCCTACACGATTCAAACCATTGATAAAACAGACTGCGGCAAAGTGTCTTCCCTGAAAACGGGACTGATTCACAAAGACTGAAATAGTATTTCGTCCAAAGTTGTCTGGCCAGAATTGATATTGGCGGGAACCGTTTTATTCAACGGGAGTTTCTTCCCCGGTATCATGGTTGTAGAAAACCGGCGGCCGCAGTTGCGTTGCGGTGATGGGTTTCAGCTCCCGCAGCCAAATGTTGCGATAGCGAACCGGGTTGCCGTGGTCCTGTAGACGAATGGGAAGCTTGTCAGCGTGTGCCTGGTACTTGGGGGGGCGGTGCCAGGGCGTATCTCCCAAGAGTTCAAAATGGTTGAGGATCAAAACGCCGTTATGTAGAGCTGTGATGTAAGCAGGTGACCGGAGTTGGCCTGTGTCGTCAAAACGTGGGGCAGTCCAAATAATGTCATAAATATTCCACTTGCCCGGTGGGTTCATCGCATTGATGGCCGGTGGTGTTTGCTTGTAAATTGCCCCCGCCTGCCCTTCAAAATAAGTGGGGTTGTTGTAGGAATCGAGGACTTGAACCTCGTAGTTATCCATGATGAACACACCACTATTTCCACGTCCCTGGCCATTGCCTTTGACTTCCGTAGGTGCCGACCATTCGATGTGCAGTTGGCAGTCACCAAAACCTTGCTTTGTTTTGATATCGCCCTTGCCAACAACCGCTTCGCCGTTGTCAACGATCCAATTTCCACCATTTTCCCACGCCGAGAGGTCTTGGCCGTCAAACAACACAATGGCGTCGGACGGCGGGCTGTGGGCATCCCCCGGGGAGACGACTTTGGGCTCGGGCCACTGAATGCCAGGGAGATATTCAATTTGTGCCATGAGCGGGTTGCACCAATTCAAGGCAAAAAAGGCAAGGCCTACAGCGGTGAGGACAGGGCTCTGAACGGGTAGTTTAGCTACCATTGGAAAAAACCTCCACCACGTGGGATTCGAACGGTTTGGGCAAATTTGCCCAAACCGCAATTATGACGATCCACTTGGCCACAAGCAACTTGCCCTGAAGGCGTCGATAAGACAAAATAACCCGTTCTCATTCCTGTAGTCCACAGATCGTGGGACGATAGTAAGACCTGTTATTGGCCTGTTGCCACGCAAAAAAATCCGAAGGAGTCTGGCCTCCAATGGCTTTTGACCACATAGAAAAAATAAAACAAGAATACACAGACAAGTACGTTGTGGTGGATGGAGATCGGCCGGAACTTGCCCGGTTTACGGGTGAGGTTGGCCAGGTCAAAACCGTCAATATGAGCGGGCGTGCCCTGGTTGAATTCGTCGATTACCATTTGAACATTGGCCGCTATGACATTGACCTCGACTACCTGAAAGTCGTCGACAAACCGGCCCCCAAAGAGAAAACAGCCGAGGCAAAGAAGCCTGCTGCCAAGCCGGCAGCGAAAAAGGCCCCATCGTCAGGTCCAACAGGAGAAAAGCTCTCTCCGTTGGAAATGGCACGGATGCAGGGGGGGGCCAAACCGAAAGTGGCCGAACCGGCGGAAGAAAAAGCCTCGAGCGGAAAAATGTCGACATCCGACATCCTGGCGATGGCCAGGGGGGGGCAAGCAAAAAGCAAGGAGCCGGCTCACCAAGACCCGCCTGATCCAGAACCAGCTTCGCCAGTGTCCGCTGTGGAGCAGGAGCCGGTTACCGAAGTACCGGACGAGGAAGCGGCCCCTGCTGAGTCAACATCTGCTGGCGAGAAGGTGGACAAGTCAAAAATGTCCATCGACGACATGGTTGCCTGGTGCCGCGAGCACGACGCCAGTTAAAAGCCGTCGACCAGCTCTTGCCGAGCGAGTGGTCCTATGCTTCGGGTTCTCCCACATCGACTTGTGACCAGTCAATGTGATCCATTTCTTCTCTCAGGAGAGTGAGGACCTCTTTTGCCTGTGGCAGATCGCGCTCGGCGACCAGGACTTGAACTTCCCCAGGTGCTTCGGCGATAAATTCGGCGGTAAATCCACCCGTTGCAACGGCAGAAATGCCTGCGTCCTCGAGAGCTGAAACGACTGGGGCCGCGCCAATTTCCGTGGGAAATGTTGCCAATTTAACGAGGTGTTTGATGTCGTCGGTCATTTCTGGAGAATCCCCAATGGCTTAACTAGTTTTATTGTTGTGATACCAATATTTCTGCTGGATCGTTTGTCAGGCAAACAAATCATGGATGACCGACCCGCCAGCGGCGATTTTCATGGGACGACCATTTTTCGACGTAAAGGTTGTCTGGAGTGAAAGGCCCAGGCCTTGGCAAACCGTGGCCATAAGATCTTCTGACGAGTAGGGTTCGGTTTCGACTTGGGTTCCGTCTTCGTTTGTGGCTCCAATCACGCGGCCCCCCTGAATTGCCCCGCCACCGACTACCACGCTCCACGCGCGTGCCCAATGGTCGCGGCCGGCATTTCCATTAATTCGTGGCGTACGTCCAAACTCACCCATCCACAAAACCACCGTGTTTTGCCAAAGGCCGCGTTCCGACAAGTCTTCGACCAGACCGCTCATTGCCTGATCCATTTCCGGAAGCTTTGTCTCGAGGCTCGTAAAACAGTCGCTGTGCAAGTCCCAACCACCCATATTGACCTCGACGAAAGGAACCCCTGTTTCGACCAGGCGGCGGGCCATCAAACATCCCCGGCCAAAACCTGTGTTCCCATAGCGATCCCGAACAGTTTCTTCTTCCTTTGCGACCTTGAACGCTTCCATTTGCTTGCTCGTGAGCAAGCGATGTGTTTTGCCAAGTACTTTGGCGTGTTCACTGGCAACACCACCACGACCTTCGGCAATGAATCGTTTCTCGAGTGCGTTGAGAAATTGCATTCGATCCTGCAGACGGTGTTCCTTGATTCCCTTGGGGCGGAGATTTCGTACCTGCCCATTCGAATTCACTTGGAAAGGAGCATACGACATGCCTAAAAACCCCGGGCCTTCGCTCGCTCCGCCAACCGACACAAAGGGCGGGATTTCAAGTTCAGGGACGTTCGCTTCGAGTTCGTGGGCGACGACTGCCCCGTAACTGGGGTGTTCTATGTTAGGATTCGGCACATACCCCGTATGCATGTAATACCGGCCCCTCTCGTGGTCGGCCTCGCGAGTACTCATGGATCGCACGATCGAAAGGTTATGCATCTGTTGGGCAATTTGCGGCAGGTGCTGACAGATTTGTCCTCCACCGGTGGTGGTGATTGGCTGAAAGGGGCCTCCAGTAGCGGCACCTGGCTTCAGATCCCAAAGATCGATGGTGGGGGGTCCCCCGCCCATCCAAAGCAAGATGCATGACTTGTTATTCCGGCTTAATTCCTGCGCATGAGAACGTAAGGTTCCGGTCAATGCGAGCGCTGGACCGGCAAGTGCTGAAGCACCGGCCAAATGTTGCATAAAGTGTCGCCGACTCATACCAGAGGGGATTAGATGCTTTTTCATGGCTTGCTTCTCCAGGTCAAAACTTTACGAGACTTCGCTCAAGCTGTCCAAGATCCAACCGGTAATGGCATCCTTGGGATTTGGTCACACACGAACCGGGCAATCATGGGGACGGACCTCCGTGAAGTTCTACTTTGATGAATCGTCCATCCAGCAGGGTGATTGTTGGTCGAAATTTAATGGTTGAGAACGAACTCGTTGCTGTTTAACAAAGCCCACCAAATATCTTGAAGTGCTTCGACAACATTTCCACTGCGAGCCGACAACAGTTGGTTACTGAGGGCCAACTCTTCACGTGAAGGTTTCCGCGACATAGCGGCCAGGTAGAGATACCGAATTTTCTCCGGGTTCGACAACTTGTGATTACTGGCCACACGCGCAAGAAAACTGCCGGGCTTGGTGCCGGTTGCTTGTGCCATCAAGTCGCCGTTCATCATCATCAGGACTTGGGGAATTGAACCATTAAATGTCGTTGATTCATCGTTCTCGTCAGTGCCAAAAGCAGTATTAAACTGGTCGAGCCAACGTTGTTTGCTTCGCGCGCGGTCGTCGTATGCAAGTGTCTCTTCCACGGATGTCACGATTAACAGTGTTTCGTAGAGTTGTTCCGCTTGCATTTGCCGCATGTAGAAATGGCTGAACATCGGCGGTGTCCCGAGGGTAGGATCGTCGGACTTGTTCGACCGCGTCATGCGGCTTGAAAGACCATACGGTTTGGAGAGGACAATCCATCGCATCAGTTCGGTGAGATCATAACTGGCCTGTTGAAAAGAATCACCCAGTTGCTCCAATAACTCCGGGTGGGTGGGCGGATTGTGTGGACCCCTGTCGTCAATCGGTTTGGTAAAGCCGTAACCGAAAAAGTGTGACCACATGCGATTGACTATCGCACGGCTCATTTCGGGTGAATCAAGTATGAACTTCGCCAATTCCTGGCGACGATTGACATGTTCCAAATAGCCACTATTGCCAAACTTGTTACCCGCTTCACTCTGCAGGGATTCGAGCGATGTTCCATCAACGAAGACTGGAAAGGCTGTCTTGACCTTGCCATTGCGAAGTTCGTAGTAAACGGAGGCTGCAGCCCGACCGATCGCGCCGGTGTCCACAAACTCGCCGTCGATCTGCTCCCAGATCACTTCTTTTGCCGATCGCCAGTGCTGTCGACGGCCTTCACCGGGGAAATCTTGATTGTAAACACGGGCAACATTTTGATCCTCACCATTGGGAAGTGATTCGATGAGGGTTTGTCGAAAAAACGCATTCAGCTCCCAGAACTGGTTTTGCCGGTACTCGTTGAAAGGGTGATTGTGACACTGTGTGCATTGGACTGCCATGCCCAAAAAGATCTGGGCTGTTTTGGCCGTCGCCTGGATTCCACCTTCTTCCATTTTGTCGGCCAGGAAGTTCGCAGCACCGTTGAAATCTTCGTCACCCGGGCGACAGCTACCAGTTGCAACGATCAATTCTTTTACCAAATGATCGTAAGGCTTGCTTTTCTGGAATGATCGACGCAGATACTGCTCCATCCCCGATCGGCTGGCGAGCGACTCGTCGGTAGTTCCACCAGTGCGCCCAATCAAAAGGTTCGTCCAGATGGTCGACCAATGCCGGGAAAATTCCTCACGGTATTCATCTCCCAGTAAACGGTTTACGAGAGTCGTACGTCGTTCAGAGGCGCGATCTGCCAGAAATAGATGCAGTTCCTCGACGGTTGGCACGCGTCCGATGAGGTCAAGATAAACTCGTCGACACCACTGGCCACTAGTTGCCGGACGAGACGGTTTTAAACCACGATCCTCCCAGCCCTGCTGAATTTGGCGATTGATCAGGAGTACCTGGCGGGGAACGGAAGGGGTATCGACGCCACTTGGCGTGGCAGCTTCAGCTTGAGGCCTGGCTGAGCGGATACCGCCAACGAACCATCCAAGCGAGACTATCGCAAGTAAAAACAAGCGAACCGTTTGACGCACCGATCACCTCCATCGCCGGAGATTATTTTTCCGACCTGCGTTGTTACCACGCTTCATCTTCAATCCCACGCAGTTAACCTTACACCCGGCAAGCAAACTGGCCAAATGGCCGGTTGTCCAGCCTACCAATGGGACCGGCGGTTGGCAGTGTGCAGAGAAGGTATTGGCAATCAGAAAAGCACAAAATTTTTTGATCGCACCGACCGGCGAGCTAAAAAATGGGGCCTGCGTCTTGCGCAATACCGCCAGAACCCCGGTAGAAGTGCAAGTTGTATGCATTGAAATTGAACATGTGTTCAATTTTAATACACCTTAAATACAACAGGCGAATCTGGGATCATGCCTTCAAGTGACCCCAAATTCGCCCTGTTGCACAGATTCGGCTGGACTTAGGAGATTCTGTGGGAGGTTGGCAGAACTCGCTAACTTGTTTGATACCAGCCGTTTCCTCAATCGCGGTTACGTTTGCCTCTTCGCCAATCCGGCCCTTCTCTTCGGTGTTCCAGCCCCGACTTGATAGTTGGCCTTTGACTGACGGTTAAATATAGATGCAAACTCTGTGCCAAACCCCGCACGCTGTGATTAGAAAAACGTGTGCTTAG
>JAKVCB010000014.1 GCA_022448345.1 Pirellulales bacterium
AGTTGGCCTGTTCCTCGGCAGTAGCCAGGGGGGTTTGGGTGTTGAGCGTGAATGCAAAATCTTCGTACTCGCCTTTTTTGACATTATTCAGGATGTTGTGAAAGAAGGCCGTGAAGCGGTAATAATCCCGCTGACTGATAGGATCGATCTTGTGATCATGACAGCGGGCGCAGTTGATCGTTAACCCAAGGAAAACTTCGCTGGTGGTGCTGACCACGTCGTCAAGATGGTCATAGTAGGCCTGGAGTGGATCGACCGGTTCGTCGTCCCACAGGCCAAGACGATAATAACCCGTGGCAATGACCGTTTCGTAAGATCGCTCGGAAATTTCATCACCGGCCAGCTGCTCGCGGATAAATTGGTCGTACGGTTTATCGTCGTTGAAACTCCGAATGACGTAATCCCTGTATTTCCATGCATTGGGTTTGGGGTTATCCCGCTCGTAGCTGTCGGTTTCGGCGTAGCGGACCAGGTCAAGCCAATGACGGCCCCAACGTTCCCCATACTGGGGAGAGTTAAGCAAGTGGTCGATCATCTCTTCGTAGGCAGCACCCGATGAGTCGTTGGCCGCTACCCGAGTGAGGTGGGCTTCGACCTGCTCTGGTGAGGGAGGCAACCCGGTAAGATCGTAGTAAGCCCGACGCAACAAAGCAGATCGATCGGCCGGTGGAGCAGGCGTCAGACCTGCCGACTCAAGGCGAGAGAGAATAAATCGATCGATCGGGTTGCGAACCCACTTTTGCTGCTTGACGTCTGGCGGGGTTGGCGAGCTAACGGGTTGAAAGGCCCAGTGTGAGTGGTCCACTGCTGGTAGAAAGTCTGGCAGCGAAGTGGCTAGACAATTGCCGACAAGCAACAACAGGAGAGGGTGGCGCAAAATTCTCTTCGGACTACCAATCATCAAAATATTGAAACAGCCAAAGGGAAAAATGAAAATAGGTTACCGTAGCAGATACCACCAATAAGCGGATTGACACATCCGCCAAACCTTAATCTACCAAGAGCCAAAAATGCATGCAAACCAGCCAGTAAAAGAAGTGTGCCTTCTGCCTGTATTTGTTCCTTGCGGATACGGGTTTCAGATTCATGACTGACCGAAACTATTTCCCCAGGGTTGTTATTGGCACTAGGCGCCCACTTGTAACGGGACTGGTAAATCGGTGACAAGGGTAACTGGTGCAGGTTGAGTTGTTTGCACAGCGATGGCCACGAGAAAGAATTTGGTGGTAGAATTCTGTCGTTGTTTGGTGGTAGAATCCTGTCGTTGATGGAACCCAATTTAATTTTTTCACTTTCCAGTTGAGTATGGTATGGTTCGACAACTCTTTTTTCTATTTCTGTTTTTGATGGGTGCGACCTTGTTTTCCGGTTGCCAGCGGTCGGAGGATGATCGTCCTACTATCGGTTACGTTACCAATGGTATCGCTTCATTTTGGGTGATTGCCGACAGGGGAGCCCGTGACGCGGCTGGTGATCACGACGCGCAGGTTGAAGTACGGATGCCACCCAGTGGCGTAAGCGATCAAAAACGAATGGTTCAAGATTTGATTGCCACGGGGGTCGACGGTATTGCGATCAGTCCTATCGACCCTGACAACCAGGGCGACTTGCTCGATGAGATTGCCCAACACGCAATTTTGATAACCCAAGATTCTGATGCGCCCGAGAGCAAACGGCTGTGCTACGTGGGGATGGATAATTACGTAGCAGGTCGCATGTGTGGCAAACTGGTCAAGGATGCAATCCCGGAGGGGGGCAGTGTGGTCATCTTCATCGGGCGGCTTGCCCAGGAAAATGGCCGCTTGCGACGGCAAGGCGTGATTGACGAATTATTGGACCGCACGGAAGATCCAACACGGTATGACAGTCCTGCCGTAGGTGAGTTGAAGGGCGCAAAATACACGGTCCTTGACACGCGGGTCGACGACTTCGATTTCCCCAAGGCCAAGGCCCAGGCCCAGGAGATCATTACGCGATTTCCAGACGTCGACTGTATGGTTGGCTTGTTTGCTTACAACCCACCGCTCATACTCGAGGCAGTGCGGGAAGCACGAAAACTCAATCAAATCAAGATTGTCGGCTTTGACGAAGATGAAGCGACGTTAGAGGGCATCACAGGTGGCGGAATTTTTGGAACGATTGTCCAAAACCCTTACCGTTACGGGTACGAGTCGGTACGAATTCTTGCCGGTTTGGCACGCGACGATAAAAGCGTGTTGCCAGAGAATGCATTTCTTAACATTGAGGCACGTCGCATCACCGAGGAGAATGTCGACGAGTTCTGGGCAGAATTGAAGCAGTTGACTTCCGAAGAACCTGCCAAAACAGACTCCTCCGACAAGTGAGGGTGACCGGCCTGTGGTTATCAATCGATTGACGCCGCTGCTTGAAGCGCGCCAGGTCACCAAGCGTTTTCCGGGCGTGACCGCTTTGCGCCAAGTAGGGCTCACCCTTGCTCGAGGTGAGGTGCTGGCGGTTATCGGTGAGAATGGGGCTGGCAAGAGTACCCTGATGAAAATCCTGGCTGGGATTCAGCAGCCGGACGAGGGTGAAATTTTCATGGATGGGGAGCCGACGGCGATTGATTCGGTTCACACGGCACTTCACCGTGGGATTGCCCTGATTCATCAAGAACTTAACTTGGCGGCCAATCTTTCGGTTGGCGCAAACATTTATCTTGGTCGTGAACCGCGGCGCTGGGGGATGATTGACAGTAATCAGATTCACCAAGATGCTCGCCTGGTCCTGGGGAAAGTCGGCTTGTCGGTCGATCCTCGCGTGGTTGCCGGTCAGCTGTCCATTGGCCGTCAGCAACTGGTAGAAATTGCCCGTGCTCTCTCGGTGGGGGCTCGTGTTCTGATCATGGATGAACCGACTTCCAGCCTCTCCCAGCAGGAAACAGAAACGCTTTTTGATGTGGTGCGGCAACTTCGGGATGACGGGGTCAGTATCATTTATATTTCCCATCGATTGGGAGAAGTGCGTGAACTGGCAGATCGAGTCACCGTGTTGCGCGATGGCGAATTGGCTGGCGAACTTCCGCGGGATGAAATTGATCACGATCGTATGGTCCGTCTGATGGTGGGCCGCGACATTTCACGACTTCATGTGCGTCAGCCCCGCACGCCGGGGGCGGAGGCAATCGGTGTGGAGGGCGTTGTGGTTCCAGGTCGTCCGCAGCACCGCCTCAGTTTTGCAGTAAGGGCGGGCGAGATTGTGGGAGTTGCAGGACTTGTGGGCGCTGGACGAACGGAGTTGCTTCAGGTTCTCTTTGGTGTCGTTCCTGCAGTTGCGGGGACCATCTGCGTGGCTGGGAAAAAGATTAAGCCTCGCAGCCCGTTCGATGCGATGAGTGCGGGAATTGCACTGGTGCCCGAAGATCGAAAATCGCAGGGGCTGATTTTACAAATGGCGGTAAAAACCAACATTAGTCTTGCTAGCGTTTATCAGCAGCGGTGTGCAGGGGTACTGCTTAACGATGCATTTGAGCGACGTGAGACGGCGCGCATGATAGATCGGCTCCGCATCAAAACGCCGAGTGATCAGCAACCGGTTCAGTACCTCTCCGGAGGCAATCAGCAAAAGGTTGTGCTGGGGAAGTGGCTTTCATTGGAACCACGCGTGTTGTTGTTGGATGAGCCAACGCGTGGTGTTGACGTTGGAGCCAAGCAGGAAATTTATCAACTGATGGAAGAGCTCGCCGGCAAAGGAGTCGCTATTTTGTTTGTGAGCAGCGAAATGGAAGAGATTTTGCGGATGTCTGACCGTACCCTCGTCATGCATGAGGGAGCGATCATGGGAGAACTTTCGCGTGACCAATTATCTGAGGAGCGGGTCATGCAATTGGCTACCGGGTTGCGTCAGCTCAGTAAGGCAGGCCTGGAACAAGAAACCTGACTGGCAGTAGATAAGTCATGAAAAAAAACCTGGGTATTTTAGTCCTATTTGGCATGGTGTTCATTGCGACGGCGATGTGCAGTGGTAACTTTTTGAGTGCCTACAACCTTGAGAACCTTATCCTGCGTGCTTCACTGTACGGCATCATTGGGATTGGCGTATCGTTTGTGATCATCAGTGGGGGCATTGATCTTTCCATTGGTTCGGTCATCGGATTGATCGGTTGCCTTTACCCGATGATGATTGTCGAGTGGGGGGTTCCTGTATGGACAGGATTGTTGCTGGTGCTTCTGATTGCATCCTGTATTGGAGTGCTGCATGGGTTATTGATCACCCAACTGAAATTGCAGCCTTTTGTGGTCACGCTGTGTGGCTTGCTTGTTTACCGCGGAATTGCCCGCTGGATGACCGGTGACACCACGCTTGGATTTGGTAGCGATTATGCATCACTGAGGTGGCTTGCGATTGGAAAAATTCCCACCGGTCTGGGCAACTTTCATCTACCTGTACCGCTGGTCATTTTGATTGTGCTTGGCGTCCTGGCCGCGATACTACTGAATCGAACCATCTTTGGCCGCTACCTGTTGGCGCTGGGAAATAATGAACAGGCTGCCCGCTACAGTGGAATTAACACCTCAGGGGTGATTATCAGTACTTACATGATTTGTTCCTTGGTTGCAGGTTTAGGGGGAGTACTTTTTGCACTGGATGTAAATTCGATTCAACCGGCCGGGTTTGGAAGTTTCTACGAACTTTATGCAATTGCGGCGGCCGTACTGGGTGGATGTAGCCTGAGAGGCGGTGAAGGATCAATCTTCGGAGTGATTATTGGTGCGGCGATCATGCAACTCCTCTACAACTCCATTGGTGTGCTGGGAATTCAGACCACGTTGGAATACGCCGTCATCGGTATCGTGATTTTGTTGGGAGTCATGGCCGATGAAATTGTACGGCGCATTGCCGCCCGACGGCGGGCGGATCAGCAGGCCGCGACTTCGGCGCAGCCAGAAAAGTAGCCGGTTAGCGCCATTGCGATGACGTTCGTTTGTAGCCGGCTTGTAAGCCAATAGATTTTGGGAGAATCACGGGGCCTTACCGGGCCCTGTTACCTGAGATCAAAGCGGGTGTGCAAAAGGCTGGCCAGCGGTACCCCCGAGATCTCAAACAGGGTGTCATGATCCTGCGGTGCTGCTGTTGATTTCAAATGTCAAAAGGTGGTCCTGGTCTCAGGTGCTGATTTCAAAGATGGCCTCAATCTCCACAGCCGCTCCGGTGGGTAGTGCGGCAAAGCCCAGTGCGCTGCGTGCATGATAGCCTGCCCCATCTTTGCCATAGAGTTGGTGCAGCAGGTCCGATGCGCCATTGATGATCAGGTGTTGGTCGGTAAAGTCGGGCGCCGAATAGACACAACCGAGCAGTTTCAAGACCCGCAGGCCCTCCAGCGTTCCGTGCGTGTTGTAAACAGAGCGGAGGATTTTTCTGGCACAGTCGGCCGCAGCTTCATAGCCTTGCTCGACGGTGACATTTTTTCCCAACACGCCTGTCAGGTCGCTGGTGTGACCGGAGGTGATCAAAAGGTTGCCACTCCGAACACACAGGTTCAAGTAACCAGGTTCAATGGGTTCAAAAGAAACGCCCAGTTCCTGGGCTTTTTGGTCGATAGTCATGGCATGGCTTTCTGGATGTGGGTGATTTCTTTTTCCCGCCGCGCGGGATGAGGTTTCATGGATGAAGAGGTTTTAGACTTCCGGAGGGCGTGTGGCAAGTGGTCAGTGGGATCGTTTAGAGGGTTACGGGTCCGTGTTTTACCGAAAATGGCGATCGAGCGGGTGCGGCTCTGCGGAGTCCCTGGCGAACTGCAATGCTGGTGGTCCGCTGCGGTGGCCAGCTGGCGCAAGTGTCCATGTTAGAAAAACAAGTTGCCAGTTTGGACAAAGAGGCTGAGCGCGCCTCACCGAGGAAGGGGTGGGCATTGCCGGGCGCAGCCAGCTGCAACACCCGATCTCGTGCTTATGAGAAAAGGGCGGTGATCGCTTTTGCCTTGACGAGTTCCCGAGGTTGGTTGAGGTGATTCATCACCATGGTTTCCGGATCAATTCCAAAGCCATGGTAAATCGAAGCAAGCAATTCCGAGGGATGGACCGCATCATCGACCGGTGCCGAGCCGGTTGCATCGCTCTTGCCGTGTACGTAACCCTGTTTGGTTCCAGCCCCGGCGACAATCCCCGTGTAGCAGTAGGGCCAGTGGTCACGGCCATCGGCGCTATTAGAATTTCCACTGGTGCTTACCCCTTTTTGCGGGCTGCGTCCGAATTCACCCACAGCAACAACCAGCGTTTCCTCCAGCAAACCTCGGGAGTCCATGTCTTCAATCAAGGTGGAGAGGCCCGCGTCGAGCATGGGCCCCGACTGGTTTTTCATGCGCTTGGTCAAATCCTGATGGTGATCCCAGGAATGGTTGTCTGAGTTGGCGACCTTTGGCCAGACGACCTCAACTACGCGGGTTCCGGCTTCCACAAGACGACGGGCCAGCAGGCAACTTTGACCAAACGTGGTGCGGCCATATTTGTCGCGGAGAGCGCCTGGTTCTTGCTGGAGATCAAATGCCTCCCGGGCTCGACCTGAGAGGATCAACTGAAGCGCCTGGTTGTAGTATTGGTCGAGGTTTTCGCCAGCCAGCGATTTTTCGAGTTCAGCGGCGCTCTTGCTCACCAACTCGCGAAGTTGGGCACGCCGTTGGAGGCGGACAGAGAACATATCCTGGCGCATGGTAAGATCATCGATCTGAATACGGTCCATCTTTTCCATATCCATGTCATCGCCATCAGGATAGAGCGTGTATGGGTCAAACGCTTTTCCCAGGAATCCGGCCGTTCCCCCTTTTCCGACCACGTTGCTTTCCTGCAGCGGACGTGGCAACATCACGAAGGGCAACATGGGTTCATCAAGAGGGCGCAGGTGGACAATATTGGAACCAAAATTGGGAAAGTCTTTTGGGCTGGGAGGTTCCAACTGGCCCGAGGGGCTCACCTTGTCGGTTGTGTAGCCGGTCATCATCTGGTAGATGGCGGCAGTATGGTTGAAAAGACCATTGGGCGAGTAACTCATTGACCGGATCATCGTGAATCGATCGTTCAGTTGCGACAGTCGCGGCAGAATTTCGGTGAACTGGACTCCTGGGATTTTGGTGGAAATTGTTTTGTAAGCACTCCGCACGTTGTCGGGTACGTTTTCTTTGGGATCCCAAAGATCGAGGTGACTTGGCCCTCCCTGTAGATAAAGCAGGATGATGCTTTTGGCCTTTCCCCAGCCTGGTCCGCCCTGGTGGCCAATCGTGTTAGCGGCGGCTTGCAGTTGGAGCATTGGCGCCAGTGACAAGCCGAACATGCCAGCCCCGCCAATCCGCATTACGTCGCGCCGGGTGGGACGCAAGTGCGGGTCGCACAGATCTTTAGCTTTTGATCCGGTAATGCAAAACATAAAAATGCTCGCTAGTCGTACAGGATAGTTCAGGCCAAATCCGAAAACAGCAAAGGGCGTGGCCAGCTTCTCAAAAATTCAGGCCGTGGTCAGTGATTGTACAGGAATTCAGGACTGTTAATCAGGGCCCAGGCAATATCCTGAGCTCCCGTGAGCCTCTGGCGAGACAATTGCTCGGTACTCAACTTGGCAGCTCGGCGGAGCTCTGCCAGGGTTGGGTCAACCGGTGGTGATTTTTCCAGGTCGGCAATCCGCTTTTTCAGCCGGACCGTCTCAGCATTGGGCAGAACGGGTGTTTCTGCGTCGGTCACTTTTGTTTGGTGATCGAGGTATTCTTGCTGTTGGTTAAGGTAGTAGGTTCGTAAAACTTCCTGCTGTTCTGAAGACCGCTCGTTGGGGGTCAGCTGAACCAGGTTGAGAATATGTTCGGGTACACCGAATGAAATTGGACGAGGCGAACGGGTGACCCCAACCCGGAAGCGGCCCAGTTTGAACTGGCCTTTGTAGTAGTTTTGAATGAGCTGCAGACGGAGGAGTCCTTTTCCCTCGGCAGCATAATCTTTGGTTGTTTCGAAAATGGCCACATGGTCCTCGCCCGTGTGTGGGGCAATTCCCCATCCGTTGGTACGGTCATCGGTGACGCCATCAATGGCCTCTTCGATGGGATAGTCCTTTTGATGGACATCGGACTCTGCTTTTTGAAATTTATGGAGTGTGAATTCAGGGGCCGCTGATTGAACGAGCCGAATTGCGTCAATTTCAATTTTTTGACCGCCTCCTATCAGGCCGAGTCGTAACCGGAGAAGGGGCGATTTTGGTTCAAAATAAATCCGGTAAGTTCGCCAGGGTTGATCTCCCGGAGTCACTTTGCGGTCTATCCATCGCCCTGCTACAAAATTGGCTTCGTCGACAGTTTGCCACCATACTTGGACTTTCGTTTCGGACGCGAGTTTTGCGGTCAATTCAAGGGCCAAGGGACCTGGAGGTGCTGCGGTTTTGATCGACAACTGGTGATTTTCTTTTTCGTGTTCAACCAACAAGCGGCCCTGGTCAACAGTCACAACAGTTTCGTTTTCGGCGATCCATCCATCAGTCGACTCTGGAAAATCCCAGGCGTCGATGAGTGGTTGTGGTGTGGACAACTGAGAGGCTGTTTCTAATTGAAGTTCGCTGAGCACAAAATTTCCGTTGGCAGCCCGGCCCGGTCCGCTGCCAGGAAAACGCTCATCGGCCAGGGGTTCCAGGCGAATTCCGGTAATGTTATTCAAGTGAGTCGGTGCGATGAAATGGTAGGTTGCCGGTGGGCCTTCGGGTCCTTCAACCACGACGCTGCGGTCAGGGTTGACCTTGAACTCGGTTTTATAAGTCGCGGTGACTTCGATCGGATTTAAAGGACTCCAGACGGTGATTGCCTTTTCCCATTCGTTCTGGCGTTCTGCGAGTGTTGTGATGATGGATTCCAAAGCGGCCTTAGTGTCAATGATCCGTTGCTGGCGCTCGGCTTCCAGCCTTTTGCGTTCAGGTGCGATCTCAAGTGTATGCTTTGCAAGTTTGTCTTGCAGCACAGCAATCTCCTTGGATCGCTGCTCGGTATACTTGCCAAGCTGAACCTGCCACTCTTGTTCCTTGATTTGTAGTTGATCGAGTAGTGTTTCATGGTCGCGGTTAATTTGACGAAACACTTCCTGGACGCTGTCTCTTTCTTGCTGCTGCACAGGGCGGTTAAGAATTCTCAGAAAAAGTTCTTCAATGAGCTGCTCATTGTCTGGTTGTTGGGCAACCATTTTTGCGATGGCGCCTTCTGTGTGGTTGACGGCATCGCCGACGGTTGCTCCATTGATCATCGCCATGACCGGTCCCATTTGGAGCTCGTTGGTCCGTTCGCACTCGCAAGCGCTTTGGCGCGGGGGCCGACCTAAATTGTTGAGAAACCCGTCGGGAAGTTGAATTCCCACGTCCGGCAACGAAGCGGCGCGGGTTCCAGCGGGAAGCCCGGGAAAACTCGAAGGGGCCCCGGTCGTATGGTAGATGGCGTCGTAAAGGACTTCTGCTGGAAGACGCCGCGGTCGGGCATGCGAATAATTGATCACGTCATCTTCGTTGAATCGATTTTGGGACAGGGAAAGTTGATAGGTGCGGGAGTGGCAGATGAGGCGCACCAGGTTCTGGGTGTCGAAGCCGCTTGCAATGAATTGTTCGGTAAGCCAGTCGAGTAGCTCGGGATTCGAGGGTGGGTTTCCAGCCCGGATGTCATCGATGGGTTCAATCAGCCCTCGGCCCGTTAAATAGGCCCAGATTCGGTTGGCGTAGCTGCGGGCGAAATAGTGATTTTCGGGAGAGGTAATCCAAGCGGCTAGAAGTTCGCGACGGGTGGCATTGTCCGCGGATTTGTGTTCACATTCAAATGGAAACTCGGGTGAGGCTATTTCTCCTGTGCGGAGGTGCTTGATCTCACCTTCGGGTTTGGTGAATACCACCTCGTAGAGAGGCTTGGCAGACTCGACTGCAGTTCCTTTAATCTCTTTGTCTTCGCTGGCGGGATCCTTCTTCAGGCCAACCCGCGCAAAAAATGCCGAAAGTTGGTAGTACTGATCCTGGGTCCATCTTTCGAACGGATGGTCGTGACATTTGTTACAGTTGAAACGGGTCGCCAGAAACAGGTGGGTGGTATTTTCCATCGTCGCTTCGGGTTCGCGCAAGATCTTGTAATAGGATCCGGCCGGATTGTCTTTGGTGGAACCGTTTGCGGTGATCAGTTCGCGGGCAAACTGGTCGTAAGGCCTGTTTTCCTGGACTGCAGTACGAATCCAGTTGCGAAAAGATTCTGCTCCCTCCCGGCCAAGGAACTTGCTGTTGACCTGCAGCAGGTCAGCCCACTTGTTGGTCCAATGTTCCAGGTACTCTGGTCCTCCGACAAGTTGATCGATCAATTCGTCGCGTTTCCAATGAGAGTCGTGTGAGTCGGAGATAAAGGTTTCGATTTGCTCAATCGTAGGCGGCAATCCGGTAAGGTCCAGGTAGATGCGCCGCAAGAACGTATAGTCATTACAGATTGGTGCAGGAGCTGTTTTGGTTCGCTTGAGCTTGGCGTGCACCAGGGTGTCGATGTGATTGTTGGCAGGTGGTTGTTGCCACACGAACCCGGTTCGGTCTCCCATCACGGTCATCGTCGTAGCGGCATACGCACCTTCGTAGCGCACCAGAACTGGCGCTTCGCCGCGCCGCAGAACTTCGATCAGGCCATTGTGGTCAACAACAGGTTTGGCAATTTCAGTATCGCCACTCTCCACAAAAGCTTCCTGTGTGACATCACGCTTTTGACCATTGGCAAACTGGGCAACGACGCGGAGTTGTTGCCGCGTACCAATCGTTTGCACGACCGGGTTGACCGGTTGAATCTCAATTTTCTGCACACGAGGTGAATCGACGTCAAGAGAGGCCCCCGATTTAATCCAGGCCAGCAAGGTGCGATAATAGTCACTGCCGGTTGTGAGGACCTGGCCACCTTTGTGGGGAAGTTGGGCGGTCGGTTTCATGAGCATCAAGCTTTGTTCGGCTGCTGCAAGGTTTGTGCGGCGGGACGCCAAGTCGTCCGACAGCGCGCGCACATCGAACAAAGGATCATAACCTCGCAGTGAAAGCTTGAACCCGTTTTTGCCGTCCTGCGCGCCATGACACGTGCCTGCATTGCAGCCGGCACGGGCCAGAATTGGAGAAACATCCTGCACGTAGTCGGGTAGTAACGGGGAATCGATTCCAGTCGCCGTGACCGGAATGGTTACGGACTGATTGTCCAGGCTTACTGTGAGTGTGGTGGAGACATCTCCCGTGGCCGAAACCAGGCCCGTGCTGGAGATGGTTATTTCAGGAGATGCCGTTTCCAGCTTTGCAATGCGGGTCACGTCAACCTGATCGCCCGAGGCTAGTTTTGCGGAAACAATAGCCTGGACGTAGGCGGTACTACGGTTGAGTTCAATAAGGGAAGGTTGTATTACAAGTTCAACGAGTTCAGCCCCTTGGGGCAGTCGTTCTGCGGACAAGGGTTGGTCGTTTTCCTGCTGATCCACCGATGCGACCGTTGCGGTTTCGTCTGCGGATTTCGGTTGTGGCTCTGCTGCCGTATCGTCCAGCAAATCAATCGCGGAAAATTCATGGGCGAGACTACCAGTTTGGCTGTCAATTAATCGAATTTGACCATCAGCGCCTGCCACCGCAACACGTTCTCCGCCCGGGCGAATCGAGACGGCATAAAAACCGCCGCTCTCGGAGGAGAGTTCTGCCACCGTCTTTACGCCATTGGCAAAATATTCTTCGAGCCGTTTGCGTTCTTCGTCACTTCGGCAGCGATCTGGTGG
Source organism: Pirellulales bacterium (assembly GCA_022448345.1). GTDB lineage: Bacteria > Planctomycetota > Planctomycetia > Pirellulales > Lacipirellulaceae > JAKVCB01. The sequence continues at coordinate 11,733 of JAKVCB010000014.1, forward strand.
GTCGTCATTGCGGCATTGGTCAGGTTTGAACAGGATTATCTCAATTTCCGTTTTGGGGTCCGACTTGTTTTCCAGTTGCAGGTCTACCAGGACCAGATCTCCCCTTGGATTCGTTCGCCCGTTGATGACCAGTGCAATTTGTTCACCCGAGGCAAGTTCCTGGTCGGTGAGTTCAATTGTCTGTTCGTCACCCTGTTGATGGATTTTTCCCTCCGTGAGCAGATTCCATCCCGAGAGATCTTTAAAATACCGACCGTTTGCCACCTTATACAGCAGCCAATCAACACCATCCCCTTGGGTGCCCAGATCCCCTTGGCTACCCAGGAGTTTTAAGTGGCCAGTGATGTGGTAAACACCACTTTTTGGACACCGCCAGACAAGCAATGGCGCGCTGCCGGGACCTGGCTCTGCGCCACGTGCTCCATCGCTGGGAACCATCACCAGTCCACCAGCTGGCACCTCAAACCCATCGATGGCGACCACCTCATTGGAGATATTTTTGCCGATCCATGGTTGGCCTCCCTCGACCGTCCAGCGGGGAAAGTCACTATCGGCATCTTCGAGTATGGTGAGTGGCTTGGCATTCGCAGTCCAGCCGTGCAGAAAACGCCAGGAGTCTCCCTGGCTGGATGTCAGGGACCAGTTTTGTTTGACATTGTCAATGCGTGCTTCGTTTTCTTTCGCAATGGATACGTCGGGTTCCAACTTGTAAAGGTGAACATGCCCATGGCCATCGAGACTGCTGGCGGCAGCAACGAGATGGCCATCCTGACCGAAATCGACACTAAAAATCCGGCCTGGCAACGGCGGTAATTTCCAAAGCAGGTTTGCATCGTCGCCGATCACACGTTCCGTTTGGCGATGCATTCGATAAATCTTTGGCATTCCGTCGGCACCACCAAAGAGAATTTCGTCCCGCAGCGGATGGCGGACAACCGCGTTGATACCGCCTCGCAGTGCACCAGGCGTGATCGAGGTAATGTTGTCCACAAATCGTTGTGTGGGAACTTCGATTAATTTGGCGGTTGCGTCACGGCTGACTGAGGCCAGGTGGGAACCATCGACCGAAAAGGTGGTGTCGAGAGCCCAATCACTATGGGAACTCTGGTAGAGAATTTCTTCACCGGTCTCGCTGTTGATGGCGCGAACCGTGTTATCGGCACAGCCAAAGGCGAGCAGCTTGCTGTCAGGAGACCACGAGGCGCCGTAGACGGTATCGAAGCTAACCGGCAGCGAAAGGACCAGTTCCCGCGTTGCCACATCCCAGATTTGTACCTCTCCCATTTGTGCGGGGAGTCCTCCGGTGACAGCCAGTTTCTGGCCGTCGGGAGAAAATCGTACGGACTCGATCCGTTCGGACATGCCAATTAATCGACCGGCGAGTTGTGTGGTTTCCTGGACACCACTCTGGGGATCGGCATCAGTCACACGGGCCAGCAGGACCTCGTGAAAACCGGCTATCGCAAGTAGCGTGCCGTCGGGCGAGTAATCAAGCGATGTGATCACTGGCGGTCGTGTGTAGAGGGGCGGGTGGTCTATATCATAGCGGCGCGATGCACTGCCGGTCGTATCATCAACAGCACCTGCGGAAATCCACCGCCGGATGAGCTCTACCTCTTTTGGGCTGAGCGGTTCACCATCCTGGGGCATTGCGGCCACACCATCTTCGGCGGTGATTTGCTCGACAAGATAACTCGCGTCGGGTTCCCCCGGTACGATGGCAGCTTGTTCGCTTTCTCCGCCCTGATGCAGCATGTCGGCGCGGCTCATTATGTAACCACCGCCGGCCTTGGCAGGTTGATGACAACCGTAACACCGAGCTTGAAAAATTGGCTTGATGTCGCGAGAGAAATGGATGTCGTCGCCCTGCGCCAAAGGGGAGACCGAACCTGAGCAAAGCAGGCCCCCTATCAAAACCATGGGGGCGAAAAGAGGGCGTGATATGACCATATGCGTAGAGTTCGTTAAAAGAACACAAAGCTGCTGAATTAGAGGTCCGTGCCGCCATTCTCACGCGAAATACGGTAAGTCACAAGTCTTCTTCATTATAGCATTATAGTGTGGTACCTGTTCGATTGGGGAGCCGAGAGTTTTTCCCTGGCCGGTTTAAGTTTTTTGCAGAAATGTACAGGGACAAAGGAGTCAATTTTTGGCCGGAAAAAACGGGATTCGATGGGTGGTGGTGTCTCTCCCCTTTGGGAGAAGACAACGCGATTGTTCTAAGTTGTGGACGGCTTTTGGAGAATGGCCATTTTCGCCCATTTCAGATGCTCGGGCGTTTAAAGGGTTCCAATACTGGTCGAAAAACGTGCAACAGGTTAGAACTCCAGGTAGAAGCTCATTGAAATCCTCGTAGGGCCTGTATTTTCATGAAATGTTACATCTGCCGGACTGTGATGACCTTAGGATTGCTCGTTTCTGTTCTGGGGAGCAGTTTGATTTGGGCTGCCGACTGGCCCCAGTGGCGTGGAGTTGGTCAGAATAACCATGCCGCTTTGGGGGCAACCGCACCGCTCGAGTGGAAAGGCAAGGAAGGATTCGCGTGGGTAACCCCGGTTCCTGGAAGAGGCCACTCCTCTCCGACCGTGGTTGGCAATCGGATTTATCTTACGACCGCTGACACCTCGGACGAGACCCAGTCACTCTTGATTTATGATTGCAACACGGGTGAGGAACTTGGGAGAACGATTGTTCTCCGCGGTGGACTTCCGGAAAAAATCCACTTGAAAAACACGCACGCGACTCCGACTGCCTCTTGTGATGGTGAGCGTGTTTATGTGGTTTTCCATAATGACGGCGCAATTTGGGCAACGGCGCTCGACCTCGATGGCCAGAAGCTTTGGCAACAGCGGGTGACAGCGTTTCAGCCCAAAAAGTATGAATTTGGATATGCTCCTTCACCGGTACTCTGTGGCAATCTGTTGATCGTAGCTGCCGAATACGATGGCCCTGAAAGCGGCATTTATGCAATCGACACGGCAACCGGAGAGCGTCGTTGGAAGGCGACACGTCCCCAGGGGCTTTCTTTTTCGACCCCGATTCCATTGGGAGATCGTCAGAAGCCGCAACTGTTGGTCAGTGGCAACAAAAAGATTGCCGCCTATGATTTCCAGGATGGTGTCGAGGTGTGGTCGATTGAAGGGAGCACGCAGGCCACCTGTGGCACCATGGTGTGGGATCGGAAGCTTCGGCTCGCTTTTGCCAGTGGTGGTTATCCGGACAAATTTACGGTGGCTATCCAGATGGACGGCGACCACCAGGTGGTATGGGAGAACCAGGTATGCTGTTACGAGCAATCCCTTTTACTTGACGAGGGCTATCTCTATGCGGTGGCTGATAGTGGGGTGGCTTATTGCTGGCGGGCAAGCGATGGAGAGGAGATGTGGAAGCATCGTTTGGGTGGGAAATACAGTTCGTCGCCGCTGCTGGTCGACGGCCGTATTTATGTGAGTAACGAAGCAGGCACAACGTTTGTGATTGAGGCCACGCCTGATAGGTTCAATCTGCTGGCCGAAAACCAACTAGGTACCGAAGTGTTTGCAACCCCAACCCCGGCCGACGGGCGGCTCTACTATCGCTTTGCCGAAGGGACGGATGAAAATCGGCAAGAGTTTTTGGTAGCCATCGGGCCGTAGAGCGATTCGAACGCATTGCGTGTTGATTCTAGCCGACGTTGACTCCCCAACTTTTGGTTTTTGTCGCAACTGGTTCGCCAACCGGGCAGCATGGGGCTATAGGATTTGCCCAAAGTCGCAGGAGACTGGTTGGAAAAGGTGAACAAAGGAAGGTGAACCAAGGAAGGTGAACAAAGAGTGGTCGCCCACAACCAAAAATCGACCCTCTCCGGTGAGGTATCAGATGAAGGAGAATCGCTTAGGAACAGACAGTTTTTCGAAAAAAGGGTCCCAGCGCAATAAGTATCCAGCTTGTATTCGATTCTGGTATAATGCCTGTTTTGAAGGAATATAATTTGCTATCCAATTGGCCTTGAAGGTCTACGATTCGCCCTCAGGTTACGCTCTCTTTTTTTAACTCCGGCAATGTCGTTCCTACAGACTGAAATAAAAAGAGCTGTCGTGTCGTTCAGTTTGCTGCAGTGCAGTTTGGCGTTTGCGGCCAATGGCACGTTGCCGGTTGAAGTTGACTACAACTTTCACATCAAGCCCATTCTCTCGGACCGGTGTTACAAGTGCCACGGTCCAGATGCCAATGCACGTCAGGCCGATCTAAGACTCGATCGTCACAATGCCGGCCTGGAAGAGACCGCCACCGAAGTGGCCATCATTGCTCCGGGCAACCCTGACCAGAGCAAGCTTTACCGGCGGATTTCCTCCGCCGACGAGGCGTTGCAAATGCCACCGGTCGATTCAAAGCTACCCCCACTGTCGGATTACGAGATCGCGCTGGTTCGGCGGTGGATTGAGCAAGGTGCCACCTGGAAAGAACATTGGTCATTCAACCCGCTTGTAGAAACTTCGCTTCCAGACGTGGGAGAATCCACCTGGGTGACGACTCCCGTCGACCATTTCGTATTGGCCAAACTTCAGTCTGAATCGATAGAACCGACTCGGCCGGCTACCAGGGAGACTTTGTTGCGACGGGTCACCTTTGATTTAACAGGGCTTCCCCCAACGTTGGACCAGATCAAGCAGTATTTGGGCGATTCGCCAGGTGGTGCCTACGAGCGGGCTGTTGAACGGCTGCTAGAGAGCCCATCGTTTGGGGAAAGAATGGCGACCCATTGGCTTGATTTGGCCCGTTACTCAGACACCTTCGGTTACCAGGTCGATCGCGATCGACGTGTGTGGCCATGGCGTGATTGGGTTGTGGGGGCTTTCAATCAAGATTTGCCCTACGACCAGTTCCTTACCTGGCAGGTAGCGGGCGATCTACTTGCAGACAGTTCGGACGATCAGATTCTGGCCACGACATTTAACCGTTTGCACCCTCAAAAGACGGAGGGTGGCAGCGTACCCGAAGAGTTTCGCGTGGAGTATGTGGCCGACCGGCTCCACACCTTGGCAACCGGTTTACTCGGGTTAACGCTCGAATGTTCCCGTTGCCATGACCACAAGTACGATCCTATTACACAGCGGGAATATTACCGCCTTTTTGCTTTCTTCAACAATATTGATGAGGCGGGGCTCTATTCGTATCGTACCACTTCAACACCGACACCGACGCTTGTGCTGGCTGACGAAGCAACCAAGGCAAAAATCGCTGATTTAGATCAGCGCATCCAAGTATCTTCGGCACAGTTGGACTCTATTAGAAGCCAAGCACCAACCACGTTCGATGCTTGGCTGGTGGAGCGGCCGACCGAAATGTTGATTCCTGGCCGGGTTGGGTGCTTTCCGTTTGACGAAATAGAAGAAGGGAAGCTCAAAAATCTGGATGCCCCGGAGACTCCGGCGACAACCCCGGTAGCCAACCAGCTTGTTGCAGGAAAGCGGGGACATGCCGTCCGCTTGACGGGCGATGACGGTGTGGTGACCGAAGTTGGCAATTTTACACGTCAAGATCCTTTCACGGTGGCACTCTGGATCCAAACACCGGACTGGAAGGAAAGGGCTGTTGTGTGGCGCCGTGGCAAGTCCTGGACCGATGGGGGGAGTCGCGGTTACCAGTTGTTGTTGGAAGAAGGATGTTTAAGTGCCTCGCTGATTCATTTTTGGCCAGGCAACGCAATCCGGGTCAAGACGCGCACGCCACTTCCGGTCGAAGAGTGGAAGCATGTTGCCATCACTTACGATGGGTCGAGTTCAGCAGGGGGGCTTGCCATTTTTGTGGATGGTGTTCGACAGCCAGTGAAAGTCGTTCGCGACAATCTCACCAGGGCCATCCAGGGAGGGGGAGACGATCACCTGGTGCTGGGATATCGCAGCCGTGACCGAGGTTTTGCAGGCGGGTTGGTCGACGAACTGCAGGTGTTTACCCGTCAACTCACTCCGTTGGAGATTGCCCAACTGTTCGATGGCCAAAGTCTTCACCTTCTGCTTGGGCGTTCGGACGAGCAGCTTTCCGTACCCGAGCGCCAGTCGCTGTTTCAGTACTATCTCTCGACGGTTGATCCCGAGTATCGTCAGGCGTTGGATACATTGAAAACCAACCGTCAACAAAAGAATGAGGTTGAAAATTCGACCGAAGAAATCATGGTGATGCGGGAACTGGACAAGCGGCGCCCAACCTACATCTTGAATCGCGGAATGTACGATGCGCCCACCGATCGGGTTGATCCCGGCACTCCCTCGGTGCTCAATCCATTTCCAACGGGCCAGCCGCGCAACCGCTTGGGGCTTGCCCGCTGGCTTACCGATCCCCAAAACCCCTTGACCGCTCGCGTGGCCGTGAACCAGTTCTGGCAATTGTTCTTCGGTGCGGGACTTGTCCGGACAACCGAAGACTTTGGTAGCCAGGGTGAACTACCCAGCCATCCAAAGTTGTTGGATTGGTTGGCCAAGGATTTTATCAATAGTGGCTGGGATGTAAAACATTTGCTGAAGCAAATTGTGCTGTCGTCGACCTATCGGCAGAGTTCCCGTATTGCAAGTACGCAAATAGCGGCCGATCCGGAGAATCGCATGCTGGCCCGTGGCCCCAGTTATCGACTGCCGGCTGAAATGATTCGAGACAATTATTTGGCGGCAAGTGGACTATTGGTAGATCGTATTGGCGGTCCGCCGGTGCGCCCTTATGAAGTGGCAGTTTCATTCAAGCCGGTGGACCCGGAGCAGGGCGATGCCTTGTATCGGCGCAGTATGTATACGTACTGGAAACGTACTGGTCCCGCCCCGGTGATGATGACGCTTGACGCATCCAAGCGGGATGTATGTGTTGTTAAACGAGAAAAAACATCGACCCCACTGCAGGCTCTGGTCTTGCTCAATGATCCTCAACTGGTTGAAGCAGCCAGGATTCTTGGACAGAAGATGGTTGGGCAAGCTGGGGACGATGCGAGCGGATTGGTCGACGAGATGTTCCTGCTGTTGACCAGCCGACATCCCGAACCGCGGGAACGCGAGATTCTGTTGCAGACCTACCAGGAACAACTTGCTTATTTTCAGGAGTTCCCCGAACGGGCTACCTCGTTTTTAACCATTGGCGAGGCCCCTTTTCGTGAAGATTTAGACACTGCGCAACTGGCAGCGGCGGGGGTACTCGCAGAGATGTTGTTAAATTACGACGCGTGTATCATGAAACGCTAGGTGGTCGCTGGTTGTGACCCCACAAATTGGAGCAATTTCAACAGATGAATCGCCAATGTACAGGATACGATTCGGCAAATGGCATGAGTCGCCGCCAGATGCTGAGTCGTTTTGGGTTGGGGCTCGGGGCAGTCGCTTTGGCGGAGCTCGAATCCCCTCTCGGCGCTGCTGAAACCGGCCCGGCGCTACCAGCACTGCACCTGGCTCCCAAGGCCAAGCGGGTGATCTATCTCTTTCAAAGTGGCGCTCCTTCACAAATTGACCTTTTTGACCACAAGCCATTGCTCAACGAACTGCATGGGACGGAACTTCCCGAGGAAGTCCGGCGCGGCCAGCGCTTAACCAGCATGTCGGGAAACCAGGCCAGCCTTCCGCTGGTAGGTTCGCCTTACAAGTTTGCCCAACATGGAGAGAGCGGCACCTGGTTCAGTGAATTGCTGCCTCATACTGCAGCAGTTGCCGACCAGCTTTGCATGATTTCCTCGATGTATACAGAAGCCATCAACCATGGACCTGCGGTCACGTTTTTTCAGACTGGTTCGCAATTTCCTGGCCGACCAAGTATGGGCGCATGGCTCAATTATGGCCTGGGGGCTTCGAACGCAAATTTGCCTTCGTTTGTGGTACTGATTTCCAAGAACGAAGGAGGGCAGCCGCTCATTTCTCGTTTGTGGGGAAGCGGGTTCCTTCCGAGTGAACATCAAGGGGTTCGGTTTCGATCGGGCGAAGACCCCGTTCTCTATCTCAGTAACCCATCAGGCATCGATGCCAACAGTCGCCGTGCGATGCTTCATCGACTGCGGGAATTGCACGAACTTCAGCTTGAGCGAACCGGTGACACTGAAATTGAAGCGCGCATCGGCCAGTATGAGCTGGCCTACAAGATGCAAATGTCGATTCCCGACGTTACCAATATGGCAAGTGAGCCAGAGCATATTTTCAAGCTCTACGGCGAAGATTCACGCGAGCCAGGCACTTATGCGGCAAACTGCCTGCTTGCCCGGCGCCTGGCAGAGCAGGATGTCCGCTTTATTCAGCTCTACCATCGAGGCTGGGATCACCATGCTAACGTGCCTGGCAGGTTGCCTGGTAAATGTCAGCAAACCGACCAGGCTTCGGCTGCCCTGATCACCGATCTTCACCAGCGCGGCTTGCTCGAAGAGACCCTGGTTGTTTGGGGTGGCGAGTTTGGCCGTACGAATTACTGCCAGGGGAAATTGGCGGCAAGTAAATTTGGTCGGGATCATCACCCCCGGTGTTTTTCGATTTGGGCAGCTGGTGGCGGGATCAAGCCGGGGATTACCTACGGAAAAACCGATCCTTTCAGTTACAACGTCACACAGGACGGGGTTCACATCCATGATTTCCAGGCAACCCTCCTGCACCTTTTGGGGATTGACCACGAACAGCTGACCTACAAACACCAGGGCCGCCGTTACCGACTGACAGATGTTCATGGCAATGTGGTGCCGGAAATCGTGGCGTGAATCGGTAGGAAACCACGAGGAATTATTATATGAATCTGTTTTTTGAAACTTGTTCGATGTCGATTTGGATTGCGGCAGTCTTGTTTTTAAGTACGTTTGTCCCTAGCGCATTTTCCGACGACCCGTGGGTTGTTTATGAAGGACGTTCAGGGCCAGGAAGTGGCAAACATGTGGTGCTAATCTCAGGGGACGAAGAATATCGCTCCGAGGAAGCACTGCCGCAACTCGCCAAGATCCTGGCAACCCATCACGGTTTCACCTGCACGGTGTTGTTTGCAATCGATCCCGATAGCGGCATCATCAATCCGAACTACACAAGCAATATCCCTGGGCTGGAACTTCTTGAGACGGCAGATTTGGCGATTGTTTTTACCCGTCTGCGCGATTTGCCAGATCATCAAATGCAGGCGATCGATGACTATTTAAAGAGTGGTCGGCCTGTGCTCGGACTTCGAACAGCAACCCATGCCTTTGAGTTTGATGAACAAAGTCCTTGGGCCCACTATGGCAACAGCTATGCTGGGAAACAACAGGCCTGGGAAGGTGGATTCGGTCGGCTTGTGTTGGGTGAAAAATGGATTAACCATCACGGTGCACACAAGCATGAAAGTACGCGTGGAATTGTGGCGGTGGGGGCTACTGGGCATCCCATCACGCGGGGGATTCGCGCCGGCGATATTTGGGGTCCGACGGATGTGTATGGTGTGCGGTTGCCACTGCCAGGAGATAGTCAACCGATTATTTCCGGAGAGGTGATGACGCGCAAAGGCGACTTCGACGCCAACGATCCGTTTTATGGGATGTGTCCTGACGACGGCCCTCCGGTCGAAGGTGAGAAGAATGATCCCTTGATGCCGATCGTGTGGACCAAAACTTACCAGCTGCCAGATGGCCAGGCGGGCCGTGCCTTAACATCAACCGTTGGAGCTTCGGTGGATCTCCTCGCGGAAGGAACACGACGCGTGTTGGTCAACGGGGTTTACTGGTGCCTGGGGATGGAAGAACAAATCCCCGATCAAGGGACTGAGGTTGCATTGGTAGGAACGTATGAACCCACCAAGTATGAGTTTCGCAGCGATGAGTTCTGGAAGCAGCGCCAGATGAAGCCTGCAGAACACCAGCGTTAAGTTCTGCATGGAGTCAGCGTGCGTCAGTTCGGAGGGTGTTCTGCCTGGCAACCCAGGATGATCCGGCCCGTACCCCACAACTATTCTTTACTGGCATACTTCACTGGCATCCTTCACTGGCATCTTTTGCCGGTGCCGCTTGAGTTAGCCAGGGCATGCGTGTACTTCAGTCGCGACGGCGAGGCAGGCCAATGCCGAGCATCACAAAACCGGCCAGCATCATCAAGCAGGTTGACGGTTCGGGCACGCTAAAATGCTGTAGGGCGTAATCGTAGGCTAAATTTCCACACACCGATCCCATGACCCGTCCCCGAAAGTCGTCTGGCGCAACATGAATGCCGCCCCAGAGTCGCGAAATTCCAGCTTCGTCGGCAGCATCGTAATACGAGGCCCACTGCAGCGTGACCTCGTTACTGGGGCCGATTTCGAAGTCAAGAAATTCAGGAGTGAACGTCATTTCGCCTAAACCTTCCGGGAAGTACTGGCTCCCGGTAAAGCGGGTCATGACCTCCGCTGCGGCCCGGCTAAAGGTGCTGTGGCCAGAAACATAGGAGGCAAAGGCGGGCGTGACAAAGTTGTTTTGCTGGTAAGGGACCCAGTGCTCCGCCAGGATCCAGTCGGTGCCACTCAACTCTGTTTCTGGATCGTCAGGCTCGCGGTTCCAGGCGAGTACGGCAACCTTGTCAACCAGCTCCTCCTCGGTGAAAAACGGGAAAAATTCGCCCCTGTGATCACGGTTGGCCTTCACGTACGCGTTGCGGTGCTTACCACCTTCGGCGATCGATTCGGCAGTAATCAACTCGACAAGTTCTCCTTCAAGGGGCAGTCCATCCGAGTGGTACGACGGCAGCTGAGCATCCGAAGATTGCCCCAAACTCCCCTGGTAGCGGATCATGGTAATAGGCCGTACGTAGTCATAGACGCGTTTGCTCCCCCATGCGGCGATCGCCGCATCGTGAACCGCTCCATTGAGGGCGAAGTAGAGCTTTGTGTCCCACTCCAGGTTGTCAACGACGGGCCCGGTGCCGCCAATCCGCTTTTCCAGCAGGGGGTGCTCAGAGACCTCGTTGGCAATCACGTTCCAGTGTCCTGGGGGCGTTTCCGATTCAGGGCCATCCGCCCAAAACTCCGCCAGTATGCGGCCGTAATCGCCAACCTTCACCAAATTGTTGGCATACGGTTGTCCTGTGACGGGATTGACGGAGTATCCCCGATTGGTGTGGGTTCCCAGGGGCCGATTCCCTGCCGTGTTGGGTGAAATGTTGATCGATTCGAGACCGGGCCCCTTGTTGGGGTCGAGGGAGTTGCTCAATCGCAGGACCTGCAGTGTGTTTTCGGTGTACGCAGCCGAGCCCAATTGGGGAGCTGGTCCCGGGTCAATCCCCGACCAACTGTAAGGTCCCGGTTCCCCGTTTTGTCCCATCGCAAACGGGGTGACATTCCCCCAGTGGGGCCCAACATATTCCTGCAGGTTTGAGCCGAGGACAATCCCATTCTGGGCGGTGAACGACGTAATAAAGAGTGGCTGCCAGTGATTGGGATCTACCAGTGGTGTATTGAAGGTGTCGGTTACCGATGCAAAATCAACCGTCATGGGTGGGTTGACGGAGTGATAACCGGTGTTGTCCTTGTAAGCGCCGGCCGGGTCTCCTTCGTTGGATCCGTCGTTGGCCGTGGCGTCGATGATCATTTGACCGATCCGATTACCAATGGCAGCTGGCGAATTGCCCACCGTGGTGGTGATTGTTTTGTCATAGTTGAGGCTATCCATCAGGTCATCGAACATCTGTTGGGATGTGACCGGATCGGTTGCCAGGCTATAGCGGTGGGAAAGAACCCGGTAGGCTGCGTAGCTCATTGCTTCGTTGCGGGCTGCCGGGATGTCTACCGCCGAGTGCTTGGTTGTGTAGAAATGGCCTTGCGCGGTTGAATCAAACGTCGCCCACGTGTCGTACAGTGCTGCTGACGTGTGGTACAAGTTGCGCGAATGTACGGTGGGGGCAGGGAAGTCAATACGAATGGAGTCCAGCAGCGCCTGGTTCCATTGTCGGGAAACGGAGTGTTGGCCAAAAGTGGGAGACGTAACCACCAACCCCAGACAGATTCCCACCACCAAGAGCGTCAAGCAAGGGTTGCTCCTCAAGCGGGTTTGTAGGCGGTCAAGCCAGTACAAATCGTTCATTTGTCTTCTGGGAAGAGTAAAGGATTGCCAACGCATGTGTGGGACCTTGTACGCTTTGTGGGATGCGTGCGTAGATGTATCAGCGTCGGTGTCGGTCTGCACACGGATTGGTAAAATCACGTGCAGTAGACCGTTGGTATTAAGGACCAAAGTCCGTGTCGAGACCAAGCGTTGCAATGTGGGGAAACACTTGTAAGTGAACCCGCTTGGTCGAATTCAATGGAGGTTAATTGGATTAGAACGAAACCAGGAGGAGACAAGCAGGAGGAGATGAGGTACTTGGGGGGGGCTACCAATCGTGCCCGTAGATTTCTGCAGCGGGGCGACCTTGCCTTGACCTCTCCATTTTCCTTCGGGAAGGGCAATCTGTCAAAAAAACCGTTGGCCAGAAAGAACCTGCTGGATGGTTTTTCCAACGATTCGAACGGTTTTAACCTTTGGATCGAAGATTCCTGGTGAAACCCCCGTTCGAAAAAAGGACCTGTACAGTTTGGTCCTTTGCGGAGCACCGAGTGACAGCCCTCAGGCAAGAATGGGCTCGACAATTTGGCCGTGCACATCAGTGAGTCGCATGTCGCGACCCCCGAATCGGAAGGTCAAACGTGTGTGGTCGACACCTAGTAAATGGAGCATCGTGGCGTGCAGATCGTAAATGGTGGTCTCGCCCCCAACCGCCCGGTAACCGAATTCATCGGTCTGTCCGTAAACGGTCCCACCGGCGATTCCGGCACCAGCCAGCCAGACCGTAAAACCGAACGGATTGTGGTCGCGACCGCTACTACCTTGAGCAAACGGGGTCCGTCCAAATTCTCCGGACCACACTACGAGCGTTTCTTCCAGCAGCCCACGCTGGTCGAGATCCTTGAGCAACCCGGCAATTGGCTGGTCGGTCGCCAAAGCATTTTCACGATGATTTTTTTCCAGGTTGCTGTGAGCGTCCCAGCGATCATTTCCCGGTGTTCGCGGACAGGTCAGCTCGATAAAGCGAACGCCCCGCTCAATCATCCTGCGGGCGAGCAGGCATTCTCGGCCAAAGATTTGTGTGGGTTCGAAATCGGCGTCCAGCCCGTAAAGGCGATGTGTCTGTGCCGATTCGGCGGAAAGGTCAGCCAGGTCCGGCACGGTGGTTTGCATGCGGAATGCCAGTTCATAGTTACGGATGGTGCTCTCGATGCCATCATCGTGTTCAAACCGCTCGGCTACCAACTTGTCGAGGTTCCCGAGGAGGGCGCGCTGCTCTGCAGGTATTGGCGTTGGTGCCTTGAGATTTGCGATCGGTAGTTCCTGGGGTTTGAAGATGGTTCCCTGGTGGAGGGCGGGGAGAAAACCAGCCGAAAAGTTGTCCATGCCACCACTGGGAATTAAGCCGCCATTGATGACGATAAAGGCTGGCAGGTCGGCCGATGCGCTGCCCAAACCATAGCTGATCCAGGCTCCCATGCTGGGCAAGCCTGCTTGACCAAACCCGGTATGGAGAAAGTAATTCGCCGCATTGTGTTCAGAGAATGGGCTTACCATGTTTCGCACCACTGCCAGTTTGTCCGTACAGGTGGCAATGTGCGGAAAAAGTTCGCTCACCCATGTGCCAGACTCTCCATGCTGGGAGAATTTCCAGGGGCAGGCCATGGTGGTTCCAATATTATTGAACTGAGTTGGTTCGATCCTGGCGGGAAAAGGCTTGCCATGTTCCTGCTTGAGCCGCGGTTTTGGATCAAAACTATCGATTTGTGAAACACCACCATCCATGTACAGGAAGATAATATTCTTGGCCCGGGGAGCATGGTGAAATTGTTCCAGGCCACGTTGCGGATTCTTGGCCTGGCTGTTTGCGGCCCACAGCGACTCCAGTGCGATGGCACCGATGCCACCGGCAGAGCGCGACAGGAATTCGCGACGTGAACAGGGGTGTGGCAGAAATCTTCCGCAGTGCATAGGTTCTCGATAGGTGCGACCTTACGGGTCGAGCAAGTTGCAAATCGTCAGCCCTCTTGGAGGCCGGTATTCTAAGGAAGGAACACGAACTCTTTTACATTATACAGTGTCAAACAAATCTCAGCCCAAGTTTTGATGCGCTGGTCTTGCGTGGGGTTGTTGCCCAGACGTTGGTTCAAATAGTGTTGAATGGTCTGTCGCTCTGTGTTGTCGGGTGGGCGAGCCAACGCTGTCAAATAAGCGTTTGTCATGGCCTCTTCATCTTGCTCATAACGGTTGACCAGCTGTGCGGCCCAGGAGTGGGCCTGCTGGCGAACAAAAGGATCGTTGAGCAAAATCAGTGGTTGGGAAGCGGAGTTGCTTTGAAACCTCCGCCCAGTGGTTGTAAAAGGGGTGGGTTTGTCAAAAGCGGTGAGCAAATGACTTGGAGCGTTTCGTCGGACTTCCACGTAAATACTACGCCGACAATTTCCGTCTACAGGACCGCTCCAATCGGGGCTGCGGTTATGCCGCATAAAATTGGTAATGTGGATTTGCACACTCGGGCCGTATTGTGCATCGTCCAGATCGCCAGATACGGCAAGAATTGCATCACGAATATTTTCGGCATTTAACCGGCGGACCGGTGCCGCGTGGAACCATCGATTGGTGGGATCGTGGTGCCGTGATGTCGCGACAGGTGACGACGACATGCGGTACGTAGCCGAGAGCACAAGCCGACGAATAAGTTGCTGGATATTCCAGCCACTTTCCACAAATTCGGTCGCCAGGGTATCGAGCAATTCAGGGTGGGAAGGAGCCGTTCCCAGTTCACCAAAATTGTCGGCCGACGTCACCAGGCCTTGTCCAAACAAGTGTTGCCATACGCGATTGACAAAGACACGAGCGGTGAGCGGGTTGTGGGGATCCACCAGATGTTCGGCCAATTGCAATCGCCCACTACCAGGAGTCGCCGGTAGTTCTCCATTGAGGACCGAGAGGAATCTGCGTGGTGTGGTTTCACCGGCAAGGTCCTGGTGATTGCCACGGATATGAATGGTTTCGTTTTCGCCATTGCCATCGAGCATGGCAAGCGCCAAAACCGGTTTGGGAATGCGTGTTTCGATCTCTTGCCGCCTATCCACATAAAGCCTGGCTTGCTCGTGATAGGCAGTGAGCAGGTCCGGCTCCTCGGCAGGAAGTAAATCATCGTGTGCCAGCAACCAGTTCACCAGACTTGCCGCACGGCTATCTCTCTGCCCCTCGCCGACGTCGGCAAGTGCTGCGCGGAACTGGTTTGCCGTTACTGTTGCCAGTTCGTAAAGGGTCGCTGGCGGTTCCTTGCTTGGTACCGTTTCCCAGTTGCCTTGCAGTTCAAGAGGGCTTGGTGGCTGTTCGCTGGAAAAGCGAACCTGGCAAAGTTCAAAGTGGTCAGCAGGTGAAAATTCGACGTGCACCCGGTGTCCGAGGTACTCATCGACCTTGTGTGCAGTCCATGTATATTCGCCTGGTGATTCGAGCTTTAATTTAAGGTTGGTGTGCAAAGGTCCATACACCGTTCGGTGAGAATCAACGGCCAGGAAGACATCGGCAGTGCCACGGTAGTGATACCAAAGCGTGTCTCCAACCACCTCGAAGGTTGGCGTGCGGAACAGCCCTGTTAAATGAGGGCTGATGTGGCTGGAACAAGCACTCCGGTGTTGGATGATTCGCCGCAGGGGCTGCCGCCGATTGGTCGTAAGTATCCACGTACCAACATCTACAGGCCCGTCACCAAAACAGGTTTCGGCAGTTAACCAATCCTCCGGGTTGGCTGCATCCCAACCTTCCGAGAAACAAACGATACGATGTTTTGTGGGATCATACGGATGGCGCTTCGCCACCAGGTTGAGTTCTCCCTCCTTGTGGGTTGCGATAACCTCCAGGTTGGAGACCCGTTTGCGGTTTTTTTCCTGTTGATCGCGTTGATGGGATTCGATTTGGTACAGCGTCCGTTTGATTGCCTCAGCTGTTGCTTCGACGATGGTCTCGCCATCTCCATTCAAAGCTACAATGGCAAACGTATGTAATGGATGTTGGGGATCATCTTTTGCCTGGACCAACTCCTTGGCCAGGCTAAGGGCAGGTTTTGATGACTCTGTCGTTTCGCTGCCCGATTCCTTTTTTTGTAAATCGTGTCGTGCCTGGTTGGCGGCGGCCAGCAGTTGATCGGGTAACCCAGCGAGCCGTGGCTGAAGGCATCGCTCGTAGCTTGCAAAAATCAAGGGGCCCATCTCTTCATTCAAAGTGATCAACTCATCGCGGGCCTGAACAATTTCCTTGGGGTCGGCAATGTTGGCCAGGTGGTACCCACTGCTTTGCAGAAATCCGCAAAGTGCGTAGTAGTCTGCCGTGGTAATGGCGTCGAATTTGTGATCGTGGCATCGCGCACACGCAATCGTCAAGCCGAGAAAAGTCTTTCCGAAGACGTCGATTTGGTTGGCAACGCGATCAGCCTCTTCTCCACGAATGTCGACGGGACTGTGGGTTGCCTCGCCAAGATGCCAGAAGCCAGTGCCTTGAATGGATTGGTTGGTTTTCGTGATGGGGTCGATACGTGGCTCCGGTAGCAGGTCCCCGGCGATGTGCTCCCGTACGAACTGATCATAAGCCACGTTGGCTCTGAAAGCGCGAATGACATAATCACGGTAGCGCCAGGCATAGGGAATTGCATAGTCCCCCTCATGGCCTTTCGTTTCAGCAAAGCGGACCAAGTCCAGCCAATGTTGGGCCCAGCATTCACCAAAGGCGGGACTTTCCAACAGTTGTGATACGACTTTCGCCCGACTGTCAGGGGAGGAGTCTTGCAGGAATTTTTCGATTGCCTCCGGTTTGGGAGGAAGTCCGGTGAGGTGGAACGTTACCCGGCGAAGCCACGTCTGCGGATCGGCTTCCTCGGCAGGTACTAAACCTTCGGACTCCAGGCGAGCAAGGATGAACGCATCGACCGGATCGTGGACCCATTCTGGTTGATTGACGGTTGGCACTTCGGATCGTTCAATGGGTTGCCAGCTCCAGTGTTGTGTTGACGAACTCTTCTGGGCCGTTTCGGCATGGCTTGAGCTCGGGGCGATTGTCAAAAGCGCCAAGAGTCCCCAACAGAGAATCGCGCGACGCGTCGCCCGGCAGTTCAGAGGACTGGAAGCGGTGGCTGGCGTTTTCGTTGCGGTAAGCCTGATATGTGAAAAAACTTGTTGCGCTGCCATGGCGGGTTTTCCACAGGTTCGGCCAGATACCCGATTCCAAGACTTCAATCGATCCTTATGACAACTCAGCCTACGACATTTGCAAAGTTGGCATATGCCCCAACTAACGGGGTCTTTCCATTCTACAACGAAATTATGTCATCGGGCAATTGTTGTGGTCGCGGCCTGACGCCTGCTGCTTTTTGTGTGATTCGTGAGGCGAAGGTGGCTCACAAAAAAGGTTTCGGCCGCTAAGAATCCTTGAAAGAAAGGCTTTCAAAAGTTATCGTATCAGCAGATCACATTCCTGCCGAATTACTGTTTGCGGCATGGGGAGTTGTCTGTTTTCCCACGGACCGCCTTCAATAGTGTCAAGTTGCACACAGTTCTTAGTAGAAAGGCCAATCAATGATAAGTTATTCGCGCCGCGGTTTTTTAAGACGGGCAGGGGCAGTTACGGCTGTGATTCCAGCGGGAGGCCTGTTGGGGTCTGCAGGTTTGGTGGATCACTTGGGGGCGAGCGAGACGGGCACCGGCCAGGATGCAATTCCTCTGGGACTGGTTACTTATAACTGGGGCCGCGATTGGGACCTGCCAACGGTGATCGCCAATTGTGAAAAAACAGGCTTTGCAGGAGTGGAGTTGCGATCGACCCACAAGCACGGAGTAGAACCCGATCTCACGAAAAGTCAACGGCACGAGGTTGCCCGGCGATTTTCGGACAGCCCCGTAGAACTGGTTGGGCTGGGAACAGCGTGTGAGTACCATGCTGAAGATCCCGCAGTGGTCAAAAAGAACATCGAAGAGTCGCAGGCATTTATCCAGCTTTGTCATGACTTGGGTGGTGGGGGAATCAAGGTTCGCCCTAACAGACTCTTAAAGGATGTGCCGGTGGAAAAAACCCTGGAGCAGATTGGCCAGGCACTGCGCCAAGTTGCGGCTTATGGCGATGGATACGGGGTTGCCATCCGACTGGAGGTACACGGGCATGGAACCCAGGAATTACCTCACATAAAAACCATCTTGGACGTCGCGGATCATCCTAACCTGTTTGTCTGTTGGAACTGCAATCCCCAGGACCTGAAGGGGGAGGGCTTCGACACCAATTTTGACCTTGTCGCCGATAAGATTGGTACGGTTCACATTCACGACTTAAGGTCCAATAACTATCCCTGGAAAAAACTGGTCAAGAAACTCAATGCGTCACACTTTTCAGGTTGGGCTCTGCTTGAAGAAGGGAAGTCTCCCGACGACATTGTGCAGGCAATGCATGAGAATCGAACCATCTGGCAGCAGCTGAATTCCAGTTAAAAGGGAAACCCACAAGTTGGCTGGCTTTACGGCAGTTCCTCTCGTGGCGGGCAACGCACGATCTATATTATCCATCAAATCAAGAGAAGGTGCTCATTATGAACCAACCGAAGATTACAAAACGAATCTCCCATTCGTTGACCCGTCGCGAGTTTGTCCAGCGGGCTGCAGTGGCAACCCTGGCAGTGCCAGGCGTTGCTCCTGCCATTCATGCCGCTGACAAGGCCGGTTCCCGGTCAGCGGTGATCGGTTCGGGAGAGCATACCTACGAGTGTATTCATGATTGGGGTCACGACCAGTTGCCACGAGCAGCCCACTACGGCAATGCGTCCCACGGCGTTGCAATTGACGAGTCAGGATTGATTTACATTACGCATTACG
Organism: Pirellulales bacterium; assembly: GCA_022448345.1. Lineage (GTDB taxonomy): Bacteria > Planctomycetota > Planctomycetia > Pirellulales > Lacipirellulaceae > JAKVCB01. The sequence goes on from JAKVCB010000014.1 coordinate 30,561, forward strand.
GAGATCCGGGTTCTATTTTTGTGTTTGATCCCGACGGCAGTTTTGTGAAATCGATGGGTGAATGTCACCAGGTGCCCGGGACTGAGGGTCATGGTAAGGAGGCGCGAGGTCACGGTATCGATATTCGCAAAGAAGGTGGTCAGGAGTTTATTTACCTGGCTGCCAGCGACAAGACTATGGATTTTGCCAAGATGGATCTCGACGGGGAAATTGTTTGGCGGAAAGGTCGCAAAGAGCTTCACGAAGATACGGGGCAATATGATTCCAAAACGGCCTATCGGCCCACGAACGTGAGCTTTGCACCCGACGGAGGCTATTTTCTGGGCGATGGCTATGGGGGCAATCTGATTCACCATTACGATCGGAATGACAACTACGTGCGGACCATTGGAAGCATTGGTACGGGCGACGGTGAATTCCAAACCCCGCATGGTCAATGGCTCGACCAGCGGGATGGGCAGCCCAAACTGGTGGTTGCCGACCGGGCCAACAAACGATTGCAGTGGTTTGACATGGAGGGGCAACACGTGAAGACGCTCGGTGGATTTTTGTTTCCCGCCGACATCGACATTCAAGGGGATCTTTTAATGGTCCCTGACCTGCACTGTCGCGTCACCTTGCTCGACCGTGATGACAACGTGATTGTGCACCTGGGTGACGATCCGGTATGGCGAGAAAAGGCACTGGAAGGATTCAAAATGCGGGGCGAGCGCCAAAAGTGGCAGCCTGGAAAATTTATACACCCACATGATGCCTGTTTTGACGCCGACGGCAACATTTTTGTGACCGAGTGGGTTGATACGGGCCGCGTGACCAAACTTCGCAAGGTTTCCTGAGTGGAACCCTGTTACCAGGTGTCGCTGCGGAACGGAGAGGCCGGCAATCCGGCCTCGTTGACCAGGTTGGGTTCTGCTTCCTGGTGCCAGCCAAATCGTACGGCCTGGGGGTTTTTGACCTCGTTGGCGTGGACCATGACCGTGTCGCCATCGATGGTAGCGGTTGCGTCGACAAATTTCTGATTCGGCCCGGCAATGGTGAACCAGTTAAGCGGTTTTCCATCTCGAGAAACCAGGCCACCGTCGGTGTGATCGAAGAAAACACGCACATGGTCTCCTTCGACTTTTATTGATTGGTACAAGGGACCCGAGTAACTGCCGACTTCTTTCTGATAGGTACAGGCCAGTGCCCATAGGGCCAGCCGCTTGCCAACATCTTGTTTGTTGGTGGGATGAATATCGTCAACATCACCAATATCAGTGGTAACAGCCATGCCCGTGTGGGCAACGGTGAGCGTATGCCGCTGTGCATCCCAGATACCCGGCAGCCACGTGGCATCACCCTTGTAGCGGAAGGGAGCCAGTTGCACAAAATAAAAAGGCAGTTGCGGCTTGTGCCAAACGGTTCGCCAACCGCCGATCAGCGCTTTCATTTTTTCGTGGTAGAGCATTCCGTTGCCATTGTTTGACTCACCCTGGTACCAAATGGCTCCGCGAATCGGGTAGGGAACCAGCGGGTGAATCATGCCATTGTAGAGTGCCAGGGCGGATTGATGGTTTACGGCCCCATCTTCTTTGTGCTTGGGGTAATCAGCAAGATGGTCTGCGATTTTCCGGAGTGCGGGGACTTCTTTAAATCCCGCCGGTGGGATCCAGGGTTCGATCCGTGTGCCTCCCCAGTTGCTGCCAATCAATCCGATAGGAACACCCAACTGGTCCTGAAGATTACGTGCAAAATAATAGCCAACGGCCGAAAAATTCCCGACCGTTGCCGGACTGGAACGTTGCCAGCCTGTGGTTGCGACACTCTCCTGGGGTATTGCAGCGGGGGTATGTAATATTTTGAGATGTCGAATTTCAGGGTGATGACCAGAAGCTATTTCGGCCTCGGCGCTGTTGGAGTTGCGCACCGTCCACTCCATGTTGGATTGACCGCTGCAGAGCCACACCTCGCCGATCAGGATATCGGTGAGCACAATCTCGGAGCTGCCCCTGACGGTAAGTGAAAGCGGTTTTCCGGGAGTACGCTGCGGGAACCGGACCCGCCATTTGCCATCGGCTGCGGCCCGGGTCGAAGTCAACCGGTTACCAAGTGTGACGGTTATCGCTGTCTCAGGCACATCCCAGCCCCACACTGGTATTTCTTCGGCTTGCTGCAAAACCATGTGATCGGTAAACGGGGCTGCGAGTCGTAATTCGGCGTGGATCCTGGTGGCAAGGTTGGTGGCAAAGTTGGCCACCAGGAGTGGCACCCATAACAAGCGGGTAGCTACTTTTAAGCGCGAGTGTTTCATTGGGAGAATGTCCTCTCAAAACGAGTGTGTGCCCCGGGGTACCGCCCGGCAGGTCGTGCACAGGCGGCCATTATGTCACGGCACAGACAAATTCGTCAAATTGGCAGCCGACGACCGCTTGTTCGACCTGCTCGCGTGGTATCAGGCGGAACATGTGGCGAAAGAGGCCGAATGGAACGAACCACCTCATGGGGGGCGCGCCGGTACAGCAGCGATGGGGGCAACCGTAGATCACCGGAAGTTGTGTCTCTGCCGCGCATGAGCTCGAAACCGGTTGCAACCATGTCAACTGGAGGTTAGCCGTTGAACAAGTTGCGCCCAGCGACCAGCGCCTCCATTTTGGCGTCGGCAACGGTGCGCGGGAGCATCCAAAATCCACAATCAGGGTGGACGTATTGAATGCGTTCGGCGCCCACTTCATCGGCAACGCGGGAAATGCGGTGAGCAACCGTCTCGGGTGTTTCGACCTCATTGTCTTTGATGTCAATGACACCGATACCAAGTCCCAGGGATTTTTTGACATCGCGCAGCATCGTAAGCTCTGACTCCGGGCGCCGAGCCATTTCCAGCACAACGTGGTCGGCTTCCAGCGCGTTGAGAAATTCGACCAACCGGTCATAGGTGCCTTTTTGGATGGTTTGTCCACCGTAGTTCCCGAAGCAGAGGTGCACTGCGGTTTCGTGCTGGGCACCCGCCAGCACGCAATTGATTCCAGCAGCGGCGATGGCAGCATCCTCGGCGTTTCCAGTGATATTTGCTTCGTCGACCTGGATGATCTCAGCATCAACTTCAGCAACCTGCTGCTTCAAGACTTCTCCCAGAGCCATGACCAGTGCCGAGAGATCGTGGTAATGGATATCGGCCACGGTTTTGGCGAGCATGTAGGGACTGGTGACCGTAAATTTTTTGGGTTGCGTGCTCAAATCGCGAAACAGGGCGTAGTCGCTGGCCAGGTCAAGCCTCCCCGCGCCAACCGGACCGGTCACAATTCCGGGTGGCTTGCTGCGAAAGCCCATTCCGTGCTGCTCACGCCAACGCACCAGTTGTTGATGGTCCAACTCGGTTTCGATTCCCGACATGGGGCGCACAAAATAGTCAATCATGCCGTTGGTTTCGGCATGGTTGATATCCCAGCGGTAGAGTTCTCCATCGGCGACAACGTCAATGCCGGCCAGTTCCTGGATTTTCAACACGGCGAGCATGGCGTCCCGCAAGGATTCGGTATTGCTTACCATCTGCAGCCATGCAGGGACAGGATAACTACCTACGACGGTTGTTTTGATCACAGTTCTAGTCCTAGTGATTCGAATGACCAGTTATCAGTTGTTTGCATGGTTTCCATATCGGGTAACGTTGCAAACCCCGTACCCGGACATTGGAGCGACCCGATTTCAAAAAGACCGCCTACGACTTCCGGGCCGATGACTCCATGCTGACGACCGAGGAAATCAGGATGGGCCTTCAACGCCGCTTCTTGCTCTTCGGCCGGAAGATACGAAATTCCCGGATGGTAATGATGACCGTTACGTTCGATGTGTTCAAGTCCCAGGGTTGCGACCAGGCAGAGGTCGCTTTGGACCGGGATGACGCCAACCGAGCAGAGGTCTTCGCCGGTCATCACAAATGGGGAAGACTTGTCCAACTGGTTTAAATGCCAGGTGAGTCCGGCATTAAGCAGGCTGCGCAGGACACCTTTGCAACTTTTGCTACTCACCCCGCGATATCCACAGTCGATTGCCTGTCGATACGCGTCTCGGGTACCATCCGACTCATCAATGATCACGGGGATGGTTTTCCCCAATTGTCGAATACCTGCCGTATGTTTTGGATCCAGGGCGATGGATCGTTCAAGAGGTTGTTCAATCACAAGCGTGTTGGCAAGCAGGGTTGCGAGTTTTGCATTGCAGCGGAGTTGTTCAATAAGTTCACTGAAGTCATCGGCCTGCTTGTACTGCTCATTCCCATCAAGCGTAAGGCGATAGCGATTGCCCAGTCTTGGTTCTACGACCGAAACGAATTGTTCCAGGCGAGCGACATCGTGATCAAGCTGGTTGGCAAGTTTGATCTTGAAATATTGAATTCCCTTTTGGTCAATGTACTGGTCCACCGATTGAGGAAATCCATCGTCGAGGCGTTCGTCAGCGGGGATATCGCTGCTGGAGAGTGGATCAGCCAGGCCAATCGTGTGGCGGACATAAAGTTGCTGGCGAGGTTCTTTAGGTAACCATGCTGCCGGTTCAATACCTGAGAGTTCGGGATGAAATTCACCAGCAGAAATACCAAGCACATTTTCCCGAACTAACTGGTTCAAGCTCAAATTGGTTGCCCGGCCGACGGCGTCAATCACTGCCCGTTCGACTAAACTGGTGCCAAATCCTGCCAGTAACTCGGGCCAGCTTTGCTGGCGCGCTTCGTCTTGAAGGCGATCATCGAGTGCCAGGTAGGCGCGGAAAAAATCGTGAGGCTTCCGCAATTGGTCAGCCATGACGTGCTCGGCGAAGTGAATCGCGGAGAGCATATCTTCGATTTGCTGCCGGTAGTTCGTGGTCGGAGTCTTGTCGAACCATCCTGGCGGTAAACAGTCGCCGCTGTAACCAACTGCCGCCGAGCCGTTGATTTCAACTTGGACCTCGAGGACTGCCTGTGGACAAGTTGTCAGGCAGGCAGCTCCATAGCGAAAAGGCAACCGCGTTGTCGAGTTGCGAAGTCCCAGGCGGGTTTGTTTGAGCGAAATCCTCATCCGTGATTACACGTGTACCGTTTCTAAGAATTTTGCGGATGACAACCTGTCCAGTCGATGTAGCTTATACATCCTGGGGTACTTCAAACGGCTTACGGTATTTTCGTGTCATCATTAAACTTGCTTCGTCGTCACCCACGATGGTTTCGGTCTGTGGGTTAATTTCCAGCGGCCTGCCCAGTTGGTAGGTTGCTTCGGTGAGATCCATTCCAACCGCTTTGCAGTTTTCCTGAATGGTTTGCAGCGACTCGACGACTTGCTTGTTGTCTCCCAGTGCCTGGCTTTGTGCGTTGAAAGGCACCTGTTTTCCCAGCCGGTAGGAAATATTTCCGAGATGACAGAGGGCTGCTGAGTAGTGTGCTGTTTCTGCGTCGGCATTGCAGTCCTCGGCACGACGGCTGCGAACCGCTGCAATAAAGCTGCCAAATTCCTTGCCAGGGGTGACCTGTCGTGGAGTGCCTCCTTCTACGGGGATTGCATCTCCGCCACCCGCTGGATGAAAGAGTCCCTTTTGAATCATGCCCTCGGTGGTGTAGTACTCGTTCTGAATCACGTTGGAAAAACCAGTCTTTTTACCAACCAGCCCGCGGGTTTCGAAAACAAGCAGCACGTCGCCGTACTCATAAACCGAGAGATGGGTATTGGGCGTTTGTCCCTGATCTTGATATCCGAATCGTCCTCCCAGGCTCCAAACCCGCGTGGGCAGGGTAGCGCCGGGAATTGCCCAGCGGGCAACATCCATTTCATGAACACCTTGATTTCCGGTATCGCCATTTCCAAAGTCCCAGAACCAGTGCCAGTTGTAATGGACCAGGTTGGCGTGGTAGGGCTGGTTGGGGGCTGGCCCCAGCCAGAGGTCAAAATCGACATGGTCAGGTGGTGTTTCTACCGGTTTGTTGCCAATCGACCAGCGTGGCTTGCAACAATAACCTTTCGAAACCAGTAACTTGCCGTAGTTGCCTGACTGGACAGCAGCAATTTCATTGGCCCGTTCCTGGCTCGACCGCTGTTGGGTGCCGTGTTGGACAACCACGTTATATTTGCGGGCTGCTTCAACACATTGGCGCCCCTCGAACATGTTGTGCGAGATCGGTTTTTCGACATAAACATCTTTGCCAGCCTGGCATCCCCAGATTGTGTAAAGCGAGTGGGTGTGGTTACAGGTCGCGATGGAGATGGCATCCACGTTGGGGTCATCGAGGACGCGCCGAATATCGGCCACGCATTGCGGTTCAGGTGCGCCGACAGATGCCAGATATTTTTTAGTAGGTTCGAACTGGGTCGAGTCGATATCGACCAGGTGCGACACCTCCACGCCGTCGATGTTCGCATAGCTCCTGTAATGGGCTTTTCCTCGTCCACGGAGTCCGACCACGGCAATTCGAATTTTGTCGTTTGCCCCAAGGACTTTTCCGGACGATTTTGTTCCGGCAATGGTAACCAGTGGAAGGGCAGCACTTCCGGCAACGCCGTGTTTTAGAAAAGTTCTACGGGATAGAATTGACATGGGTTAGACCTCTCCGGCAACAGTTCTTGGTATTGCTCGTACACGCACAGCTAAAATTATGTGAAAAATAGTTGATAAAATCAACCCTGGTGGCAGTTTGTGTCCTGCTATTTCACGGCCGATATTGTCGGAATGAAGTTTCTCCCTCTGTACGCTGGAGACTTTAATCGAGTACTATTTTGGACGGTCCGCACGACGATGTCAGTTTAAGGAGATGGTTCGTCGTCGACGTTTTGTTTCATATCCCATTGAGGTTTGCCCGTGGTTGTCATCGATTATGTTGTATTGATTGGCTATTTCTTTGTGATGGCGGCCATTGGTGCCTGGGCGCTTCGCCGCACCAAACGCCAGGAAGATTATTTCATGGGGGGGCGCAGTTTTGGGAAACTGCTCCAGACCTTTGCAGCCTTTGGAGCGGGAACCGGGGCTCAAGACCCAATTCTTGTAGGTCGAACCACCTGGACAAGTGGGCTCACCGGCATCTGGAGTGTGCTGATGTGGCTGTTTGTGACACCCGTCTATTGGATTACGGGTGTGTGGTACCGCCGCATGCGCAACCTTACGCTGGGAGATTTTTTTGTTGAACGATATGAATCACCAGCGATGGGCGTTGCATATACGTGTTTCGCGCTTGCATTCTGTTGTATGTACCTCTCCACCATGTTCACTGGGATCAGTGCGGTAGCGGCTGCGATGTTCGGTGTCACGACCGTGGAACTATTTGGAGCACAAGTTCCACTACAAATGGTTTTTGTGCCGACAGTTGCAATTTTTGTGGTGATTTATGGGACGCTTGGCGGATTGACTGCCGCCTACTGGACCGACTTGATCCAGGGCCTTTGTATCATTGTATTGTCGGTGTTGTTGATTCCCTTTGGGCTCAATGCCCTGGTCGAAAAATTTGGGAATCCAGAATCGCAGACTATGTTCGACGGTTTCCGGATTTTGCACGAACGGCTTCCCGCGAGTTATTTTGAAGTGCTAGGTGGGCCGCGGGCGGGAGAATTCCCGCTGCATTATATCATCTCACTTTCGCTCCTGGCGGTTGTTGGCATCGTTGTTCAGCCACACTTTATTGTTACCGGTGGGGGATCTGCAAAAACCGAGAGCAACGCGCGAATCGGTCTTGTGACCGGCAATTTTCTCAAACGACTTTGCACGGTTGGTTGGGCCCTGACAGGTCTGATCATCCTGGCCCTGTTGGCCGACAGTGTCGAAATTGCCGAGGTGAAAGATCGGGCCTGGGGCGTTGCCAGCCGGGAATTGTTGGGCACTGCCAAGCTGGGGTTAGTCGGACTGATGCTGGCTTGCTTGATCGCGGCGCTGATGAGTACCGCCGATACAATGATGCTGGTTTGTTCGGCACTGGTAGTTCACAACGTCTATGCCCCTTTCTTCAATCCCAATGCAACAGAGCGGACATATGTGAATACGGGAAGAATTGTTGGGCTGATTGTTGTTGCCGGATCGGCATTTGCGGCATTAGCGATTAGCGATGTCTTGAAGCAGTACACCATGGCGTTGGAATTGCCCATTGTGTTTGCTGCGCCCTTCTGGATCGGAATGTATTGGCGAAGGTCCGGCAAGCTGGCTGCCTGGGGGACCATTGTGTTTGCCTTTGTCGCTTTCTTTGTGGCACCGGTCATGCTACCGAAGCTCTGGCCTGCGTTGCGGGAAGACCCCCGGTTTACCATCGCCACCAATCGGGTGAGTCGAACGATTTCCCGCCAGGCGACTGCGGTCGATGTTGACCGGCGCACGGGTTGGGAAGCGGCCCACCGGGAGGCTTTGAAGAATCCTGATGAAGCAGAACAGAAGTCGCTTCTGGCAAAGTTAGGTCCTGCTCCCCCTGAAGCAGTGGTGGGCGAGTTGTTCCAGGAAAAACTGCCCTCGCTGGGGGGAACGGCCGTGTTTTGGCGTGGTGGTTTAAAACCAGCCGAGGGTGGAAAACCAACCTACGAAACAGTCAGCGATTCGAGCACGGAAAATGAAAAAACGGTTGTCGAGCGGCGGGTGGGCAAATCGGTCGGGCAAGGATCGTTCAATCTTGATTTTGTGCTCTACCAATGGATGGGGGTCGATTTTTCGGGGTTATCGCCGGCAATGCTAAAAACCATGCGACTGCCTCCTCGCCTGATTGCCCCATTTGTGGTGCTCCTCGCATTGTCCTGGTTAACGCCAAGAAACAGCAAGGCAGCGCTTGATCGGTTTTATGTGAAGATGAAAACAGAGGTTAAGCCTGAAGCGGAAGAGGACCAACGCGAGATGGAGGCCTCTTACGAAGCGCCAGACCGTTTTGACCAGCTCAAACTTTTCCCGAAATCTGAATGGGAATTCACCAAGCCGAGTTATTTCGATGTGATCGGATTTATCGTTTGCGTGATGATCTGTTTTGCGATGGTCGGGTTGCTTGTGTTCCTGGTGAACCTGGGGGGCTAAAGCAAGGGCGCATTTTGTAACGCGGTGTTGGCAGCGAGAAAACAGTTGATCCAATCCCTTGCCGGAGTGTGAATGACCTCAGGGAAGGGGTCTTAGTTCCAGCGTTTCGAAACTTGTTCCTGCATGAAGGCGAGTCCATCCCGGGCCAGTTGCTCTTCACTTTCGTACATGCGTCGCCAGATCTTGGTTGCCGCCGCAATTTCAGGCAGCGCCAGGCCAAATGCCTCGATCACCATCCAGCCGTCGTAACCGACTTCATGCAAAGTGTCGAAGTTCGTGTCCCAGTGCACATGGCCCTGTCCCGGGGTGCTACGGTCATTTTCTGAAATGTGCACGTGGCAAAGCAGATCGGTACAGTCACGAATGGCCTGAGCGACACATTTTTCCTCAATGTGGGTGTGAAACGTATCATGCAGCACTTTGCAATTTGGGTGATTGACCTCGCGTGCAAATCGGGTAGCGTCTGCATTGGTGTTGAGCAGGTAGGTTTCAAAGCGGTTCAGCATCTCGACCGCCAGAACCACGTTGCAAGTTTTTGCATGTTCGGCCGTTTCTCGCATCACGTCGACGCCCCACTTCCACTCTTCATCGGTAGGACCTGCACCACTGAAGATACCGATAGCTGAGTGAAAAGGGCCAACCAGACTTTGTGCCCCAAGGGCCTGGCAGCAATCGAGAGTTTGCTTGTTGAGTTCTACGGCCTGCTGACGAATGGTTGGGTCGGAACTGATGGGGTTGTCGGGTTCGTTGCGAATGGTCACAGCCGTGCGTTCAAGGCCGATTGCATCCAGTTTCTGGCCAAAACGGGTCCACTTGTCGACATCAAGATTAAACAAGGGAACTTCCACCCCGTCGAAGCCCATTGTTTTGAGACGTTCAATCATCGGTAAATGTTCGTCGCCCACATCGCCAGACCATAACAGCAGGTTCATTCCATATTTCATCGGGGCTATTTCCTTTCGTGGTTAGTGACGACCCGTATTGGACGGCCAGCACGGTGCGCAGGCTCTGTTGGGAATTGATATCTTCCGAGGCCAGGACAATCCTGCCGCACCTAAGATGACACCTGCCGGGCCGGATGACAAGAACCGAGAGAAATTGTTTGCGTCGTTGACTTTGTCAAGAACACAGCAAGGTTCAGAACCGTGCACTCCGCTGGTGCGATACCTGGTTCTGGTGGACGTAATCCGAAGTGAAGGGTTGCCAGGTACTTGCTGGATCATTCCTACGATTGCACTTCCGGGCGGTTACGAAATTCGTCCAGCGATTCCGGATTCGCGAGCGCTTCGGTCTGCTGAACCGGCCTGCCGTGAATTATATCTTTGACGGCCAGTTCGCTGACCTTGCCACTTCGCGTGACAGGGATGTCAGCGACCTGCACTATTTTCTTGGGCACGTGGCGTGGGGTTGCTTTGGTACCAATCGTGGTGCAAATTCGCAAGTGTAATTCAGGGGTCAGTTCACACCCGTCGGCCAGTTTTACAAAAAGGACAACTCGCGTATCCCCTTTCCACTCCTGGCCAACGACGACACTACCGATAACTTCGTCGACTAGTTCAAGTTGACGGTATATTTCGGCAGTACCAATGCGGATTCCTGAGGGATTGAGGACCGTATCGGATCGCCCGAAAAAAATCATACCACCTTTTTCGTTTACCATTACGTAATCACCGTGATGCCACACATTTTCAAATCTGGAAAAGTAGGCATTACGGTATTTCATCCCATCTGGGTCATTCCAGAAGCAGATGGGCATGGATGGGAACGGTTGGGTGCAAACAAGTTCCCCCTTGTTATCTACCACCGATTTTCCCTCATCGTCGAAAACTTCAACGGCGTATCCAAGTGACCGTGTTTGCAACTCACCACGGTAAACCGGTAGCACCGGGCAACCCAAAACAAAGCAGCCAATAAGGTCTGTTCCCCCCGAGATAGAAGCCAACAGAAGATCTTTTTTTACATGTTCGTAAACGTAGTCGAAATTTTCCGGAACCAGTGAAGAGCCGGTCGAGAGGATTGCCCGGAGATTTTTCAGTTGATGAGTCTTCGACGGGCGGAGCCGGATTTTATTGATTGCCGACAGGTAAGCGGCACTGGTGCCAAACACGGTAATCTCTTCTTCATCGACCATGTCAAACAGGATTTTTCCCTTTTTCAGGGTGGGGGCACCATCGTAGAGCATGATGGTGGCACCTGTGGCAAGGCCACTGACCAGCCAGTTCCACATCATCCAGCCGCAGGTGGTTGTGTAAAGGATTTTGTCTTCACGACGCAGGTCTGTGTGCAGGATATGTTCCTTGAGGTGCTCAATGAGCGTCCCGCCCACTCCATGAACAATACATTTGGGTTTTCCCGTCGTACCGGAAGAAAACATCACGTACAGCGGGTGATCGAAAGGGACTTGTGCAAAAGAAAGTGGGGGAGGAGGGCCTGCTTCGACCAGGGTATGCAACACATGCGCAGAGACATTGTCTCTGAGGGCCGGCATCGATTGTTCTGTCGCATTGACGTACCGACACAAGATAAAATGTTCAATCGAGGGTATTTGCCCCACGATTTCGCCCACCGTTCCCACTGTGTCGTAGACGACTCCCTTGTGGTGGTAGCCATCAGTGCCCAGAAAGACTTTAGGTTCAATTTGGCCAAAGCGGTCAACTACCCCTTCGGTCCCAAAATCGGGCGAACAAGATGACCAGACAGCACCGAGGGAACTGGTTGCCAGCATTGCAACAACCGCTTCGGGCATATTCGGTAGCATTCCCACAACGCGATCGCCGATGCCCACCCCCATATCTTTCAGTGCTTTGGCAAGCCAGGCGACCTTCTGGTGCAGCTGGGCGTAGCTTAAAGTTTGGCGCGCCTTGTCTTCGCCCCAGAATACAATTGCCGTTTGCTGGTCGTTGTAGCGAAGCAGGTTTTCGGCAAAGTTCAGCCGTGCTTCAGGGAACCACTTTGCCTCAACCATTTCGCCCCCTTTTTCAAGGACACGTGAGTAGGGTTCCGAGCTGATAATGCCACAAAAATCCCAGAGGGCTTCCCAAAAATGGTCGGGTTCGCGAATTGTCCAATCGTAAAAGGACTGAAAGTCATCGAACTGAAGTGAAAACTGCTGTTCGATACGCTTGATGAACGCAGTGATCTGCGCATCCTTGATCTGGTCCGCCGATGGTTCCCAAAGTTTCATGGATTTATAAACGTGGATTTCTGGAGAAAACCATGAACTTCTGAAAAAAAGAATGGGAGCCCATTGGTTGTGGTTGGTCCAGGCCGAAGTGTTGCCCCTTGGTTGCCTTCTTGGAAGATCAATCGTCGTAGTCAATGAGTGATTGGATTGGTGCGGTTAACTTCTGCTCTCCGTTGAGAAATTTCAGATTCATCAGGAAACGAAAGCCAATCACTTCTGCGCCGGCCGTCTTGCATACAAGTTCGGTAGCGTGTGCGGTACCACCGGTGGCCAGAACGTCGTCGATAATCATGACACGATCACCACTATTTAAATCCCCCTCCTGGACTTCGATGATATCTTCTCCATATTCCAGGCCGTAGCCTTGCTGAATCGTTTTGCGGGGGAGTTTGCCTTTTTTCCGGATCAGCACCAGACCGGTTCCTAACCGGTGAGCCAGGGGGGCACCGATTAAAAACCCGCGACTCTCGACGGCTGCTATCTTGTCGATTGGAAGATCAATACTTTCTGCAAATTGATCCACCATGCTTCGCATCGATTCGGGATCAAGCAGAATGGGGGTGATATCTTTAAAGACAATCCCAGGTTTAGGAAAGTCAGGTACATCGATAATTTTTTCCTGGAGGTTTACCACCGTGGATGGGGCCATTTGTTGCTCCTTGGTAGAGGTCGCGCCAGTATGGAAGAGAGCGACTTGAAAAATGCGGGTATGGGAACCTTTAGCAATGATGATGAGATTGTGACTGGATCGCAAGTCCCTGCTTGATATCCAACAGGGCCTGTAGGCGAATGGGTGTTGGCCCAAAGCAGGTTTGACATCTGAAACAGGTGTTAGGCGATGTGATCTGGCCTGATTTTACGGTCGACGGCGAGTTTTTTTAAGGTCTGCGTTTTTTCCGGTGGTTGGACCCGCAAGTGGATGGAACTGGAAAGGTTGGCGGGCTGCGATAGGAAGGTGTTTTTAATGGCTCTCACTCTTCGTTTCGGGTGCCATGCCAAAAACCCGATACTCCAAATTTGTTGGCGCCTGGGAAGCTTCAGTCAGAGCTGTGTCGATCAAATCATGGTGAGGAGACAGCTTGCACACAGGGTCCGTTGTCGCCGCATCGCCGGTGACTAAAAAAGCCTGACAACGGCAGCCACCAAAGTCAATTTCCCGCCGGTCGCAACTTTGGCATGGTTCCGGAAGCCAGTCGGTTCCGCGAAACCGCTCGAAGACAGGATCGGTAAACCAAATGTCGTGCAACGATTTGTGCTGAACATTGGGAAAGTCAAGGCCGGTAATTTCCCGTGCGGTCTGGCATGGCAGGACTGCCCCATCGGGTGCGACCGTCAAAAAGACACGCCCCCACCCTTGCAGGCATGCCTTGGGGAACTCCTGAAAATAATCGGGCAGGACATGGAGAATCTCGAGCTGTCCGGCAAGTTGTTCGCGTGCTGCAGCAACGACTTGTGCAGCGTGTTCGACTTGGGAACGACGGGGCAGCAGGGCTGCACGATTACGGAATGCCCAACCCGTGTATTGCACATGAGCCAGTTCGACTTTGTCGACTTCCCAATCTACTGCCAGGTTGATGATGGTTTCGAGGTGGTCAAGATTATGGCGGTGCAATACGACGTTGAGCGTGACAGGGAATTCACGTTCGCGGGCGAGTTCGACTGCCAGGCGTTTCTTTTCAAATGAGGGGGTGCCGGCGAGCCAGTCGTTTGACCTGGCATTGATATCGAGCAAACTGATCTGTAACGAGTCGAGGCCGGCCGATTTCAGTTCGTCAAGCCTGGGCCCATCGGTCAAAGTTGCCCCGGTACTCAGGTTTGAATAGAGATCGAGCTTCCGGGCCGTTGCAACAAGTGCGGCAAGGTCGGGCCGAACGACCGGTTCACCGCCCGAGAAATGGACCTGAACCACGCCCAGCGCAGCTGCCTCGGTCAGCACCCGCTTCCAGGTGTCGGTATCGAGTTCGTGCTTGTACCGGGCAAGTTGGAGAGGATTGCTGCAATAGGGGCACTTCAGCGGACACCGATAGGTTAGCTCCGCCAGGAGTGCAAACGGTCTAGGAAGCGTTGTTGGCATCGTCGATCAAACCTCGGCTGGCGAGCCGGTCCAGGAGTTCTGAGAGGTCCATGTGAATGGAAGCATTCGGGAACGAACGGGAAAGTTCAGCCACCAGATTGTCCCGCGATCGCCCATCGCACAGTCGAACAATTGCAGCGGCTGTCTCGTTGAGAACGAGCATTCCTTCAGGAAACAGGAGTTGATGTTGCTGGCGGAGTTCGTCCCACCGGTAACGGACGCCCCGCGCGAGAATTGGACAGCAAGGTGTGGGTTGTTCAGTCATCCTGGCAATGTGCATCAATGGCGTCGAGTTGGGCCCATAGGACATCGCACTTGAACTGTAAGGCTGCAACTGCCTGTTGTTGTGACTCAAGATCACAGCAGTACTCCAGTACAACCTCCAAACCATGCTCGCTGTCGCGCGTTGCCAGTGGAGGACGCGCTCGAAAGTAAGCAAGCGCGGCAGGATCAATCCAGTCGTAATGTTCTTCCAGAGCAGCAAGTCGTTGAGTCATCAGCTTTGGGGCAAATAATTCGGTCAGTGACGAGGCCACTCCCTCTGTCCAGGACTGGCTGGCAACGAATTGGACATAGGCATCTACTGAAAATCGTACGCCTGGCAATAAGTGTTGATCTTGTTCAAGTTCGTCGCGGGACAAGCCAACTCCCTCACCAAGACGGAGCCATTTTTCAATTCCCCCGGGTTCCGATTCGGTCCCATCATGATCGGTGATCCGCTGAACCCACTGCTGGCGAATTTTTCGAACCGGGCAGCGCGAGAGCAACAAGGCATCTTTAACGGGAATATTCTTCTGATAGTAAAAACGGTTTGCGACCCAGCATCGAATATGTTCTTGTGTAAGCGTTCCCTCGTGCATGCGCTGGTGGAATGGATGTTTGTCGTGATAGCGCGACTGTCCAACCTCGCGGAGTCGTTCGATGAATTCATCAGAGGACCATCGCTGCATGGGAGTAAAATCCAGGTGATCGTTAGTGGTCAGGTGATCGTTAGTGGTTTAGGTTCAGCAAACAAATTCGTCGCCGTCGGCACCGACGGCAATCCCCTGGTTTCGGACTTCGGCATATTCCCAGGAGTCTGTGTCGAGCATGGGATTCGTGTTGTTGATATGTATATAAACGCGGTTTTGTATCGGCAATTCTGCCAGCCACGCGAGGCTGCCATGCGGGCCACCGACGCAAAGATGGCCCATTTGACCAGCAGTCCGGTCGGTGATTCCGTGCTGACTTGGTTCGTCATTGGACCAGAACGAGCCGTCCATCAGGAGGCAGTCTGCACCGTCGACTGCGTCGCGGAGCGATTGGTCAACTTCGAGAACTCCTGGAGCATAGACGAGTTTGCCCCCAGTTCGATGATCGCGGATGGAAAGTCCAATCACCGCTCCCGCCGCCGTGGCCGGTTCGGGCGAGACATAGCGGGGCGCATCTCGACCGGTTTCGAAAGCACAAACTTCCAGCCCCTCATCGGGGTTGTTGGGAGAGGAGAGGCGAAACGGCTCGTGGAGTTTGATTTTGCTCCAAGGGCGGTCGGCAAAATGAGTGAGCAGTGGAGCAATCGGAAAGTGTTCGCTAAGCCAACGTTGTACGACAGCTGTGCTGTGGATGGCGATCACACCTCCCTCGCGAAGTTGAAGCAGTCCGGAAGTGTGATCTAACTCGGCATCGGTGAGTACGCAACCGGCAATCGAAGTTCCTCGTGAACAGGTTTTGGGGGGACCAAGCTGGGGAAAGTCGATGATTTGATGACGCACGTCCGCCGATACGTTAAGCAGGAACCACGAATTCCCGTCGGCAGAGATAGCAACCGAAGACTGGGTACGCCGATGTACGCGGTCTTCGCCGGCGCGCACCCGTTGGCAGTTCGGGCAGTTGCAATTCCACTGGGGAAGCCCACCACCAGCGGCCGAGCCGAGGATGCGTATCCGCATTAGTCGTTACGCTCGGTTACTGGATTGTCCGGCGCGGCTACGTTGTCTTTTCCAGCAAGCTGGCCAGTACTGTCGATCGGTAGGGGTAACTCACCATCGGTATTGGCATAGGCTGTTACCTCCATACTCAGCGAAATTTCTTCGAAGTCAGGTTTTGTCCACGACATAAAAATCTCCCTTTATTCAAGAGTCATTAGGAATGCAAATAAATCATGAAGTTGTTTGACGCTCAGGTTTTCGACAAGATTACCGGGCATCAAAGAGACATCAAGTTGTTGTACTTCTTCCAGGTCACGTTTGTGTAGCGAATGGAACTTCCCGTTTTCCTCGCGAAGCTGAATGTTGAAGTTTGATTCGTTGACGCGAAGGCCTTGGATGGTTTTTCCATCATCAGTAATGACCATTACCTGTTCGTAGCGGGGATCAATATCTTTGGAGGGTTGCACCATCGATTCCATGATGTATTGTGGGGATCGGCGGCTGGCGATCCGGTCGAGGGCCGGACCAATTCCTCCGCCGCGGCGATTGAGTGCATGGCATTTGTTGCAGGCAGCCTTGTTTTCGACATCGAAGAAGAACTGTTCTCCTAGCTTGGGGTCGCCGACAAAATAAGGTTTCCAGTCGCTCTCACCTGGAGCTTGGGCCAAACTTCGGATGTAGGCGATAATTTGGGCGATCTGTTCTTCTTTGAGCGCCTCGCCAAGTTTTTTCATGGTGGTTCCCGGAACACCATTCTCGATCACGCGCGTGATGTCGGCGTCGGTATTTCCATGTAGCCAGCGATCATCGGTCAGGTTAGGCCCCTTCCCACCACGACCCGCTCCACCATGACAACCACTGCAGAGGCCGCGAAACATCGCCTTGCCTTCGTCGAGTGCCTGGGAATCTATGGGGACTGTCGTCTTTGATTCTGATGGTTCGAGCACTTCGTCAGCCGGGGTCTGTGG
>JAKVCB010000140.1 GCA_022448345.1 Pirellulales bacterium
CCGCTTAGAAAAGATGTCTTTTACAGGTGAAGAAAACACCTGTCTGGTATGAAACTCGCAAGCAAAACCGATAACGATAAAACCGAAAGTCAGCACACCTCAAGTGGGGATAAGCAGCGCGAATCGCCCCCCCTCTACCGATCGTTGCTGCGCAACAGCCCAAGTTGGCTGGCCAGCCTGGTCACGCATGTGGTGCTCTTGGTCGTGCTTGGCCTGTGGTTGCTCCCTGAACTCCCGGCTCTGGTCACCGCGGATCTGAATGTTTCTCCCTCAGATATTCAGGAGCAATTGGAAGAGAATATTGAGTTCGAAACCGACCCGGTCGAACTCGAAGAAGAAATCGTGGAATACGAAGAGCAGCCAGAAACCACCTTGATCGAAGAGAATGTCAGCTTTGCCGTTACCAACGACCTTGAATCTGCCCCGGCCGCTGAAATTGCCGTCATGGATGTTGGCAGCGATATTGCACCTCTGTTGACGGTGGCAAATGCGCTTGGTGGCGGCGGAAGTGGCCTCTCTGGTCGTGGTCACATGGCACGCGCGGTAATGGTTCGCAAAGGGGGAGGTAATGCCGCCAGCGAGACCGCTGTGGGACTGGCCCTGGCATGGATCGCCGAACACCAGAATCCTGATGGATCGTGGAGCTTCGATCACACCCAATTCCGCTGCCAAGGGCGGTGTGCCGATAAGGGCACGCGCGGCGATGCCATCGCCGGCAGTACCGCAATGGCCTTGCTGCCGTTTCTGGGCGCCGGTAATACCCACATGGCCGGAGACTACCAGGCGGTTGTGAGACAAGGGTTGACTGCCCTCGTGCAACAAATAAAAACCAATAAGAATGGCGGCTCGTTCATCGATAGCGGGCAAATGTATTCCCATGGACTCGCTGCAATCGCCCTGTGCGAGGCGTACGGCATGACGAACGCCTCCAGGCTGCAAGGTCCGGCACAGTTAGCACTGAACTTCATTACCTTTGCCCAAGATCCTGTCGGCGGTGGATGGCGATATGGCCCCAAACAACCGGGTGATACCTCGGTCGTGGGGTGGCAAATTATGGCCCTCAAGAGCGGGCACATGAGCTATCTCCTGGTTCCCGCCTCAACGGTCCGCGGAGCATCCGCTTTCCTTGATTCTGTTCAGATCGAAGGTGGTGTCGGCTACGGCTATACGGCCGGTGCTCCCAGTTATGGGAATGCCACCAGCGCCATCGGACTCCTGTGTCGCATGTACCTGGGTTGGAAACGTGACAACGAACAACTCATCGAAGGAGTAAAACGTATCGCCGCAATTGGACCCGCGACTGACAACGCGTACTTCAATTACTATGCTGCCCAACTCCTCTTTCAGTACACGGGCGGTGAAGGGGAACTGTGGGAAACCTGGAATACCAAGCTTCGCGACTTTCTCGTCAACGCCCAAGCGAAAGAAGGCCACGAAAAAGGAAGTTGGTTCCTGAGTGGAGGCCATGGCGAAGCGGGTGGCCGGCTTTACAACACGGCTATGTGCTGTATGACGCTTGAAGTCTACTACCGCCATATGCCCATCTACCAACGCGATGCGGTCGAGGCCGACTTCCCTGAGGAATAACCGTCCCTTCTGTTTCAACTCCGGGGCGCAAAGCATTCCGTGGCCGGGACAACCGCGCACGGAGCTTGCCACTGGCCACCTTACATCAACCCGTTTCGCGTTGAGCCAAGAATCAGCCTGACAACTCCTTTGTCATTGCGGTATGATTGCGGTCTGTTTCCTGTCAACGAAGAAAAGCCTGTAACGCAGCAAGCGACGAAGAGAAATAAAAGACTGCAGGCCTCCAGTTCCTGACACTCGTGCCAACGCAACCTTTTTTCTAGCCTGTGGAGGGTTCCTGTTTTCCATGTCACTTGTCATTCCTGCCGATAGCGTGCAACTGTTGCAGCGGATGATCAGCTTCAACACGGTCAACCGCCTGGCCGAAGGCATCCTCTTTGTCGAAGGCCAGCTTGCCCAATACCTGGAGCAGGTCGCGCAAGCGTGGGGCTTCAAAACAGATCGCCTGGCGGTGACCGGTGACGCTTACAACCTGCTCATCTCCCACGAAGTCAACGCCCAGGCTCCGTGGCTCCTGTTCGACAGCCACATGGATACTGTCGGCGTCGAGGGGATGACGGTTCCCCCATTTGCAGGGCTGGTCAAAGACGGAAAAATCTGGGGCCGAGGATCGTGCGATACCAAGGGGACAGGCGCAGCGATGCTGTGGGCCCTGCGAAACGCAGTACAAAGCGAACAACTTTCCACAAACATTGCTATTCTGTTCAGCATCGAAGAAGAGGTTGCCAAGACCGGTGTAAACGCATTTGCCCAAAAGCAGCTAAGCCAACTCCCCTGGAAGCCAGTTGGTGTGGTTGTTGGTGAGCCGACTCAATTACAACTGGTCATCGCACACAACGGGTATGTACGCTGGACGATTCGCACCAACGGTCAGGCGGCACACTCTTCGGATCCCAGCCAGGGCCGCTCGGCCATCAGCGCCATGGCTCGTGTCATCACGGCTATCGAACGCGACTATGTCCCCACGGTCACCACAACCCATCCTTTGGTTGGCAAAGCGCAGTGCAGCATCAATGTCATTCAGGGAGGCTCCCAAATCAACGTGATTCCAGAATCTTGCGAGGTCTTGGTCGACCGCAGACTGGTGCCGGGAGAAGACGCCACTCCCGTCCTGCCGGCTGTCAAATCCGTGCTGCAACCACTCTGTGAAAGTGATCCCCAACTTGACGTGGAGCATGTCGAGGTCAGGATCGACCCGCCCTTATCCCCCGATAGCAATCATCTTTTGGCTGATCGCGTAGGGCAGGTCCTGACCAACCTGGGATTCTCCGTCGAGCCGGTCGGCGTCAAGTATGGAACCAACGCCAGTAACCATACCGCCGGTGGCCTGCCTGCGGTTGTACTGGGACCGGGAGACATTGCCCAGGCACATCGTGCGGACGAGCATCTTGACCTGGACCAGTTCAAACAAGGGATCAACGTTTACCAGGCCTTGATGCGCCAACCAGCCTGTTTCTGGGAAGCTTGAGTATCGCTTGTACCCCGTTCAGGGGCCTCCCACCAGTTCAAAAAGGAACGGCTTGCTCTCGGTGACGACCCGGTGAGCGACCGCCGAATGTCTGCTCCATTTTAACTCACCGCTTTGCAGACCTATGTGATAAACTGACCGGCCTAGAGGAGCCGCATCTTCACCTGGCAAAAAGTCCAATTCCCTTGGGGCAAAAACCTGCAGCAATACCGAATTGTCGGAAAGAGAGAAACCATAGCCCTCTAACCATGCTTGTTGATCTTGCTCCCCCTGTTGTTTTCTCAATACGCCGTTCGTGGAAAAGTGATGAAAAAAAAGTTTGGCAAAACCAGTTCTGGAGAAATGGTTGACGTCTACACCGTCCACAACCCTGCGGGAATGGTCCTAAAAGTCATGACGCGCGGAGCAACGTTGATTGGCGTTGAGGTCCCCGATCGAGATGGCCAATTGGCAGACGTCGTGTTTGGTTTCGACAAGATGGCTGACTACGAGTCGAAAAAACACCAGCATTTCGGGTCCACAACTGGCCGCTGTGCCAACCGTATTGCCAAAGGCCAGTTCTCTTTGGACGGGAAAGAGTACCAGCTTGCAATTAACAACGGTCCCAATCATCTCCACGGAGGGAGCGCGCGTAGCCTCGACAAGGTCCTTTGGAATAGTACTGCGTTTGAAAATGCCGACGATCGGGGTGTGAAGTTCACCTACCACAGCCCGGATGGCGAAGAAAACTATCCCGGCAATGTCGACATTACCGTAACTTACACACTCACTGATGACCATGAAATCCAGATCGATTATGAAGCAACGACCGACGAAAAAACGCCTGTTAATTTGACAAACCACGCATACTTCAATCTCGCAGGTGCCGGGGCACCAACCATTCACGACCACCTTCTTACCATCAACGCAAACAACTACATACCAGTTGACGACACACTCATTCCTACCGGGGAGATTGCGCCGGTTGAAGGAACTCCGCTCGATTTTCGCCAACCAACACCGATCGGCCTGCGTGTTGCAGAACTGGACAACACCTCCACGACCGGCTACGACCACAACTATGTACTCAAAAAATCCAAGCTGGGTGAACTGAGTGTGGCAGCCGTGTTAAAAGATCCGTCCTCAGGGAGAACCCTGACCGTCTGGACCACCCAACCTGGGGTCCAGTTCTACGGCGGCAACTTCCTATTTGGACAGGAAGGAAAACAAGGGCAAACCTACCTCCACCGCAGCGGGTGCTGCCTCGAAACCCAGCATTTTCCCGATTCGGTGAATCAGCCCGATTTCCCCAGTGTCATCTTGAAGCCGGGCGACACGTACCACCAGACGTGCATCTACGCCTTTTCTGCTGACTGATCTCTCGTCCCTCCCCTGGAAACCGGGATCCTTCTACTACAGGGCTTGTTGCACTACGGGGCCTGGCAGACAGTCGCCGGAAAATACCGCGCGGCTTACCCGCTACCGACCTCGTCTCAGATCCGCTCAAGAAGAAACCCTCCAAGGGGCACTGCATCGATCCCTCCTCCTCCAACTTGACTCCCATGGTCCGCGCCACAGAGATTCATGGTAGGGCGCATTTTTTAACACCCCTCCTTTTCCACTCTGGTCAGCTGAACGGGATCTGTTGTATCCTGACCACACAATGCTTGCTTTCACGGAAAGGAACGTTTTATGAGTCTTAAAGAAGGCACCCGTGTCCTCGTGACAGCCGGGGCATCAGGAATTGGTCTGGCCACTGCAAAACTCTTTAAGGACAACGGTGCGCTCGTGCAAATCTGCGATGTTTCAGAGTCGCATCTCGAAACGGCCCTCCGCGAAATCCCAGGGCTGTACGGAAGCCAGGTCGACGTGGCCGATCTTGCCCAGGTCGACAAACTTTTTGACGACGTTCGCAAAAACCTGGGTGGACTTGACGTTCTTGTCAACAACGCCGGGGTGGCCGGCCCCACGTTGGCCGTCGAAGAGATTGCTCCGGAAGACTGGAACCGCACGATGGCTGTCAACATTACAGGACAATTCCTCTGCGCTCGTCGGGCGGTGCCACTGTTGAAAGAAAGTGGTGGTGGCTCGATCATCAACCTGTCGTCGGTAGCAGGCCGCTTTGGTTATCCGCTTCGCACTCCCTATGCAGCTTCAAAATGGGCCGTCGTCGGATTCACCAAAAGTCTTGCGATGGAGTTGGGTCCTCACAAAATTCGTGTCAACGCGATTCAACCCGGCCTTGTTTCCAACCAACGAGCCCAGGGCGTGATTCGCGATAAAGCCCAGGCCCTTAATGTCTCGGACGAAGAAATGGAGCAGGTCTATCTCAACCAGATTTCACTCCGGGAATTTGTGACCGAAGCAGATATTGCGCAAATGATGTTCTTCCTTGCCTCAGAGGCAGGACGAAATATCTCCGGCCAGGCGATCAGCGTCTGTGGTAACACCGAGTACCTGGCTTAGCTCGATCAGGTAGTCGTGAACGGTTGCTGTTCTGATCTGCACCGTTTTTTGTGTTCTGTTGAGGTCGGTCGAACCGAAGGTCGGCCGGTACTTGTTCAGTAGCTACAAAGTGGTAGGATCTGTGCACCGTCTCGTGGTCGATTTTACTGCGCCTCGCGTTTCGAAATGGAGGGTTTTGCCGTGTCTTTTATACGCCACATTCCAGGTTTTTCGGCGATGATCGTGTTGGGAGTGTTATTGATTCCCAGCCACCACCTCCTGTCACAAGAGGCGGTCGGACCAGTCAATCAGAACGACCTGCTGGAAGCGCAACAGAACGATGCCAGTTGGCTTATGTATGGTCGCACCTACGATAGCAAACGCTATTCGGCACTCAAACAAATCAACCGTCAGAACGTCGATAAACTGATCCCGGTGTGGACTTTTCAAACGGGCGTTCTCGATGGATTTGAGTGCTCACCCCTGGTGATCGATGGCATCATGTACATCACCACGCCTTGGAACCATGCCTACGCCATTGACTGCCGTACAGGTTCGCATCTTTGGCATTATCAAAAATCGTTACCTGACAACCTGGCGTTGTGCTGCGACGCCGTGAACCGTGGATTTGGAGCCTGGGGAAATCGCCTCTACATGTCGACTCTCGATGCACACCTGGTTTGTCTTGATCGGTATACGGGCGAAGAACTGTGGGATGAACCGATCACTGCTTATGGCGAAAACGGCCAGGAAGAAAAAGACATCTACAAGCTCGCCTACAGCGCAACGGTCGCTCCACTGGTGATTGGCGACAAAGTGATCATCGGTATTAGTGGTGCAGAATATGGGATTCGTGGATTCATCGACGCCTACCATGTCGAAACCGGCAAGCGACTGTGGAGGTTTTACACCGTTCCGAATGCCAAAGATAAGGAACCACACGCCCGGAAAGCACTCAAAACGTGGGAAGGCCAGTCGTGGTTAACCGGTGGAGGATCGGCATGGGTCACCGGCACCTACGACCCTGAACTCAACACGCTCTACTGGGGAATCGGGAATCCTTCGCCCGATTTCAACGGCGAAGTTCGTAAGGGCGACAACCTTTACACCTGTTCCATTGTTGCTCTGAATCCGGACGATGGAAGCTACAAGTGGCACTTTCAAAACAGTCCCCACGACGTTTGGGACTATGACGGTGTCAACACGCCAGTGCTGGTCGACGTGAAGCACCAGGGAAAAAAAGTCAAAGCCCTGGTCCAAGCCCACAGAAATGGCTATTTCTACTGCCTGAACCGCGAGAACGGAAAGTTTCTGTACGGCAAACCGTTCTGTGAAGTCACCTGGACCGACCGATCGAAAGGTATCGAGGGACTCGATCCCAAGACAGGTCGTCCCTTTGTCAACCAGGCGGCACTGCCCACCGAAGAAGGTGTACGAGTTTGCCCAGGAGCAGCTGGTGGAAAAGAGTGGAATCCGATGGCTTATCACCCTGGTACGAACTGTGCCTATGTGCCGGTGATCAACAATTGTGCAAACTTTACCTCTGGCAAAGCTTTCTTTATTAAAGGTCAACCCTATTGGGGAAGTTCGTTAACGCTCATCGACAATGAGGCTTCTGGAGCCTTTAAAGCCATTGATGTCGACACAGGCAAGATCAAATGGAGTGTCGACACACGTTCACCCATGGTGGCCGGTGCGCTGGCCACCGGCGGCGGACTGGTCTTCACCGGCGATGCCGAAGGATACATCTCCGCATACGACGCAAACACAGGCGATGTACTCTGGTATTTCCAGTGCGGATCGGGGCACCACGCATCGCCAATAACCTACCAACTTGACGGCAAACAATACCTTGCGGTGTGCGCCGGGTGGGGTGGTTGGACGGCTGGTTTTGCCGGCGATGGTGCACCGTGGCTGCGTGATGCACGGCGCGGAAATACCCTCTTTGTTTTTGCGTTGCCTGATTGATAGCCCTCTTTCCTGAACGCAACCTACAGACAGTCCGGTTGCCGGTCAGGATTACCACCGTTTTCCATAAACTCACCGGTTACCCACGGTAGGTGTTTGGTTTGAAAATCATCAGAACTGACTATCGACTTGCAGTTACTGGAGTGATTGCGACGCTCCTGATTGGTACTGCTCCCCTCGAGCTCTGGGGAGCCGGAACACCGCTACGGTTCTGCATCGACAGCACCGCCATGCCCCGTTCCGGCCAACGGCCTGATGGAAGCTGGCAAGGTGTCGATGTTGAGGTCGCCCGTTTGATCGCGGCAAAGCTGCAGCGCCCGTACCGACTTCACGGCTGCCCAGCCGACGCGTGCCGCTGGAAAAAACTTAAGAACGGGGACTGTGATGTGGTAATCGGCGTCCCCGAAGGTGTGCCAAACCGTTCAATTGCATCCTGGACAGCGCCCTACGCAGCTGGACAGTTTGGGCTGGTCACCGAGCGCGAAAATCGCACCATCCAATCGCTTGGCAACCTGCGCGGTCGTCGCGTTGGCCTGGTCACGGGAACGATTCCTCTTTCCGGTGCGGATCACACCCTCGTTCGGTTTGCATCCCGCAAAGCCCTACTCGACGGATTTCGCGCGGCAAAACTCGACGCCGCGTTGGTCGATACCGACTTCACTGCCTGGTATCTGCGTATGCATCCCGAGAAACCACTCCGAGTCGTGGCAGAATTTGTGCCCCAGCACCGATGGAGCATCGGCCTGGCCGTCCGGGCCGATCAACGGCAGCTGAAGTCTCAACTTGAACGCGCAGTCACCGACCTTTTAGAGCGAGCTGCGTTCACGGCCATCTTTGCCAGGTATGGCCTTGTGCATCGGGCGCCGCTCGTCGAGCCATCTCGGCCAGTGGTCGTTACGGATACCTGGAAAAAAATTCAACGCGAAGGCAAATTGAGCGTAAGCATGGATCCGGCAAATCTTCCCTATTCCAGCGCCGATCCTGAAAAACCGGGTTTCGACCTCGAACTTGCACAAGCGGTGGCAAGCGAGCTTGGAGTTGGGTTGAAATTGAGCTGGATCGATGTGCTTCGCGAAACTGCGATTGGGGAATTGCTTGATTTCGAATGCGATGTGGCATTGGGTGCCGCCGTGGATCCACAAGCAATGGACGATGAAGAAGAACTTGCTGGCAAAGTCATTTATTCCCGACCCTACTACGGCACGGGCTACCTGCTCGTCAAGCGGGACGACAGCCCTGCGGTCAAATCACTGACAGAGCTTCAAGGGGACCGCTCGCGCCGAATTGGAACTCAAGCTGGCACCATCGCCGACTACAATCTTCGGCAAAATGGATATCTGCGCCGGCTATTTGGCACCCAGTTGGCGGTGCTCACCGCACTTGATCAAGGTGATATCGACTACGCCTACCTCTGGTCGAATATTGGATGGATGGTCAACACGTCCCCAGAATTGAACGCGGTTCTCATTGAAGATCAATTTCCAGAAGAGCGCTGGAACATAGCAATCGCTATGCGGAGGGGCGACACGGAACTGAAAACACATGTCGACGCGGCCGTCAAAAGGTTGATCGAAAAAGGGGTCGTCTCCGAAATACTTTCTAAATACCACACCCCCTACTTCCCCGCCTTCCGAGAGGCCAATCACGCTACCACAAAGCCATCCGCCAAGGGGCAGGCTCCGCTTGGCCAACAGCAGACCGCGCCCACCACACACCATCAGCTCGATCGTGGTCTCGAACCAAAAATGGATCGGCGCCAACACTCCCGGAAACAATATGGTGGACTGGCAAAAATTCGCTCGCGCGGCACCCTGGTTGTCGCCCTTGATCAGCATAATTTGCCATTCTCCACAGCCCATCCGAAGCCGTCCGGGCTTGACTACGAAATTGCCCAACAGCTTGCCTCGGCCCTGGGGGTATCGCTGGAGGTTTACTGGGCCTATTCGTCCCATGACTCGTATCCAGGCAAGTTGGCCAGTAAAAAATCGTGCGACGTCATTCTAGGTATCACCCCCGATGACCGTTTTACAGGCCGCGTTATCTATACCAACCCTTACTACCATGCGGGCTATCAATGGGCTGTGCGCCCAGAGATGAACTCAAAGCCTTCAGCCGACCGACCAGTGGCGGTTGAATCGGGCGTTGCCGTCCGCGGCCTTGAGGGCCGTGTTGTCCGTTCTTACCCGGACCTTTCCGCTTTGTTTGTGGCAGTGACCTCGGGCGAGGTGGACGCCGCCTACGTCGTTTCGACCCGTGGCAACTGGCTGGCCAACCGGCACTGGCCCGGCCGCCTGGAAATGCTGCCTGCCGGTGATACCGTCGATCGCTTTCCCATTTGTGCCGCCGTACGGCGCACCGAACCTGACCTTAAAGAGGCCATCGACGAAGCTTTTGTGGAACTGCAAGAATCTGCGACCCTGAAAAAATTGTTTGCCCGATGGCACATACCGATCGATGTGGACCGTTCACACAGCGAGGTGGTGCCATGAGGCAGCTTCAAGTATCGCGGTTTCGACACCGCGTCGTTGGTCCAAAACCAGGCATTGAGACTCCTGTGATCGTGGCAGTGGGACTTCTGATCGCGTGGTGGTCTCCGCTGGTACCCCCAGCCGCAAATTTGGCCCATGCCGAAATCAAGACTCCCGCAGAGTTCGTCGCCCCACA
>JAKVCB010000141.1 GCA_022448345.1 Pirellulales bacterium
AATTTGACCCCAAGCTGGTAGGCAGGAGTCATAAGGCCCGGGAACAGTAGATGACAATCGCGGTGCCAACTTTGATATTCCGAACCCGGAAAAGGAGTGTTGGAGTCAAAGCCTGCACAGACATAATCCGATCCCAGTACGCGCTCAAGAAATTCAACAAGCGCCGGGTGTTCAAAGATTTCTTCGTCCAGAAACGGACTTTCAAAAGGAACGCCAATATTGTAGCGGTGCTTTCCGGCATTTCCTTGGCCGTGCTGTTGAATGCCATCCTCTCGAATTGGCATCCATGCTTGACGGATCCGGTCAATTTTCTCCAGCGGGATAAGGCCCTCAAAAACAACAAAGCCATTGATTCGCCATTCTTGCATCAACCGGTTAACGTCAAATTCCTTGCTCATCATTGCCCCCTTTGCAGACTGATCCTACTTCGTTGTCGGGCTCTGGTCCACCTGTTTGCGAAAAAACAGGTCTGCGTTCGGCCTGGGGGCGACGCGTTGTTGAAAGGTTGAAGGCAAAACACCGGTTCTGCAGGTACGCGACGAGGGTCAGGGCGCCTTTCGTAGGCGCAGCCCTTAAAGGACTCAACGGTGTTATTGGTAATCGTGCATGCTTGTTGATGCGCAACCAGTGGGTGTACTGGCCTCCCGCGCCGATGGCGAGTAATTAGAAAGGGAAGGTGTAACGTACGTGTTTTGGAAAACCGATCTCGACGGGAAGATAGCGGTTGTGATCGCTTGAGCTTTAAATAAGAAAATGCATTTCAATGCCTCTCCATTGGGCTAAACTACGGATATTGATGAGGATACCTTTCAACCGCAGCTTCCCTCTTTAGGTGTATCACCATGCAAGCCGGACTCAAGGACAAGATTGCAAGTGGCAAGCCATCCATTGGAGCAACGGTCGCGATGGCATCGCCTGACCTGGTCGACTTTTGCGGTTTCCTGGGGTTCGAATGGATTGTCATGGACGCGGAAGCTGGGCCGATCGGACCATCCGAGTGTCTGGCTATCTGCCGTGTCTGTGAATCGCACCAAATGGTGCCGATTATCAAAGTTCCCAGCCCCGCCTCTGAGGTGATCCAGGCTTACCTGTGCACGGGGGTAGGGGGGATAGTGGTGCCCCATATCAGCACGGCAGAAGCTGCGCAGAAGGTCGTGGATACAGCACAGTACCCCCCAGAAGGGCGGCGCGGTCACGATATGGGTAGCAGGTCTTCTGGTTATGCGCCGGTTGCAATCGATAGTGAATACCTTGCCAGAACCAATCGGGAGCTCTTGGTGAGCGTTTTAATAGAAAACGAAACTGGGATGGCTAACTTGGAGGCGATCCTGGAAATATCTGGTATCGACGCCTTCGGTATTGGGCCGGGAGACCTGGCATCATCGATGGGGTATCAGGATCGAGATCATCCGGTGGTACAACAAATGATCGCCGAAGGGCGACAAAAGATTCTTGCTGCCGGAAAGGCGATGTTTGGCGGGGCCGCAGATGTGGCAACGGCAAGACAGATGATCGATCAAGGGGTCCTGTTCATTCACACGCGGGTTACCGAGATGTGGGGAAACATCACGAGAAATTACCTGCAGGCGATACGTGATGATACGACAGCAGGGTAGAAGGCAGCAGGAGCGCCTTGCTCTCTGTAGGTAGACTTGTCTTTGCAGGTATAGCTTGAGCGAGAGGTGGACAATCGGTCCGGCGTCGTCCACGGAAGGGGAGCCTTCCTGAAACGGCCTTGTCGTCATTGGCCCGTCCCGGCCGTAGGTGTCGTTATTTACACCAGCCTGGTTTGTTTCCTTTGGCTACGCCTGGGGAAACTCCAAACAGAGTTGTCAAAAGGCTGGCTCTCCCAATCGGTGCAGCAGTCTTCTATACTGTGGAGACGTACTTAATTTCAGGAGATTTCCGATGTTTCAACCTGCCGCTCGTTTCGGATTGGGGCTTTTGTTGATGACCTCGGCAGCCCATCAGTCGTATGCAGAAAAGGCCGCTGCTGGCAGGCAGGTGGAACAGGCTTTGGAGTTGGAGGAAGGTTCGGTGAAACAGGTGCCGTACCTGCTTTATCTCCCCCAGGGTTATGGCCAGGAGCAAGGCAAGAAATGGCCGCTGGTGTTGTTCTTGCATGGCCGTGGTGAAAGCTATGGACCATTAAGCCTGGTCACCAAGTGGGGACTCCCGAAAATGGTCAAAGAGGGCCACGACTTACCCTACATCCTGGTGTCACCACAGTGCCCCGGCGACAACTCCTGGAATCAGCCAGGCCAGCAGGGGGCTCTGATCAAACTGCTCGACTCGATTGGGTCGACCTGCGCGGTCGACTCGAATCGAGTCTACCTGACGGGGCTCAGTATGGGCGGGTATGGGTCGTGGAGACTGGCGGCAGATCATCCAGAGCGATTTGCTGCGGTGGTTCCGATCTGTGGTGGTGGAAGAACCGAAGACGCCGAGAGGCTCAAAGATATTCCGATCTGGGTCTGGCATGGAGATCAGGACCGAGCCGTTGATTTTCAGCACTCCAAAGAGATGGTGGCAGCGATCCGGAAAGCAGGCGGCCAAAAAATCAAGTTCACCACGCTTGAGGGAATTGGGCACAATTCGTGGTCTGCGGCGTACGCGACTCCGGAACTTTACCGCTGGAT
This sequence comes from Pirellulales bacterium, assembly GCA_022448345.1. Taxonomy (GTDB): domain Bacteria; phylum Planctomycetota; class Planctomycetia; order Pirellulales; family Lacipirellulaceae; genus JAKVCB01. The sequence goes on from JAKVCB010000141.1 coordinate 2,640, forward strand.
GAACCAGCAAGCTCTTGCGTCCGGATCCAAGGAGTAGATTCCAACAGCGGCAATCTAACACCGCATGGAGTCCAGCTTCCATGCGTACCGCTGGTCTGAGAGGCCATGCGCTGCGATATGAAAAATGCTGCGACATGAAAAATTAGGAGTGATGATGTCCACATCCCCATCTTCGGTTGCCAGGGTGATGGCCGGCGTTCCGGCGGTGAACGCCAGTTTGTTTCATCGTTTGCGTTTTCTCGTGGGCGATCCGACGGCGGTTATCGATTTGCCCGGAGATCCCCGGCCAACCTCGTGGTTGATCCTGCGGGACATCGAAATCGAGCGGGCCAGGCAGTATGCGCAGGTTGACCAGGTTGCTTGCCCCGCAGATTTTGCCCCCTCCGGTGGGCTCTCCGGTGATCGCGAAACGGCAACCGCCCAGGCCGCAGCCGAGTGCCTGCGCCGGGCTGGGGTCGAGTCGGTGATTGCAGACCGATCTCTGCCGCTGATCTTTAGCGAGGTCATTCGTGAGGCGGGCATTCAGGTCACTTGCGATCTTCAAATGGGGGTGTGTGAGCGTCGCCATAAGGATCCGCAAGAGATCGAGTGGCTTCGCCAGTCACAGCAGGTCACCGAAGGAGCGATGGAGATGGCCTGTAGGCTGGTTGCCAAAGCGCAGGCGCAAAGCGATGGCACGCTCTTTTGGGAGGGTGAGCCGTTGACTGCAGAGCGGGTCCGCTCAGCCATCGATCATTGGTTGTTGGAGAGAGCCTTTTATAATCCCCCCTCTATCGTGGCGGGGGGGCCTGCTGGAGCCGATTGCCACGAGCTGGGGCGTGGGGTGCTGCGCACCGGGGAGCCTGTGATGATTGATATCTTTCCGCAGTGCCAGCAAACGCGCTACTGCGGGGACTGTACGCGAAGTGTCGTTCACGGCACGATTCCCGAACCGGTAACCCGAATGCATGCGGCGGTTGTGGAGGCCAAGCGGGTGGCTATCGGTGCCACTCGAGCTGGTGTTACTGGCGAGCAGGTTCACCAGGCAACCTCCGAGGTAATCACGCAACGTGGTTACCAAATGGGATTGCCTCCTGTGGGGGCTCCCGATTCGTATTGCGGTATGACACATGGGTCGGGCCATGGCATTGGCCTGGATGTCCATGAGGCGCCCCTGTTGGACGTCAACGGACCACCGCTGGTGGCTGGAGACGCGCTAACCATTGAACCGGGCCTCTACTGTCGCGACCTTGGCGGGATTCGTGTGGAAGACATGGTGATTGTCACCGAAGATGGTTGTGTGAATTTGAATCATCTTCCCGAGGGGCTCGACTGGTCGTAGGGGCCGCCATTTTCTTTTGCTTGGAGACCAGGCGGCCTGACCCCTGTCCTGGATCCGTGGCTTGCAGTCGCGACGATTTGGATTCGCATGGAGGCAGGCTTGCCGAAGAGGATCATGGAGGCACTGTTTTAAGGGGTTTGCGTGGCTTGTCGTGGCGCGTTGCGCCAGGATTGTTGTTGTGCGGCGAACGCTGTTATAATTGACAGAGAGGGGAGCTGGAGGGTGGCTGGAGGACGCTGGGAGACGTAAATGCAAGAGTTCTGCGCCGTTACGCGTGGCCGTGTAGGTTGTTTTTGAATGGAGGTAACCATGCTTCAGGTGGACAAAAAATGAGCTTGTCTGTTCGAAGTATTTTTTCTGGCTTGTGTTGGGGGGGGCTCGCCTGGTTTGCGGCATCCGCTACGGTAGCCGAAGAGACGACTCCAGCGGTCGACTTTGTGCGGGATATACAACCGCTGTTTGCGGAAAAATGCGTGACCTGTCACGGCCCCGACAAGCAGGAAGGTGGTTTGCGGCTCGACATTCCAAGTGGGGCCTACGAAAAGCTGGCTTCAGGCCAGGTTCCCATCGTGCCAGGTTCATCAGATGGGAGTGAACTGGTCCGTCGTGTGACTTCCGGTGACGAGCAACTCAGGATGCCTCCCGCGGCAGCGGGGGAGCCATTGTCGAACCTCGAAATCAACACCCTGCAGTCCTGGATCAATGAGGGAGCCGACTGGCAGGCACACTGGGCTTATCGGCCGCTAGATCGACCGACCCCTCCGCCAACCGACAACGCCAGTTGGCCACAAAACAGGATCGACTCGTTTGTACTTGCCCAACTGGAAGAGTTGGCAATCGATCCATCGCCACGGGCTGATCGTGATACGTTGATCAAGCGGCTGTACAGCGACCTGCTTGGAATTCCTGCATCGCCGGAGGTGGTCGACGCATTTCTGGAGGACCAGTCGAGCGGCGCCTATGAGCAGTTGGTCGACCGTTTGTTGGACTCCGTTCATTTTGGTGAGCGGTGGGGCCGTCGGTGGCTGGACAAGGCGCGTTATGCCGATAGCAACGGGTATGAAGCGGATAATCCCCGTAACAACGCCTGGCGTTACCGCGACTGGGTGATCGACGCCATCAATCAAGACCTTCCGTATGACCAGTTTTCGATTCTGCAGCTAGCCGGCGACCTTGTTGGAGACGCGGCCCCGCTGGACCAACTGGCGACTGCATTTCATCGACAGACTCTTACCAACACCGAAGGTGGGACAGACAAGGAGGAATTTCGTGTCAAAGCGGTTGTTGACCGGGTTAATACGACTGGCACGGTGTGGCTGGGTCTGACCGTGGGTTGTGCGCAGTGTCACACGCATAAATATGACCAGATTACCCATCGCGAATACTATGGACTGTTCGCTTTTTTTAACAATGGGGACGAGGTGGACACAACGGTGCCGGTGGCTCAATTCGCATCCGATACCAAGGCCCGCGATTTGCAAGGCGAATTGGAATCGCTAAAGCAAAAATTGGCAGAGCGTCGTGCGGAACTGGCGCAAGCTCCGTCTCCCTGGGAGCAACGTTTGGTTGAGCGAGTTGCCACTGGCTCCGACGTCGTGTTTCAGCCGCTTGAGGTTCACAAGATTGATTCCGCCTATCCTGCGGATTTTCGCCAGTTGGAGGATGGCTCAACCCTGGTGGAAGGACCCAATCCCAGTGAGAACAAGTATACCGTGTACGGTTCGACGAAGTTCGCGGATATTACCGGTGTGCGCATCGAAGTGCTGGCAGACCCTTCGTTGAAAGGGGGTGGCCCGGGGCGTACATCGCATGGCAATTTTGTGCTCAGCGAGGTCCGCGTTTATGCCGGTAAGCAGGAACCACTGGGCCACGAGGACCAGGTGACTTTGGCCCGGGCCGAGGCAGACTATTCCCAGTCGAACTACGATATTTCAAAAGCCATCGATGGGGATCCTGGTACCGGCTGGGCAGTTGCCAGGGAATTTAACAAAAACCACCATGCCGATATCACGTTGGGGAGGGTGGTTCACACAAAGCCCAAGGACGGCAGCCCCTACTATATTCAGGTTGTGTTGGACCAACGCTATGGCACACAGCACACGATTGGCCGTTTTAAGATCCAACTCCGTCAAGGAGACAAACTGGAAGTTCCCGACGCGATCCAGGGTTTGCTCGCCAAAGAGGTTGACCAGTGGAGTCCGTCCGAGCAAGATCAGCTGTTTGATTACTGGGTGTCGATTGACAGAATTGCCCGGGGTCTGCAAGAGCAAGTCGACAAAGTCCAGCAGAAGTTGCAGATGAGGGTTCGCGTTATCGCCCAGCGCGAAGAACTCCGCAAGACGCACATTTTGCATCGCGGCGATTTTCTGCAGCCCGGGGAAGAAGAAATTGTCCCGGCAACGCTCGATGTTCTGCCTGGCATGCAGCCGCGCGAGGAACGGGGTATGGCAGACCGCCTTGACCTGGCCCGCTGGTTGTTTGACGAAGCGAATCCCCTGGTGCCCCGCGTCGCTGCGAACCACGTCTGGTCACAACTGTTCGGCCACGGCATCGTTCGCACCATCAACGATTTTGGCGTGCGCGGCGAGGGGCCGACGCATGCGGCACTGCTTGACTGGTTGGCGGTCGAGTACCGCCGCCTGGGCTGGAGTCGCAAGGCACTCATTAAGACGATTGTCATGTCGGCAGCCTACCAGCAGGCATCCCGCCACCGGCCGGAAATGTTGGAGATTGACCCGGAGAACAGGCTGCTCTATCGGCAAAACCGATTACGGATGGAGGCAGAAATCATCCGTGACATGTACCTGGCAGTCGGCGGTTTGCTTTCCCCCAAGGTTGGTGGGCCTAGCGTGTTTCCGCCGCTTCCCGAGGGCGTTGCCAAGTTGAGTTATGCCAATAATTTCACCTGGAAAACCAGTGGAGGCCAGGATCGTTATCGGCGCGGGATGTACACGTTTTTCAAACGCACCGCACCCCATCCCAATCTGACCACCTTCGATTGCCCGGATGCCAATACGACCAACGTCCAGCGAACCACGTCCAACACTCCGCTGGGGGCCCTGGCAACGTTGAACAATGAAGTGTTTGTGGAGGCTGCCCAGGGCCTCGCTTCACGGGTGTTGACAACGCTCGATGGCAGTGCGACAGAACGAATCAAATATGCCATGCGTATTTGCCTGGTAAGGCCTGCGACCGACCAGGAGGTGCAACTACTTCTGGGACTGTTGGAAGAGGCACTCGTGTGGTATGCGGATCGTCCAGAGGAAGCCAAGGCAATGATTGGCAATTACCAACCGGACGGTGTTTCCGCCACCGAAGCGGCTGCCTGGGTGGTGGCTGCCAGGACGATACTGAATCAAGATGAGTTTATTACCCGCGACTAACGTGGCCACGACTACGTCCTGGCTGGGAGACGCTGGTTTAGGATATTGTTTTCAAAAGGCGAGTTAAAAATAATGGACCATAGATCACGGCACCCCATGGTGGATCCTGCTAGTTGTGATGTGCAGCGTGCAATTGAATTGCAGCGCCGTGAATTTCTGACCACCACCGCCAGTGGACTCGGTGGGCTTGCACTTGGTTCGCTCTTGAGTGCTGATGGTGTTTCGGCTTCGAGTCCCGGCTCCAATCCGTTGGTACCCCGCTCTTCACATTTTCCTGCCAGGGCGAAGAACTGCATCTTCTGTTTCCAGGCGGGTGCTCCGTCGCACATTGACCTGTTTGACCCGAAGCCAAAACTTAATGAATTGCACGGCCAGCCGTTGCCCGCATCGATGACCGAGAATGTCCGTTTTGCTTTTATCAAAAAGGAAACGGCAATTTTGATGGGGTCGAACCGAAAATTTACCAGGCATGGTGAGTGCGGAATGGAGCTTTCCGACTTGTTGCCACATCTCGGGTCGGTGGCAGACGATCTGCTGTTGGTCCGTTCGATGCATACCGACCAGTTCAATCATCACCCGGGCCAACTGTTGATGCAGTGCGGTCGTGCGGATTTCGGGTTGCCTTCGATGGGATCGTGGTTGACGTATGGGCTGGGTACCGAGTCGAACAACTTGCCGGCCTACGTAGTCCTGACTAGTGGCCGCGGTAGCAGTGGCGGTACCACGCTCTGGTCGAGTGGATTTTTGCCATCGACCTATGAAGGAGTATTGCTGCGGGAATCGGGAGAGCCGGTTTTGAACTTGCAAAATCCACCCGGATTGTCGGATAAATTGCAGAGGGCTGGTCTGGATACGCTGCGTCAACTCAACCAGAATCGCTACCAGGCTGTTGGAGACCCGGAAATCGCCAGTCGCATCGCCAGCTATGAGCTGGCCTATCGGATGCAGCGGGCGGCGCCCGACTTGATCGATTTGTCTCAGGAGAGTCAGCAAACGCTGGATGCTTATGGACTGGACCGTTCCGAACCCAAAGACAGCAAAAGCAGGCGTGGCAAACTGGGGGACACTCACAAAAGCTTTGCCCGCAACTGCCTGCTCGCCCGGAGGATGGTCGAGCGGGGTGTGCGATTTATCAACATCGTCTACGCGTCGTGGGACCACCACAGCGACTTGGATCAAGAATTGTCTTACAACGCAGGGGTTGTCGATCAACCCATAGCCGCGCTCATTCAGGACTTGAAGGAACGTGGTATGCTTGACGATACCTTGGTGGTGTCGGCCGGCGAGTTTGGTCGCACTCCGCTAGGCGAGAATCGCAACGAAGGGAAATACAATACGGGCCGTGACCATCATCCGTTTGCCTTCAGTCTATTGATGGCCGGTGGCGGGATTCAGGGTGGGCAGGTGTACGGGGCCACCGACGACCTTGGCTGGGGGGTTGTGGAAAAGCCGGTCCATATCAATGATTTTCATGCCACCATTTTACACCTGTTCGGGATGGACCATCTGAAGCTTACCCACCGTTTTCAAGGTCGCGATTTTCGGTTGACCGACGTAGCTGGAGAGGTCGTCTCAGACTGGATTAGTTGACGGGTCCTCGATGGCCATCTGGGCAAAGATGGAAGCCGCAGGATTTTAGCGGGGCTCGATGTTCTGCTGGATCTTTGTCCTGGTAAACCGACTTTTCGGCCAGAACGTATGTGTATGAACTCCTCCAGAGGGCACGAGCCAAAGTCGATTGAAGTCTGGTCGTGCTGTTGGTCCTTTTTTTGCAAAGCGTAACAAACTATGAATTGCCCAAAGGATGTTGGCCGCCGTGATGTGTTGAAGAAGGGTGTTTTTTCAGTTTGCAGTGCCGGGGTGGGTGCAGCGGCAGCATGGCCCTCCACAGCTGTAGGCGATGATCAGGAGTTGGAAACCTTCCCCCCAAGTCTTTCCAAAGTCGACCGGCAGGGTCATGAATTTCGCAAGATGGTGGCACTGGGCGAAAGTACCACCGCCGGCGGTTGGAGTAGTTCAAAAGACCGATGCTGGGTGCCGCTGTTGGCCGGGTTGATCAACGACTTGCAGGCCGAGCCGATGGAATTTGTCAACTCGGGAATTGGTGCGAACGTAATTTCGACGCGCAGTCCCTGCTACCCGTACAGCGGTAAACCGGCAGCCAATGAGCGTTTGCAAAAACATGTCATCGATCATAAGCCCGACTTGTTGATTATCTCTTATGGTTTGAATGATGCCCGTGGAGGGACATCAGTTGATTTGTTTACCAGGGAACTTGCGGAGATTATTGATCGTGTGCGACGGGAGGTTCAGCCGGTCATCCTGCTGCCGGGCCCCTATTTTATGACCGATTTTCGCGTC
>JAKVCB010000142.1 GCA_022448345.1 Pirellulales bacterium
AAACAGTCGCAGCAGTTCCTTCAGAATTTCCCCGCGCACCGCCTGACCCCCGACGTGCTGAATATTCGAGCTGAAACCGAACTCCAACTTGGCGAAACCGCCTCCGCCGCGAAAACCTTTCGGCAGTTGGTCGATCGCTACCCCCAAAGTGACGAGCATACCAACTGGTCTGTGCGTCTGGCATTGGTCTATGAAGTCGCCCAGCAGTGGCCTGAAATCATTGAATTGCTTGAGCCACAATGGAATACGCTGCCAGCGGGACCTTTGCGGGCCGAAGCAGGACTCTTGCTGGGCAAGGCCTATCAGGCAACGGGCGCCTCCCAGCAGGCAGTCGATCTGCTCGACCAGGTGGCCTCGTCGACTCCCGATTGGAAGCAGGCCGATGGCGTTTTATGGCAACTGGCTCTAGCCCACCAGACCCAGGGAAACTCTGCCCAGGCCAAAGGTACCTATCGCTTGTTGCTCGACACCAAGGCGCAAAGCGAACGGGTGCCGGCTGCCTTGCTCGCTCTTGCCCGCCTCGAGAACGTCACGGGAGAAACCGAACTCGCCAAAAATTCGCTCGACCAACTGCTGACCGATCACCCACAACATCAAGCCGCCCGTCAAGGTTCCTTAATGCGGGCCAATGTACTGCATAAGCTGGACAAGCCTGCAGCCGTCCTCAAAGATGTCGATCGCTTTTTGAAAACCAGTCCCGATCGCGATGCCATGTCCAGCGCCCTCTATCTCCGTGGTCTCGCCGAAGCGCGCTTAAAACAATATGGCGCTGCGGAGCAAACGTATCGATCCATTCTCAAGCAGCATCCCAAGTTTACTGCCGCCGACCAGGTCCTCTACGAACTGGCCTGGGCACAACACGACAGCGGGCAAGGCGACGCCACGGCCACCTTCCGTCAACTGGCAGAAAACTATCCGACCAGCCCGCTGGCGGCCGAATGCTGGTACCGCGTAGGCGAAGCCCAATACCGTGCCGACGACGCTCAGGCTGCCCTGCACAGTTTTTCCCAGGCAGAAGCCAAGGCCACCACAGACCAACTCCGGGAAAAGGCAATCCACAAGCACAGTTGGTCTCATTTCAAACAGGGAAACCATGATCAGGCCAAGGCAGGTTTCGAGCGCCAGGTCCAAACCTTTCCCGAGGGCGACCTGGCCGCCGATGCCCGCTTGATGATTGCCGAAGCGAATTTCCAAAGCGAAAACTACACCGAGGCTCTGCAGATTTTTTCTGCGGAATTACCCAAGGTGAACACCAACCAGTCTTTGATGGCAATTTCTCTACTCCATGCGGGTCAGGCTGCCAGCCAGGTGGAGCAATGGGACACCAGCTTACAACTCCTTGAGCGATACCTCCGCGAACATTCCACCGCCGAGATGGTTGATGAAGCTCAATACGAATTAGGGTGGGCCATGTACAATCTTGGCCGTCTCGATGAAGCCATGCCACTGTTTGAACAAATTGCCGCTCGCAACCAGTCCATCCTGGGCGCCCGCAGCCAGTTTATGATCGGTGAAGTCTACTTTGGTGAAAAACAGTATGATGCGGCTGTACGGAGGTTCTTTCGGGTCTTCGACGGTTACGGCGGAAAACAAGCCCTGCCGGAATTTCACCATTGGCAAGCCGAGGCGATGTTTGAAGCAGCCCGCTGCCTGGAACAGACCGGCCGCACGAAATCTGCCCACAAACTGTACGACGAACTCCTGGAACGTTTTCCCAACAGCGAAAAAGCAACCCACGCACAGAACAAATTACGATGAATCCAACATCAACTATTGCTTGCCAGCCGCGTCGCGCCGCAGCAGCCATCTTCACGACGACCAACAAGAGATTTCCAGCGACTTGGCGGACCCGCACCTTGATTGGTTGTGCTACCTGTCTTTTTTTGGTTGGCTCAAGCAGCCCCATTTATGCACAACAGGAGCAACCAAGCCCTGGCGACGCGCATGCCGAAGAGGCACTCAGCGAACAAACGTCGGCGGAAAAGCTCAGCGCAACTGCCTCGCAATCGAACGATGAGGGCAGTTCAAGTTCCGTGCCTTTTCTCGGGCTGATCATTAAAGGGGGCTGGCTGATGCTGCCCATTGGTGTGATGTCTGTGATCGTCGTGATGATCGGCATCGAACGGATGCTGGGGCTGCGCACGGCACGGATTCTGCCTCAAGCCCTGGTGGATGGCTTGGGAGAAATGGCCAACCGCGACAACTTTGATCCGCGCCTGGCTTACCGCCTCTGCCAGAAGTATCCTTCGGCTGCAGCAACGGTGATTCGGGCAATGCTGCTAAAAGTTGGTCGCCCGCTGAACGAAGTGGAACATTCAGTCGCCGAAGCATGCCAGGTTGAGGCTGACCGACTTTATACCAACGTTCGCACTTTGAACCTGGCGGCAGCGATCAGCCCACTTTTAGGTTTACTAGGTACAGTTTGGGGAATGATCCAGTCGTTTTTTGTCACGGCCAACCTTCCGCTTGGTTCCAACAAAGGCCAGGCGCTGGCCGAAGGAATTTACGTGGCACTTGTTACGACCTTTGCAGGACTTGCCGTGGCAATCCCGGCGGCCGTACTGGCGCATTTGTTCGAAGGTCGAATTCTCTACTTGATCCGCGAAGTTGAGCAATTGCTGGGTTCTCTTCTCCCGCAGATCGAAAAATACGAAGGAAAACTGCGCGTTGACCAGCAGTCGCTGGCCCACGGAAATGATCCCAACCTCTCCCATCAACATGCCGAATCAAAAGCATCGTGAGACAAACCAGATTCCGAGGTTCCGACTGGGAATTCCGAATTCACGAACAAGCCAAACGTAAGACTCACTTCCACTACGTGCCGACATCATGCCAGTTTCGCTACGCAAATCGCCATCGACCGGGTCGCTCAGCCTTACCCCTCTGATCGACGTGGTATTTTTGCTATTAATCTTTTTCCTCGTAACAACCCGTTTTGAGCAGGAAGAACGCGACATGGATGTCAATCTCCCCCAGGCTAGCGCGGCACAACCGACCACGTTTAAAGGAAAAGACATTTTTGTGACCGTAACTCCCGAGGGTCTCTACTTCGTGGACGGGAAAGAATTGGATGCGTCCGAAGTGGAAGCGTTTCTGACGAGCGTGTATGAAGCAAACCCGGGCCGTCAGCGCGTCATGATCCGAGCTGACGAAGACTCGCGAACACGGCATGTCGTGGCGGTCATGAATGCATGCAACAAAGCCAATATTCGTAATTACAGCATTGCGACAGAATAACCAGCTGCCAAAGACCACCGCATTCGACTCGTTCTCCCAACTCCCTTTGTTTTATGGCACCGAGTATTCGCCAAATCCGCACGTTGGACTTGCGCCAACCGCAGTATTTTGACGATCAGGTTTGGCCAATTCGGGTCGCAATCTGTCTGTTGGGAACGGTTCTCTGCTCAATCGTGGTCGTCCAAGGCGGATTTGATAATCCGCGGCCTTGGGCCAACGGTTGGGTACACCTGCTGGCAGTTGGCCTGGTCACAGGGCTTTCGCTATGGGCGGCGAACCTCGCCAACACCAAAAATTCACGCCGACTGCGGTTCTGTTTTGTCCTTAGCTTGATAGCCCACATCGGCCTGGGCATTTTTCTTTACGATTTCAAACTGCAGTTTACGGTCAAAGCTGAGGAACCTGTAAAAACCAAGCCCGCCCAGCCACTGCGTGAAATAGAGCGGGCAAAAGAATTTGTGATCAAGTCGCCACAGACGAGCCCGGTTCACCAAGAAATCGAGAAGCCCGTCGCCACTGGAGCGCCGCGGCTACAAACCGATCCGCATACCAAGCAGCAGACTGAACCAAAACCGCTGCCTCAGCGTGACGCCTTACCCGAAACCCCAACAGCAGTCCGACCACATCAGGTGCGCCGCCAGCAACCCCAACAAGCGGTCGCCCGGCAAGCCAAAACGCCTTCTGACCGGAGTCGCCGCGACGCGCCACCAGCGGCCCTGAACACACCTGAACCTGAAACACTTGCCGACAACGCTGCAACGCCAGGCCACATCGCTCCCACAGCCGCCCCCTCTCCGTCAACGGTCCAGCGAGCAACGGCAACCGGTCCAAAACCAAGTGTTACGGTAAGTTCTGCCACTGGAAGTTTACAGCCGCCAGTCCTTCCCAAGCGACGTCCCCGCCAGCACGAACCCTCTCCGGAGCGGCCCAGAATATCGATCGCCAGACGACAGCCATCACCGCCATCACTCAAGCTGGCGGGGCAAATTGCCCGGCAGGAGCCCGCGGTGATTCTGCCATCTTCTCCCAGCGATCAAGCACGGCCTCGCATGGAACAAACGTCTCGTAGCAAAGCCACTTCACCCTCCATCAAACCGTTACCCGCCGACGCAATACCCGATGCGGTTGCCACCCTCCCTAGCCAAATCATCCCCCGGCAATTGCTCAACGATACGTTGCCAACCCTGGCCCATGATTCGACTCGCAGCCGCGAACGCGAACGGGTTGCGCTGGTGAACCCAGTGGATACAAAGCCAATCACCGAAAAACTTGCCGAAACAACTTCCACTCGCAGTCGCAAAATCCAAACACTTGAACCAACTCACGTTGTTGTCTCAAGGTCCATGCAACTCGAAGTTCGCATGGTTTCTCCAACGAAGTCTGCAGAAAACTCTCCTGTTAATTTGAGCAAACCAATACGGATTCAACCGGCCCTCATCGTCCAAGCCAACTCGCCAGGCCTGCGTCCTGACAAAGCCACCGGAACCTCGTCACCGCACAAGCGCAAACTAACCCAGGTTGCAACTGTGGGCACCGAACCCGTTAAGGACGTCACTTCACCAGCAGCTGCGGACAACCATGGTGGCGGAGCTCCCTTGGCAAAACCGTCTCCAGCGACAACAGCCGGCTCGACCATGGCCCGATCGGCAACGAGCGTTGCAACTGAACAAATCGTCCAACATGGTGCCGCCATAACCGCAACGGTTGGCCAACTGTCATCGACTTCAATTCCCCTCCGGCAGCGGGCCACCACCCTTGAAGGGCTCCGGTCAGGAGGCGGGTCTGCGGAGCCACGACGAAGCCGGGGACCACAGCCAAGCGCTCCCACGCAAACAACCGCACCCTCACTGGCAACACTTACACGAGATAGTAGCCGGTCGGCTTCAACTCCAACAACCCAATCGGGCAACCTCCCTGACACGCCCGTTGGCTTGCCACAGGAGACGGCCAATACCCCGGCAGAGCCCCCATCCTCGACGAACCTCGACAACACAGGCTCGCTCACAGCCACCCCCGACCAACTGGCAGCATCCGCTCCAGAAGAAGGTCCGCAGGCTCAACCAGACTCTGCTCAATCACGCCCCACCGCTAGCGAACAGACTGGCCTGGCAGGTGGGTCAACCGTCTTGCACACCACACTCCGCCAAAGGCCGCAACCATTGCCAGTCCTTATTAACCAGCCAAAAGCGACCGGCGGACTGCTCACCACTCCTGCCCGAGAAATTGGTGTGGCCGACCGACGGGCACAACGCCAGGCCCAACTGGCCCACACGACCTCCAGCCGCCTGCTACGAAAACGGGTTGGTCACCAGCCAGCGATCAGCGGGAAAGCACGTGTGCCAGCCGCTGCCTTCTCGCAACGTGGCCACCGCCAGGAAGATCAGCCGGGAAATTACCAAGGTGGACCGTCGGCAAAGGCCGAAGTTGCCATTGAACTCGGGTTGGAATTCCTCGCCAAGTTACAACTTGCTGGCGGACAATGGCAATTTGACAATCTTGTTGCAGATGGCGATGCGGCTACCGATAACACACCTGCCGTCCGAGCCGAAGGTGCCGCAACCGGATTGGCTCTGTTGGCTTTTCTCGGTGCGGGCTATGACCATTACGACGAGAAATACCAACAAATTGTGCAGAATGGCCTCGAATTCCTGATACAGATTCAAAACGAATCGGGTGAACTTTTTCCCCAAACCGGCTCGTCCAACAGCGAAGTCATCCGGTTTTACAGTCATGGCATCGCATCCCTTGCCCTCTGCGAAGTGTATGGCATGACTGGCGATGAACGGATCCGCCAACCTGCTCAACGTGCGCTTGACTACCTCCATAAAACACAGCATCCAGAGCGGGGTGGCTGGCGTTATGTTCCTGGCGTGAACGCCGATCTATCCGTCACGGGCTGGCAACTGATGGCGTTGCGGAGTGGCCAACTCTCGGGCCTCGCCGTGGACAATGCAACTTACGACCGGGTCCGTAACCTGTTGGAAGCGTGTCGCGAACAGGATAACGGGCAGGCCCGGTTTCGCTACAACCCCTGGGCATCCACCACGAACCCCCGTACCCGTCACGGTCGCAAGCCAAGCACAGTCATGACAGCAGTTGGCTTACTGGGACAGCTTTACCTGGGGCAAAATCGTAACAACGCACGGATACAACGCGGTGCCGATCACTTGCTGAAAAATCTACCCGAAGTCGGTTCGTCCGAGACACCCGCTCCGACCGGCACGCTTGGGAATCCGTTTCGCGACACCTACTATTGGTATTACGCAACGCAGGTAATGTTCCACATGGGAGGAGATTACTGGAAAGCCTGGAATGAGCAGCTTCACCCACTGTTGATTGAGTCACAAACTGCCTCAGGCCCCCTGGCAGGAAGCTGGCATCCCCAGCAGCCGGTCCCCGACAAATGGGCGCAATACGGTGGCCGACTCTACGTCACAGCGATGAACCTTCTGTCGCTTGAGGTCTACTACCGTCATCTGCCCCTGTATGAAATGACAGCCCGGTAAACCGTGATTTTGGCCGAGGCCCTGAATCGCCCAGGCCCTGAATCGCCCAGGCCCTGAATCTTAGAGTCTTCCGGGAACCTTCAAACCAAAAACTACGAATTGGCTGGTGGCAGGGGGATCCAGTCATAAGGCCACCCCGGGCCAGGTGTCTCGCCTTGCGCGGCGATCGGGCTCGCTATCATCTCCGCAAAGACCCGACCACCTAACCTGCGTTGCCGAACTCGGGGCGGCGCCGGCCAAGCTGTCCCTGCAAACGCTGGACAATTGCGCTGTGCATTTGGCTAACGCGACTTTCGGAAAGATCGAGCGTAGCGCCAATCTCTTTCATCGTGAGCTCTTCATAATAGTAAAGAATGATGATCAACCTCTCATTGCGGTTGAGACCTTTAGTCACAAGTCGCATGAGATCAGATTTCTGAATCCGCCGAGTCGGATCTTCACCCTTCTTGTCTTCAAGAATATCAATCTCGCGAACGTCCTTGTAGCTGTCGGTTTCATACCACTTTTTATTGAGGCTGATCAATCCGACAGCGTTCGCATCGCTGATAAGTTTTTCCAACTCCTGGGTGCTCAGCCCCATCTGCTCAGCAAGTTCATTCTCATTAGGTGCACGACCTAACCGGGCTTCCAGTTGCTTGATTGCTTCATTGAGCTTGCTCGCCTTGGAACGAACCAGTCGTGGCACCCAATCCATAGTGCGCAACTCATCAAGCATCGCGCCTCGAATTCTGGGGACACAATATGTCTCAAACTTGACACCTCGACTGAGGTCGAACGCGTTAATCGCGTCCATGAGTCCAAATACGCCTGCTGAAATCAGGTCGTCTAATTCGACACCATCGGGTAGGCGAGCCCAGATGCGCTCGCCATTGTATTTGACAAGTGGCAAATACTGTTCGACCAGCCGATTGCGCAGGGGCTTGTTGGTCGTATCCAACTTGAACTGTATCCAAACTTCGGCAATCTCTTCCTTGTTGGCAACTAATGTGGCCATAAGTCCTCCATGACATAGCCTGAGAGTCGTCAGCAACCGGTAAACGACCAGCTTCCTTTCTGATCGCTCATGTCACCTGGGGGTGTCCCCTATTCGGTGACCAATCCTTTGCCCGATTTAGCCATTGCTTTCTGCTAAAGACTCTTCATCACTTGCGCCTACCAGGCGTCAAGCAGTTGTTTAAGTTTTAAACATACCGAGTTGTTCATGGTTGACTGGGACATCGAGCCCAAAATCAAAACAACCGCTGAGAACACAAGGTAGGTTTATGATTCCAGTAACAAAAGTTCTCTCAAAACGATCTCCCGAAGCATGACCAAAGCCAATGCCAAAGGAGTTAAAATACCTGCAAAAGCGAGTCCTAAGTGACCGCTATCTTTGCCGATAAACTCAACTCATCCTCGCCATCTTAACGCAATCAGGCACAACGATGCCTTTCCATCTTTTTATCGGTCAATTAAGCCCCAAAGGATTAACAAAACTGTGCCGAATTTTCCAAAGATTCGACCTGTAAATCTTCCAATTCCCTGGTTTCTGGCGTTTGTCTGGATGGTTGCTTCAGTTCACTTGCAACCTCACAGGCCAACTCACGAATCGCCATAACATACGCACTGTTTGTAGAAGAATGGATCTCCTCGGCCAGGGAAGTAGGCATGGCGAATTCATGTTCGGGAAGCGGCGATAAAACAGGCACCAGTTCGTTCAGAAAACGAAAACATGCTGCACCAAGTCGGCGACACACTTCTTGGGCCAAATCCAATTCACCAACCCGATTTACAACAATTCTAACTTTTGACAGGGCCCCATAATGGGCTGCCATCTTTAACATCGTATACGTTGCCAGGATCGATCTTTCTTCAGGGGTCGTCACCACCAATACGACGTCGGATAATCGCCACAGGTTTGCGTTCCATGGAGTGAGGCCGAATCCGGCATCAACGACGACTACACCACTGTCCTCCGTAAGGCGATCGATTTCAGCAGCAAGACAATCCGGTGCATTTGCTGGCAGGTGGTGCGGCCCGATGGCATGGATATCTCCTGGAAGAATCTGAATTCCGCCCGGCCCAGTTTGCAAGATTTCAGCAGCAGTACGCCAACTTGCAAGCATCTCGAGGATGGTCGCGCCCGCTGGACAATCAATACCCGAAAGCGCGGTTGCCGATGCCCTCTGCAAATCAGCATCCACAAGTACGGCCTGACGATCGTGGACAGACATACCGATAGCTAGATGCACAGCTAATGTCGACCCGCCCACACCGTGAGTACCACCACAAACGGTAACGATATTTGCCCGGTTGTGCTCCAGATCAGCTTGCGAAGGCAAATCGATGAGTTCACGCAATCGGTGTGCTTGGTCACGCATCAGGAAAGACCGTAAAAAAGTAAAATGAAGTTTGCGAGTCCACCGCAGGTAACGTTTGGTTTCACACTTCCATATCGAGCATTGCAGCTACAAGTCGACGGGCAACGGCAACCTGAATGTCGTCAGGAACATTTTGCCCATCGGTAAGATATGCAATCGGCAAGGGGCACTTTCGAATCAACGAAATCAAGTGCCCGAGACTGGTTGCTTCATCGAGTTTAGTCAAGGTGATAGCTGTCGTACCGACTTCGGAAAATCGATCGGCTGTAGCAGCCATTGCATTGGCACCAGCAGTGGCACTTAAGACGAGGTGCACTTCATCGGGCTGTGCTTCGGCAAGCATCGACTTTAGTTCCTGAATTCGCACCTCGTCGCGAGGACTCCGACCGGCTGTATCCATCAACACCAGGTCGAGGTGACTCATGCGGGAAACGGCTTCGCGCATTTCGCGTGGCGTGGCAACGACTTCCATGGGCAAGTCAATGATATCGGCGTAGGTGCGCAACTGTTCCACAGCCGCTACACGGTAGGTATCAACCGTAATCAACCCCACGCGTTTTCTCTCGCGAAGCCGATAGTTAGCGGCCAGCTTGGCAATGGTTGTTGTTTTCCCCACACCGGTTGGTCCCACAACCGCGACAAGACGATGCCCCGACTCATCGGTACGAACTGGCCCTGTCACTTTGACCTCATTTTCCAGCCATTTGGCAAGCCTGGTTTTAATAAGCAACCCGTCAATCAATTCGTCCTCGCTTAATTCGGGCCGCACTAATTCAATGAGTTCGCGTGCTATAGTTTCGTCGACATCTGCCTCAATCAAATCGGTAAACACGCGAAAGAGGACTTCAGGCAATTCAGGCCCGGAAAAATTATTCGATC
>JAKVCB010000143.1 GCA_022448345.1 Pirellulales bacterium
CGGGGTGTCGAACAAGTTCTCAGGGCGCTGGTTGCGGCTCAGATTACCAAGGGTGCAAGCGCTAAATCGAGGAAACCCTAGGGCGTCCCTCAAACGCTTGCGCCTCAACGCTCTTTGTGTTCACTACCGAAACAGACCGCTGATATCTTGTACAATTGTAAAAACCAAGCTAGGAAAGCCACTTGTAAAACTAGTTTTCACCCGAGGTAACCAAGGCCGATTCTATGGCGGTTGCCAGAAGAGGTCAACGTGATGGTCTTGCGATCGAGCTACTATTTTTCGGGGCAGGTTCTCCCACTGAGGTCTGATTGGGATTCGACAACCGGGGTAGATTTAGCCGATACAATCATAGATTTACTGGTTAAAACAGGGGGAAATATGAGTCCCAGGGGAGGATATGGCGGGTTCGGGACGTGCGAACTGGACAATTTTGTTTCTAATCTTCTGCAGGTGCGAGTCCGCCCTTCCCTCTTTGTTTATTTCTCAGAAATAGTTACCTGCACACAGTCCGTCTGTGAGAACCAATAATTATGTCTCTTAAAAAAGACCTTCGCTATGTAGCCTGCGGTTTGCTGATGGGGAGTGCGGATATCGTTCCAGGTGTTTCAGGAGGCACGGTTGCTCTGATTCTGGGAATCTACGCGCGACTTGTGGGAGCCATCAGCCGTTTCGATGCAAGGCTGGTTGGATTAATTGTCAGGGGGAAATTTCGCGAAGCGGCCCTACAGGTCGATCTGCGATTTTTGATTGCACTTGGACTGGGGATTATGACCGGGATCGCAATTTTTGCCACGGTGATGAGCCATTTCCTGGAGCATTATCTTTCCTACACGATGGCTGCATTTTTCGGCTTGATTCTTGGTTCCAGTTGGCTTGTTGCCAGTATGGTTCGACGAGAAAATGTTTGGTCGTACTTCGGGGCAGTGGTTATAGGCATCGTCGGAGCGTTGATTGCATTGGCGATTGTCACTCAACACGGCCTGGGATCTCAGCCGGGAAATATTTATACGTTTCAATGCGGGGCCATTGCGATTTGCGCAATGATTTTGCCGGGCATTAGTGGCGCCTATATTCTCGTCTTACTGGGGAAGTACAGCGAGATCACTGGGATTATTAAAGATGTAGTGCACTTGGACATCACTTCCGAGGGTCTGGTTACGTTGGGGGTATTTGCCCTTGGGTGTGGAGTTGGACTGGTGTTGTTCAGCAAAGTCCTTCGTTGGTTGCTGGCCCGATGGAATGCAGAGACTATTTCCCTACTTTGTGGATTTATGATTGGATCGCTTTACCGAATTTGGCCGTTTCAGCGTGACTTGACGCCGGAAGTCGAGAAAATCCAATTCAAGCGGTTCCAGCCGATTTGGCCATCTGAAATAAACAGCGAAGTTGTTATCTGCCTGGCGATTGCTATTTCAGCGGTGGTCGTTGTCCTGGTCATTAACCGGTTTGCCCAACGGAAAAATCAGCCCGAGTCACAAACGGTAAGCTATTGAAGAAGCAGTTCGATCTAGTTGTGATCAGCAGAAGGATTGCAACTGGATCGACTGCCAGACGAGAAACCGGATGTACCCGCGGAGCCCTTTTCATTGAGTTCGTCTGGGGTCAATCGAGGCGGGTATTCTTCAACGGACAAAGATGTACGAATTGTCGTCAACGACAACATTCTTTTTCGGCAGGTATACGGCTTGAAAGGGGATTCCTATTCGATGGAATTGAGCGCTGTTTGGGCCAATTGTTGAATTTGCTCTTGGACTTGATCAATCGATTGGGCCGCATTAATGATATGAATGTGCTGGGCATCGCGCCGGGCTTCGGCGAGAAAACCCTCTCGCAGACGGAGGCGATAGTCTTCAGATTGTTGTTCCATTCGATCAAGTTCTCGGTCGAGTCGTTTTTGGGCAGTTGTTTCCGACATATCAAGTAGGAAAACACAGTCGGGCATGAGTCCGGCAGTCGCTACACAACCAACATCGCGTACAACCTTCGCATCGAGTCCTCCGGCGAACGCCTGGTAGGCGATGTTCGCCAGCAAGAAGCGGTCGGAAACAACAATTTGTCCATTTTCCAGTGCCGGCTGAATAATGTCTTCAACCAACTGTGCGCGGGCTGCCATATAAAGAAGCATTTCAGCCCGGAGCGTGATTGGAAGCTCATCGCCACCGTGTAGCAGAATGTCGCGAATTCGTTCACCTAATGGTGTGCTGCCCGGGTCGCGGCACATTACCACAGGATGCCCGAGGGAGCGAAGCCACTGGCAGAATAGATGCAGTTGAGTTGTTTTTCCAACGCCATCGATGCCATCAAATGAGAAGAACATGCGGTTTGTTTGAACGGGTGCAGTAGAGCAGGCCTCCCCTGGGCGACCATTCTGGTTTCTCAGAGATTACCGTCTATCGTAAAGTGAGGTCTTGGGTTCAAGGAGGACTTCAGTTTTGTAATTGGAGTACTTGTTTTGTCTAAAAGTCAGCAGGCGTGGTTGGTTTGCTTGCTGGATTTTGCAGTATAAGAGGATGATATGGTTGCCACTGGTCGGATGGTCCAAATTCGGAGGATTCGCCAGTCGCATTACTATGTAGGTGGTTTCCTATTTCTGCAATTTGCTCAGAGGTTATTTCAAGAGTCGAGTCGATCTCTGACGGGTCGCTTCCAACTTTGTTCAAAAGCTTATCCTGAGAGGAACCCAGTGGTGATAATTCGTCAGGGAAAGGGATGAACTGGATGGTGTCGGCCTTGGTCGGTTCAGGAAGTTCATCTGTGCTGATTTCTCCCTGGATCAATTCAGGCACCTCGTTAAATTCAGGTGTCTCTTCGGCATTGTAACAGTTGGCGCGGCTGTTTTGATAGGGGCCACGACTTACGATGCCTGGCATGGTGAACCCATAATCGAGGTACATGCTTGCGTCACGTTGCCGCGCACGGCGCATTGCATCGAAATAGGCCTTGCCTGGCCAGGGGCCTTCGGACAGATAAACACCGTTGTAGTCCAGCGCTGACCCCTTGCGGCAGTGCACAAGGGAAATGGCTTTGTTGTAGTCAACAAGTGCCTGGTAGTAGGAAGATTCAGCCTCGGCACGGCGGCGCTGGGCATCCAATAATTGATCAAGAGTCGTTCTTCCTGCATCGTAGATTTCATGCACTGTTTGAACTTCACGTTCGGCAGCCAGGGCCCGGTTAAACAGCGTTTGGGTTTGTCCGTAATTGAGGTCGAGATCACGAATGGCGTCGGCTATTTGGTGACAAATTTCGAGTTCGAGGTTGTTGAGTACGGCCCGCTCCCGTGCTAGTAGCAGTTCGTTGTGGCGTACCGTAGAAACTTGTTGTCGGTACCCGATGGGGACACTGAGTTGTAGTCCAAGTTGCCACTCCTGGAAATCGCCACCGGTCAGGATATCAAAGGCATTGGACCCTGGCGAAGTGAACGGGACACTGCCATTCTGTCCGATCAGTTCATTTCCTAGTCCTAGCCAGCGATAGGTTCCCACCGCGTCCAATCTTGGTAGGAGGTGATTCCGGGCAGCAATGAGCCCTAATTCCCGCCGCTTGACCTCCCATTTCTGTTTGCGAATTTCAACACGACGAACCAGGGCCTCGGTGTGGACTTCAGCCCAGTCAAAGTGAATGCTGGCTGTGGTTGGATCATCGGAAGGGCGAATGAGTTTGCCATCCGACGGTGGCAGCCCCATGATGTATCGTAAACGTGATTCTGTGCGAAACAGTTGGGTCTGGGCTTGCTCAACTTGTGATCGGAACAGGAAGTATTGCGAGCGGGCCTGGGCTTCACGATCCGCACTGCCATCACGTGAACCAGTGAGGAACTTGGCATGGACATTCTTCCAGGTTTCCAGAGAGCTGTCGCGTCCCAACTTGCGTGCTTGTAAATCGCGGTAGGCAAAATATAAATCCCAGTACACGTTTTCTACATCGCACATCAGGTTTCGCACACCTCCCTCGAAGTCAGCCAACGAAAGGTCCGTGCGAATTCGTGCAATCATCACGCCGTCGATCGGATTAACGGCCCCAGACGCATACTGGTTGAACGAAAAAGGCCCTGCAATGCGGTTGTACTTGGTGCCACTCCCTTGAAAAAATGGGTGGCTGAATGAGGCCTCGAAATTTGTAGTCCAGGCACTCGGGAACGCCTGGAATGCGTTTATCGCATTTCCTGACGAGATGTTATTGCCTTCGTAACGTGTGTTATTACGGATGCTGAACTGTGTGCCGGGCGCTGTTACTTTCGTAATGCCAGACGTGAAGGTTCCGAGTTCTTGCGCGAGGATCGCTGGAGAAAAATCTTCGCCAAAGCTGGATGTGTCGCGGTTTTGCGGAGTCCGGTTTTTGTTCCAGAAGACACTTGCGTCAAGTTGTGCATCAAATTCCGAAAGAGCTGCTTCTACACCTGTTCCTCCAAACGCCGAGGCAACGGATGTACCGGTGGCCGACTCCGTAAGTGCTGGATCGTAAACGGTTGCAACGGCTACCGGGCTCGTAATCGTTCGGGAGATGGTTTCCGGTGCTGTCGAAGCCACACGTCCACCTAGTTGCCGCATGACCTTACTGTTGTTTAGCGTGATCCGTGTAACTTCTCGCAGAGTTATACTCCAGATTTCACAGTTATCTGGATTTCGGAGTGTGAGCGGCGGCGTTGCACAAGAAGTTTCACACAGGCATGGTTCTTCCACGTCTGGGTAGTCAATTTCTGTCGCCATACCCTGGTAGTGCGAGAGGTCGCCGTCTTCCATAAAGAAGAACGGCTGAACCGGCTGGCAGCCGGTTGACAGAACCGATCCGCAAATAAGTAGACTCCAGAAGGTACGGAGACGCCGACTCATCGAATTTCGGTTCCTAGGTGCGACGTAACCACGTTTAACAAGTGGCCCGTGTGTGAGCGACTGCCTAAAGTCCATGCAATCAGAAAATCAATGACCACTCTAACGACATGGCCATTACTTTTCGCGATCTGGTTCCCCCCAGGCAGGTGCCCACAGTTTGACGATAGCAGTGATTTGACACGCCATCCGCGCAACTGGAACAACCGGCATATTATTTATCGTCCTCTCATTCCGCAAACTTTGACCAAATCCCCAAGAGCCTGCCGGTCAAAAACAGATACCAGAACCACCCGCTACCGCGGGTCAATTCGGTGTTTTTATAGATGCATGCCAGCAAAGCTGGCTAAATCTTCAATGTGGCGGACCTGGCTGGCCGCAGCAACTGCTCTGGCCAGATTTCCGTCGGCGACGAAGCGATCGAACTCAATCAAGACAGCAGCTTCTACAGCTTGGATAAACCACGCCTTTACGGCACCTGGCAGGTCGCTACAGGTGGCTGCCGTTAGCTGAATCTCCAAGTCGGTTGCTTCTGCTTTGTCGTCTTCGGAAGTGGCGATGACTGTACCTTCGAACTCGAATCGCAACATTCCATCCACTTCAGAGTTTGCCAGCCGGTACACACAGCGCGCATTGTAGAGGAAATAGGCGTTTTTTCCGGCATAACGATCGACGGCTTGTTTCAGCCGCTTGCACCGCAGGGAGTAGGCATCTGATGCATCGAGCGGCACATCGAACCGCCCCACCAGTCGCAGGGGCAAACAGTCAAAGACAATATCAACGACTGGGTTCATAAAGCCAGGGATAGTTGACAGTGGTTTTTTCTGAAAGGTTTTTCCAAACGGCACTCGTCAACTTAGGGCAAATTCCAGGTCAGAGTCAACCAGCCATTTTCGCTCTTGGACCCCTCTAGTGCCAGCGTGCCGACATCGGCCAATTCTCCCGCGAGTTCGATCATCGGTATTTCAAGCGTTTTCGGAAAGCCATCACCTTGATTGGTCAAATCATTAATGACTTTAATGAGATTGCTACGCAGACCAACCTGACGCGTGGAAAGCCCCCGTCCGGTGGCAGGATCAAAATTTGTGGGGAGGACGTCAACATCCCCAGAGCGAGTCAACAACAGACCACCATTTTGGGGATCCATTTTGTACCGGACGAGTAAATCCCAGCCATCGAAACGATCACCGGCCGATACAATTCGTGCTGTGTGCACTGCCAGCTTGATTTGCCCATCGGAAAACTCAACAGATACAGGTCTTTTACGACGGAAAGTAATAGACCAGGGACGATCACTCGGTTTCGCAGAGGTTGTTGCATCAGCAGCTGCTTCGCTGTCTTGCTCGTTGTCTGGAACGTCCAAATCCCCAAGCAGATCCTCCAACCATTGCGGGATTTTTCTGTCGAGTTGGCCACCCCCCCCAGCGGTAGATTCACTTAAAGTTGCACCGCTTAATAGGGTTGTTACATAGTTGCTTGCAGCTGTTTGTTGAATCCGTGCACGGAGGTCGTTTTTTCCGTTAATGGGTGGCGGGGGACCCGAGGCCGCAAGTTCGTCATTTTTAGCTTGTACGACTTCGATCGATGCAACGTCGGTTGTTGAACTGAAGCGGACATGTTGGGGGAAAGCTCCCTTGCGGAGCAAGGGGTAGCGAAAAACATCCCGATACTGGCGCCGCAAGCCCTTGACCTCCTCGGTTAGTTCCTTGTCGAACTCAATCCGAATATCACGTTCGGCATGTCGTGAGGCAATGGCTTCTGCTCGAAGTTTGCTTTCTTGCACCCGTTGTCCGCCGACCTGCGAAATAAGTCGGCTGAAGGGTCCGCTATTTTTAGCCCGCACGTTGTGGATTTCCGTACGGGTTGTCGCGTCGGCAACCGATGGCATGATGCGGAACGCCCGATCGGTGAATTCAACCCGTTTGCTGGCGGTAAAGTCGGTAAATCCGGTACTTCGGATCACAATGGGACCGTTGTAGCCAAGGTTTTTCGAAACGATCTTCCCGGTTGACGCGACCTCCATGATAGCCCGATCTGTTGCCGGAATGAGTTGCAATTTGACGGAGCCGTTTGTCTGAGATGTGCCTCGAATCGCCGTTCCCAGAATGGTGTCACGCACGTCACCAACCTCGTCGATATTACCCGACACTGCAGCCGAGAGGAATTTTTCTGAGACGTCGATGATGGCATTGGGAAGGCCATGTCGATCTCGTACAGCCGCATGTAATTCTGGCGAGAGACCAAGTCCATGGATAAATCCTAAACGCCTGCCAATCGAATACTCAAGTCGCGGTGTCGGATGTTCAGCGTATGCGGACAAGTCACTTGCGAGTCCTTGAGTGACTTTCGTGTACTGATTCTTGAGATTTTTTTTTCCAGCAGCAGATGCCAGATCAATGTAACGTCGTAAACTTTTTGCGAGCCGACGAAAAGCAGCACGTTCCAGTCCCGGTTCGTCCGTGTTGAGTTGATGATAGACAACCGAGAGCTTGGACAGGTTGGATTTGGATTCGGTTTCCAATGCTTCCGGTAAGTTTTCCCAGTGCAGATACTGTTTCCACTTTGTGCCACCATCATCGTTTGTTTTCAGCCATAGCTGCAGGTTGTTTGCGCTTTTTAAAGCAGTCGCACGGGCCGCAGATACTTGTTCGGCAGTGATGGGGTAGTAGTCGTTTTTGGCTGCACGCGCGCGTTCTGCCAAATCGGGCTGCTGGGCCAGACTGGTTTGCGTCACATGGCCTGCACAAGCCCAGGCAAGCCAGGTGAGTGACAGGCCCAGGTGTCGCCCCAGGACAATGGCTCTGACAAAAGTCGGGTTGTTCATTTCCAGTTGTCCTTATGGGGGGGATTCCACAACGTGGTGGTAGGTCCTTGGGGAAGATTTTTTGCTGGTCAAGGCCCGAAGTGGACCTGGGTGGGAATCAAGCGGGCCACGCAATTCCCAAACCTGACCTGCGAAAGCTTGTAAACTCGGCTCAGTCTACCCAGATTGTTTGCGGGGTGCCAGCCGTTTGAGAATGCCCCAGCAGGCAAAACCCCAGGTCGGACTGGCGCAGCTGGTGGCTGCGAATGAGTAGAAAAGGTCGTGGCCGGGTAGGGGGACCGGTAAAAAACTATTGTACGGCAACGCCGACCGGGACCATCGTTTCCGGAGCCAGTTGAGAAAGGGCCTTGTCCAGGGCTGATGAATTTTTGCTTTCAGAGAGAGAGGTCTCCGAATCGTCGCTATCACCCACATCGGCGGAAACTTCCAGCAGAAGTGGTTCGGAAGATCCCTCTTTTAGGGCAGCGTCGAATGCAACGACTGCCGCTGTGGTTCCTGTTGGCCAAGGGTTCGGCTCGAGGGAGTTGTCAGGAAGGACCGACAACGAACTGGAGGAGGCAGTTGCTGAGCCGGATGTATTATTGTTTGTCCCGTTATCAGCAACAGGTGTCCAGGCGGAAATTCCGGAGTTAATTAAAGTGTTGTTGTTAGAACCCGGTTCGAACTTGATTCCATACCGGAAGGCATAATTGAAGCAATAGAGATCGATCGTGTTGGAACTCCCCCAAACCTGCATGGCAGCCTCACGGATTTGTCCATCCGTATTGGCCCGAATTTCAGCTAAATTCGAATGAATGCGGTCGGCATTCAAGGAGCTTTCTCCCAGTTGCACGCCAATATGGGCGGTAGCGTGCGTATGTAAGGACCGAATGGTGTTGTTCGAAAAACTCGTGCTTGCCGAAGGGTTCACGACTTTAATTCCATAGTAGCCGGTGTTCACTTCGTGCAGAACAAAAAGGTTGTCTTGAATGTCTTTGAGACTCGGATCAATTCTGACAGCCGTATTTCCCGCAGTGTTACTGCCAACTGCTGCGCCAATGCGTACCGTACTATTGTGAACTCCCGTATCATCGGGACGGATCACCATGGAATTAGCCGCTCCGGTTGATACGAGTTGTCCTGTCAGTTCAAAAGTGGAATTGGTCATGTCGCCCAAAGACAACGTCGTGCCACCGGTGCGAGGGTCATTAAAGGTTACGGCATAAATGTTGTAGGTGCGGTTGGTAAGATCACCCACCTGAAGATCAGAGGTGATCTGATAGAGCCCAAAATTAGTGGTTGGACTGGTGTTGCGGACCCCACGCCCGTGTACAGTTACGTCCAGATTGTTTGCTGCTGCGTAATCAAAGGCTTCTTGAAGGCCGTAGGTGGTTGTTCCTGTGATCGGCAGCGTATTCCCGTTTGGAAGGTAAACGGTTGCAGGAATGCCGGTGGACAGGTTGGCATCTGGAGGGTTCACGGTGACACGGCCTTCAGTGCTAAACAGGTCATAGCCAATGGCTGGATCCGTGCGGGCCCCGGGAAAAATATTGTAATGGGCAAACCCGCTTCCCACGTAATATATCTGGTTGCGTGGGACGTTCTGAAAGTGAAGACTCAGATCGTTGATTGTGGCTTGCGTGGTGACCATCGTTACTTTCGAACTTCTGGCCTGGATGTCTGCATTGAAATGAAACCGGCTATCCACAACACCCTTTGTGCCATACTTGGGGCCATCCAATGGGTGAGGCGTGCGTGGGTAAAAAATTACACCATGACTTGCCTGCGGTGCGTTGATCGCCCCGCCATCCCAATACCAATCGGTCAGCATGGTACTATCGAATCGGATGCCAAAATCGGTGACGCTTGAACTAAAGTTCATCGTCACATCCTGGAAGCGAAATGTCCGAAGTTGGATTTCTTCAACATCCAGGTGTGCGTCAAGTGTGTAGGTCCCCGGAAGTACAAATACATTCCAGCCTTGCTCGATGGAGAAATCAAAGGCTTCCTGGAGTCCCTGTGTTTGGGATGTTGAAATGTCAAGTTGAGACCCATCGGGTAAAGTAACCCCCGAGGTTTCTACGACAATCGCGGATGGTGTGAAGGGGGCTGGCGGTGGGCCATCATACACAACTTCTCCCAGGTGTTCCTGCCACACTGTGTAATCTGCAGCATCGATTCTACCGTTGCCGTTACCATCGGCAGCCGTGCCATTGGTTACCGTTTGGCCAAATGTCGATCGCCATTGCATATAGTCTGCATTGTCGACAACCAAGTCACCGTTGTAGTCACCCGGAAGTGCATACTCTTGAATATGAATGTTGTAGGCTGCGAACGTTTCGA
>JAKVCB010000144.1 GCA_022448345.1 Pirellulales bacterium
GATCGTCAACGTGCCAGGGCTGTTACCAGGCGCTACGGTCCCTTCCTCGTTTTCCAGATCTCCGACGATCATTCCCGAGCCGGTAATCGAACCGCTGGCCCCAACAACACTCCCCCCTCCGGTCACGACCGTATTGTTGATGCGCAATTGGCCACCGCCGTTCTTAACAAGGTCATGACCGTTTAAGTCAATCCGGTTATTGAACTCCAGCGCGGCACCGCTGGCGACTGTGGCCGCGACATCGTCTTTCAGTGCAACGCGAACTTGGAGCTTATGGGTTCCCTGCTGTACGTCTATTTGTGCATCCCCGCTGTTGGACTCCAGGTTAAGAAGTCCCGTCCCGGCGATTGCATAAGTGGCACTGTGATCAAAACTGAGTTTTTTGACCGTGATTTCCTGGTTGGTATAGAGCGTTGAAGAGGCGCCAGTTGTGCTGCCAAGAGTGGCGACGTGTGAGTTTCCGTCGGGAACCACGCCACCCACCCAGTAACTGGCATGGTTCCACGAACCACCCTCGCTGTTGGACCAGGTGCCGTCTTCCAGAACTTCCGGGGCAATCGTAATCGTCTGGTCCACGCCCGAAACAGAAACCGAGTTGGACAGGCCGTCTGGCCAGCGAACTTCCAGAGTCAGGGGACCATCGTAACTGCCCAGGCCAAAATGCATGGTGTGATCATTCTGGTTCCCATCTGTCCCCACAGCACCTTCGACTTGCCGGGTTAACGTGCCCAGCCCAGGCACTTCGATACGAACCTGGGATCCGATGGCTGTGGCATCGTAGGCTGGATTCCCCTCCAGGCGCACTTTCAGCCAATTGTTATTCGAAGTATGGTCATTTTCCAGCAGCTTGTTGGCGGTAAAAAGATCCAACCGCCCATCGTCATTGTAGTCACCAAAGGCCCCATAAGTTGTTTGCTGGTTTCCTACAATGGAGTAGATATTCCAACTGGCACTGATGTCGGTGAAACTAAGGCTGCCGGTTTCGACAAAGTTGTTCTTCCAAAGCTTCGAATTTTCCTGATAAACCGTTGAGAAGTACAGGTCCAGATCACCGTCATTGTCGATGTCCCCAAAAGTGGGCGACGCGTAAGATTCGACAAAAGTCACGCCCCTGGTACCCGTATCGGTAAACTTGAAATCGTCTGACGCACCTTTGTTCATCAGGAACCGCGATTCTGGTTGCCCCGGATGAGCAAACTGGCCGGAGAACAGGTCCAGGTCGCCGTCGTTGTCAAAGTCGCCAAACGCAGCGCCCATTGAGTGACCGCTGCCGGAAGTGGCATTGTGGGTACCTGACACATTCGTCAAGTTGCCGTTCCCGTCATTGCGCCACAGGAAGTTTGTTTCCAGGCGATAGTTCGAGACATAAATGTCCGTGTCCCCATCTTCATCCCAGTCGGCAGTTGTCACACCGTAAGCGGGATTCGCACCTGGAACAAAGGAATTGTTTTTGGAAAAAGTGCCATCCTGGTTATTGAGGTAAATCACATCTGGCTGATAACACCCAACAACGCAGGCTTCAAAGGCTCCCACGTAGAGATCAAGGTAGGAGTCGCCATTGATGTCGACAAAGGCGGATGCCCGGCCCTTGGTCGGCATACCCGTAAACTGCTGGGCCAGCGTAAAATTATTGCCCCCGTTATTGTGATAGAGCCTCCCGTAGCTACTCATGAAATAATCGACAAATCCATCTTTGTCGTAGTCGCCAAAAACAGCGTTGCCGTTCTGCGGGATTCCACCAATGTTCGTCAACGTGGTCTGGCCTGTTCCGTCAGGTCCGTTATTCCGCATGATGTGATAGCCTGCGCCAACATCGAGCAAGCCGTCGTTGTTGTAATCGGCCAGCGCCGGTGAACCCGATGCAAACGCGGAGGTGCCGATGGCAGCATCGGTTGCGTTGAAAAAATTGCCGTGGGCAGATGGCATGAATACGGCCAGCGAAAGTACGACCGCCACCACACTCCAACAACCAGCCCTGGCGCTACGAACCGTTGGCACACAATGGATAAGCTCAGCGCACTCTCTGAACATTTTACAAGACCTCGAGTGGGAATCGACGACTACCGACAATAAGCCCTTATTATAGCATTAAAACAAAACTTAACGGCAGTATTGAAGATTATTTTTCCACAAGTGGCAAAAAATTCCCTAACCACCGAAAGTAGCGAAAGTCACAGGAAGGCCAACTGCAGAAAATACGCTTCAGCCACCACTGGGCCAGCAACTATTCGTAAAACCAGCGATTATTCATAGAACCAGCGGTAATGTGCCGAGGCCATTTTCATAGGCATCCGGGTCCGCCCAAAACGGCCAGGCGGTTCTACCTTGGCCATCTGTGATGTCTCGTAGCCGATAAGCACGCGGTCGTCTGCCACAAAGAAGCAGGCAGGGTTCGTGTACTCAAAATTGGGATCGCTTTCAATATTTTTAAAATTCTCCCACGACCGGCCCTCGTCACGAGAAATTGCAGAAGTGAGCGGGGTCCGTTTGCCATAATGATCGTAATGAGGATGGTAGAGACTCTTGTTATAAATCATGAGCAAGTCGCCCGTTTGTGGGATCTTCGTCAGGCACGGCATCGATTCGGGGGCCACCAGTCCGGTGGTTTGTGCCAACGACCACGTCGTTCCGCCGTCGCTGGAGGTCGATTGGAACACGGCTCCCAGTTGCGTACGGAGGGTCATCAGCAGGCTTCCGTCTTGAAGCTGCACAATATGGGGTTCCATCGCCCCCCGCATGGGCAGGTCCACCCACTGGGTGGCTGCTTCCCACGACTGGCCTTCATCATCACTGTAATAGCAGCCGGAAACCTGATGATCCAACGGACCGCCCCAAACCCCGTTTTGGTACCGCTGCGCCGGCAGGATGATCCTCCCACAGGAGAGACGCGACAGGATCCGACCATTACCTCCCAAGGCCGAGAGGGTTTCGTGGCGGACGGGCTTGGAAAAGGTTTTTCCCTCGTCTTTGCTGAAGCAGACCATCCCCGATGACCTGGCCTGCTCACCCGGTGCTAAATAATTCCGAACGAGGTAGTAGAAGAGGATGTCGCCATTCTTGAGGCGCAAGAAATAGGGAAAATGGATGTTGGTATCGGCCGGGTCGTTATGGACCAAAACCCGATAATCGGACCAGGTTCTCCCGCCATCGCTTGAAATCATCGACGCAATGTTACAATGGGCGTGATCGTGACCGGCAAGTTTTCCTCCGACATACTCCATCCAGGCAAGCAACAACCGGCCATCTTTCAGTTCAATAATCGTGGGAGCACCATGACGTGGTTTTTCCGCGCTGGCGGGGGCAACAGTGCGAATGTCGATTGTGGGGGTTGAGGCTGCCGGACCCGCGGCAAGGCTATTCCTACAATCCCCACCAAAAGTGAAGGCTACAGCCGCAGTGGTGACACCGAATTCCCGCCTGGTGAGCTTAAAGTTGTGAGCCATTTGTGTACCCTATTTTCCAGTAACCACAAAGCAAACGAATCTCTGTCATGATACCTTATTTAAAGCTCTTGTCGATCAGCTGGGTCATTTCGATATGGACCTCCGCGGTGGTATTCGCTGAAGATCAAGAACCTACAGCTCCGCCAGTTCCCATTCGATTCAGCGAACATTTAATCGACGACAACTACAGCTACGCCTACGGCCTGGCCGTAGCAGACCTCGATGGCGACGGCGACCTCGACTTGACCAGTCCCGACATCCGTCGCGAGTCGGTCTCGGACATGTCTTGGTTTGAAAATAATGGGCATGGCCAATTTTCCAGACAAGTGATCCACGACAACGAACCAGGCTGGTTTGAACGGCATGCAGTGGGCGACATCGACCAGGATGGCACCCCTGACGTGGTGGTGGTCGATAACCAGGGTGGCCGAATCTTGTGGCTTGCCAACCCAGGCGGGAAATTGCGGGGCAGTTGGCAGCGCCGGCTTGTCACGACCAATTTGCCCCGCGCCTACGATGTGGCTCTGGCCGACCTGGACAACGACGGCGATTTGGACATCGCCGCCTCGGGCTATGCTACGGCCGTTTTTCGTTGGTATGAAAATCCGGGCGATGGTGGTTGGGACAAGGCGTGGACCTCCAGGCAGATTGACGACAACATGCCCGACGCACGTACCATCCGCGTGGGCGACTTCAACCGCGACGGCAGGCCTGATTTACTGGGCTCCGCTGCCAGGCCACCGCAGGATGGAACCCATCGCGGGCCACTCGTGTGGTACGCAAATTCCGGTGACCCAACAAACCCAAGCTGGCAACGGCACGAGATCGAAAACCGCCCGGTTTACCCCATTCACGGCAGTCCTGTGGACCTCGACCAGGACGGGGACCTGGACGTATTGATGGCCTTTGGACTGACCACGCTGTTTGCGGATGACCTGCAAACACACGAGGTCGCCTGGTACGAACAGGCTCAAGATCCAGCTGACCCGAACGGTTGGGTACGGCACACCATTGGCAAACTTCCGGCCGCCTTTGAAGCGGTTGCAGCGGACCTCGACGGAGACGGGGATCTGGACGTTGCCGCCACAGCCTGGCAAAAGGGACACGGGAAAGTCGTGTGGTTTGAAAACCACGGTAACCCGCGAGGCGGGTGGACACAACATTTGCTAAAAAACAACTGGGACAGTGCCAACCAACTGGTGGTCGCAGACCTCAACGGTGACGGCCGACTTGATATTGTCGCAGTCGCCGACGACGGGTATCAAAGCAATGCCATCACCAATGAATTGCGATGGTGGCGCAATGAAGGAAACACAACCAGGTAAGGGGGCCAACGTTACAGTGCTCATACTTCGTCCATCCCCACGACATGCCTTGAAGGGACTCTTATGACTGAACCAATTAAAGTTGGCCTGATCCGCTGTGATACCCACGGAATGTACTATGCAGCGCTGATGGCTGGACACGACCCCTTGAAGTTGCAGCGCCCGGTCGACCTCGACGATGACCCCCCCTACTCGTGGCAAAACGGATCGGTGCACTATTACTTTTATGGATTTTGTGCCGATCCCCGCCAGCGAACAGTCGACACGGTTGACGGTTTTAAAATCGTCAACGTGTGGGATGTCCACCGCGACGCGGCTGAGTCTTTTTCGGCCGTGCTGGACGACCGTCCGCACGTTTGTGATTCGTACGAGCAGGTAAGCGACGGCGTCGATTTAGTCTTTATCGCCGACTGCAATGAAGATGGCAGCGATCATCTCCAACTGGCCACCCCAGGACTCCAGAAGGGGGTTGCTACCTTCATCGACAAGCCGATGG
The DNA here is from genome assembly GCA_022448345.1 of Pirellulales bacterium. Lineage (GTDB taxonomy): Bacteria > Planctomycetota > Planctomycetia > Pirellulales > Lacipirellulaceae > JAKVCB01. The sequence goes on from JAKVCB010000144.1 coordinate 5,265, forward strand.
CCAATGAAGTTGGCGACGTCGAAAAACTTCTGGCTCTGTCGAAAAAGCACCGTGCTCCTCTGTTCAGTGCATCCATTTTGCGACATCTGCCTGGTGCTTTCCAGTTTCGTGCCCGCCTGGCCGACGTAGGCAAGCTCGACTGTGCAACCATCCGGGGCCTCAGTGGCCACATTGCTGGCCAGATTCATTCGGTGAGCCTGGCCCAAGCCATTTTTGGAGGGGGAATCGAAACCGTCCACACGATGGGGCCAGGCCCTTTAGGAGTGATGCATCTCTCCTGGGGAGACCGGCCCGATCGACCCAAAAGTGGCGTCGTGATTCAAAACGGCGATGGCCGCACACAGTACCACTGCGCGATGCACGTGACCGCCTATGGATCGGCCGGGGCCATCCTCTCAGAGAACAACATCAACGACTGGACCTACCCGGCTGGCGCGGCGAATATCATCAAGCTGATCAAGAAAATGGTCCTCGAAAACAGATCCAATAAAAACATGTCTGATGAATTGAAAGAATCACTCCAAGATATGGTCGAAGCGGTCCGGGTGGTCAATGCAGGCCGCCTTTCTAGCGCCGAGGGAAGCCGTCCCGTGCGGGTCGACGAAATCCACTGATCCGCCTATATTGGTCGCGACTGGTCTGAAGGATCGTGTCTGGCGATCTGGAAAAATTTGCTTTTTGTGCCTACGCACGGGGACACAACAATCCATGGAAGAGACTGTTTTTTCTGGTTCACTTGCCGAAGCTGCAACCTGGTTCCAAGGACGCACCGCCCTGGTCACAGGTGCCTCTTCTGGGATTGGCTACCAAATCGCGACGGCACTCGGATTGGCGGGGACTCACGTCGGCGTGAACTATTGCAAAAACCGTGAAGGTGCCGAGGCAGCAGTCGCGGAAATTACCGCTGGCGGCGGCCAGGCCATCGCGATTCAGGCCGATGTCAGTTCGACCCAGGAGGTCGAGCGAATGTTCGGGGAATTGGAAGCCTCTTTTGGAGAGCGGCTCGACATGCTGGTCAATAACTCCGGTCAATGGATGCCGCGCCAGCCAATCGTGGAATGCAGTGACGAAACTTTTGACCAGATGTGGGCCGTCAATGGCCGGAGCGTATTTCTTTGCTGTCGAACTGCAGCCAGAAAAATGATTGCTCAAAAAGAAGGAATCATTGTCAATATGGGGTCTGTAGTCGGCCACAGCGGGGGAGGTGGCGGAACGGTTCCCTATGCGGCAGCCAAGGCAGCCGTGAACACCTTGACGCGGGGGCTTGCACGCGAACTTGGCCCCCATGGAATTCGCGTCAACGGAGTTTGCCCCGGCGTGATCGAGACACCAATGACCTCAGGGATCCAGCCCGAGGCCCGCGAAGCGGTGGTCAACATGACTCCCCTGCGCCGCATTGGGGAAGCCCACGAAATTGCCCGGGGGGTCCTGGCATTGCTTTCACCGGCGTGCTCCTTTGTCTCCGGGACCATCGTCGACATGGACGGAGGGTATCTCACCCGCTGAAACGGCTCCCTCATCCGGCCCGAGAACGAAAAAAGGAAACACGCCCCATTCACTTTCAACAAGCCGGGCTTCAGAAGGCGGGTACTCCCAAAAACATAGTCACGTTGCCGAATACTTGAACACTTCAGAACAGGAAAACCGTGATGAACAGTTACTCGATGTACATTGATGGAAAATGGTGTGGAGCCGAATCGGGTGAGACCTACGACGGAATTAATCCGGCTCTGGGTGAGCCCTTTGGCAAGATAGCCTGTGGTGGCCGAGCAGATGCGCAGCGAGCGGTCGCGGCTGCCAACAAGGCCCTTCCCAGTTGGCGAGAAGTTCCCTTGTGGGAGCGATCGGCGCTTTGCGTCAAAATAGCCAACATCCTTGACCAGCAGAAAGAGGCCCTTGCCGAAATTCTTTGCACCGAACTTGGCAAGCCCCTTCATGGAGAAGCTGCCGATGAAGCCGGCGAAACAAGTGCACCCTGGCACGTTGCGGCCGAACAGGCCAAGTATTTTGAAGGCCACACCAAACCGTGTGCCGATCCCCAAAAACGCGTGTTGACCTTCTGGCGTCCTCGAGGCGTGGTCGCCGCCATTACGCCCTGGAATTTTCCGGCGGCGATCCCCGGAGAATACTTGCCGTTTGCGATTGTGATGGGGAACACGGTGACGTGGACTCCAGCACCCACGGCCGCCGCAACCGCCGTTAAGCTGATGGAATGTATCCACGAGGCGGGCGTGCCACCTGGAGTGATCAACCTGGTCACCGGGCCGGGTGCCGAAGTCGGCGATGAGTTGGTTATCAATAAAGGTACCCACGCGATCGGAATGACCGGTAGCCCACAAACGGCCGAGATCATTAGCAGTCGGTCCGGCCTGAAACCAACACTGTTCGAACTGGGGGGGAACGGTCCGATTGTTGTCCTCGAAGACGCCAATCCTGGAGAAATCGCCGCTGCTATCGGGTTTGCCTGTTTTTATGCGGCCGGCCAGGTCTGCTCCTGTGCCGAGCGAATCTTTGTCGCCGACTCGATCAAGGACGAGTTGGTCGATGCGATAGTTGCCGAATCCAAACATTGGAAGGTAGGAAACCCACTCGATGAATCGGTGAATGTAGGGCCACAAAACAACATGGGAGTTGTCGAGAAAATGACGGCCCACCTCAACGATGCCACCGGCAAGGGAGCCAAAGTGGTGGCGGGTGGCAAGCGACCCGACCTGCCCGGTTTCTTCTACGAACCGACGGTTCTGGTTGATTTCCCAAAAGACTCGCTCGTAAACCACGAAGAAACCTTTGGGCCGATTGCTCCAATCACCTCGTTCAAAGATGAGGACCAGGCGTGGGACTACATTAATGCCTGTGACCTGGGACTCACCTCATCGATCTTTACCAGGGATGTTGACCGGGCCTGGAACTGGGCCGAGGGACTGAATTCGGGAATTACGGTCGTCAACGATTGGACCCATTTCTGGGAACATCATCTTCCCTTTGGCGGCATGGCTTCCAACCGCAGTGGCCTGGGACGAATCGGCGGTCGACACACCCTGGACTTTATGTCGGATTTGAAATCGATTGTCTTTAACCTCGGAAAACCAACTGTCACCCGGGATAATTGATTCGGCCATTTGTTCCGCTGAATGAATGCGTTCTGGTATTTGCTGACACCGCAGGAGTCGCTTCAATGCACATCAAAGGTTGCCACCACCATGGATTCACCGTTTCAAACGTCAAGCAGTCTCTAAAGTTCTACCGCGACGCCCTCGGCCTGGAAGTGTTGCGGATCTCTGAGCGGTCCGACTTGCCTTCGTACGATCACATTCTTGGTTTTGAAAACGTAAAGCTACAGGTCGCCTTACTAAAACATCCTGAGACCGACTTTCTTTTGGAACTCTTTGAGTATGAGAATCCCCCTAGCACGCCGCGTGAGCTAAAAAACAATTACGTCGGTTCCTCGCACGTCGCTTTCGAGGTGGACGATATCGATAAGCAGTATGAGCGTCTCTGTGCAGCCGGCTTTGGGGCCATTAATCCGCCAATCGATATTGAGCGGGATGGCCGGAAAGTGGCACGGGCAATTTATGCCCTCGACCCGGACGGAATCAGCGTAGAAATGTTTCAGGAATTTGCCGACATCGTGAAGTAGCAGTGATTGGATGTTAAAAAACACCACGTCCTATCCATCACGATTTTGAATGGTTTTATGGGCAACCGCCAACCACAAATGGGCATTCCCATAATTGCATGAAACAGCATGGCAAATCCTTTCCCTCCTCATCTATTTCAACAGCTAACCGTATTTCAACAGCTAACCGAAAGACACACTAATGTTGTGGCATGAAAAAAAATGGCCCGAGATCGAAAACCTCTCCAAGGATCTGCCAGTCATCATTCCGCTGGCTGCCTGCGAACAGCATGGTCACCACCTGCCCGTTTTTGTCGATGCAATCCAGGTGACTGAAATCGCCGAGCAGGTTGAACAAAAAATGGCTGACCAGGTTCTCTTGTTGCCAACCTTTTGGTTAGGAAGTTCACACCACCATAAAGATTTTCCTGGAACCATCAGCCTGAGCCCCCTTTTGTATGCCCAGGTAATCCAGGACATCACGCGCAGTGTTCTCGGCGCGGGGTTCCGGCGAATATTTTTCTTAAATGGCCACGGAGGCAACCGTGTTCCGGTAGCCAACGCACTCACCGATTTGATTGCCACCGACGACCAGGCTGACGATGCCTATTTGGTCCTGGCAAACTGGTGGGAAGTTGGAGGCGAGTCCATCCGACCGGAAAAAGTGGGGGTTGAGCAACCGATTGTTTCGCATTCTTGTGCCTACGAAACGTCGCTCATGCTGGTTTTGCGCCCCGACCTGGTCGACATGGACAAGGTGAACGACCACACACCGGTGTTGAACAACGACTGGTTTCACAGTGAAGATACCAGCAGTCAGCGAGTAAGCGTTTTCCGGCGTTTCCACCGGCTCTCTGCCACTGGAGTCCTGGGATCCCCCCAGGAAGCCCGGTCCGAAGCCGGCCAGAAGATCCTCAAGGGTGTGGTCGATGACGTGGCGGCTTTTTTGCAGGACTTTTCCACCTGGCCAGAATTGCCCAGCCTCAAACCTTGAGTGACTTGGGAGTCCGTAAGTGGCCTGGGAATACAGTGCCTGGGAATACA
>JAKVCB010000145.1 GCA_022448345.1 Pirellulales bacterium
CAATATGTAATGTTTATTGTGGTCGGCACCATCGTGTTATTTGTGATTGCCAGCATTTGGAGGGCGGCGGTGGCCGGATAAACAGTAACTTGTGTTTCAAAGTTGCCCTATGAGCAACCGACATAACAAGTTGAAATCAACTCCCAGTTCATATCAGAAGACGATCCAACATGGACCCAAATAGTATTGCCAAATTCATAAGCCTGCTTGTATTCCTGCCTGCGATTGTAGCCCTGGTAATTTCAGTATTGCCCCTGCGGGATCAACAACTCAAGTGGATCTCACTTCTGACGTTAGTCGCAGTCTTCCTTATGACGCTGGCAATGTTGCTGGGCTGGTCTGGCGCACCAACATTTGATGCTGGTGTTGCCGAGATGCAAAATCTCTTCAACTACAACTGGATCCCTTCGTTTGGAATCCAGTACATGATGGGAACCGATGGGATTAGTTTTCCCTTGGTTACTCTCACCGCATTTCTTGGCGTGTTGGCAATGGGGGCAAGCTGGCCGATCAACAAACATGTCAAAGGCTACTGCGTGCTGTTTTTACTTCTGCAAACAGGCATGTTGGGCGTGTTCCTGGCCCTTGACTTCTTTCTGTTCTACGTCTTTTGGGAAGTCATGTTGCTTCCGATGTACTTCTTGATCGGTATTTGGGGAGGCCCTCGCCGGGAATATGCCGCCATTAAGTTTTTCCTCTACACGCTGGCTGGTAGCGTATTGATGTTGATCGCGATCCTGATGCTGTATTTCGCCAGCGATTTAACCCAACTGAATGCCCAGCAACTCGTCGACAGCGGAATTGTCGTTTCAGAACAGGTGGATGGCAAAGAAGAAACTCCCCAAGAGGCCTATTCCAAGTGGCTTGCGTCGGATGCCTCTTTGGCAAAACATTTCCAGGATCATAAAGACTCTCAAACACCTTTGCACACTTTCAACATTCTTGCCTTGCAGCAGATTGGCCAACACACTACAGCCTTTGGCGACCCGGCCAATCCCGACAACCCCGTCAACAACCTTTGGTTGGGCAAATCGCTCGGATGGTGGGCTTTCTTGTTATTGTTCATCGGCTTTGTGATCAAAGTGCCAAGCGTACCTGTCCATACCTGGTTGCCCGATGCGCATGTCGAAGCCCCCACACCCATCTCCATGATCCTCGCCGGCATTCTCTTGAAAATGGGTGGCTACGGGATCATTCGAATCTGTTACCCGATTTGTCCCGAAGCAGGTTACGACCTGGCTTATTTTGTCTGTGGCATTGGGGTTTTCAGCATGGTCTACGGTGCCTTTGCAGCCCTGGCCCAATCCGATTTCAAACGACTCGTCGCTTACAGTTCGGTGAGCCACATGGGCTATGTCGTACTGGGATTGGGTGTGTGGAGCGCTGTGGCCGGCACCAATTACAACGCTGATTACTGGCGTATGGGTATGACCGGTGCGATGTTTCAAATGATTGCCCACGGAATCAGTTCGGCTGGAATGTTCTTTATGGTGGGTGTGATCTATGACCGCGTTCACCATCGTAATTTGAATGAATTTGGCGGACTTTTTGCCAAAATGCCGATCTACAGTGCACTGGCTGTGGGGATTTTCTTTGCCGGCCTCGGCCTGCCTGGGCTCTGCGGCTTCATTGGTGAAGTGCTGGTGGTACTCTCGGTCTGGAAGTACAGTACGGCCCTGGCTGTGATTTCAGCTGCGGTCGTCATCCTGACGGCTGGTTACATCCTTTGGGCCCTGCAACGGGTTTACCTGGGTCCGGAGTACAAGGGCCCCCACCCCGAAGCGATTGTGCCCATCACCTGGCGGGAACTTTCGATTGCCGCCCCGCTACTGGCAATGGCCATTTGGTTTGGTGTCTACCCCAGGATCGTGCTGGACTATATGGAACCCTCGGTTAGCCAGACAGTGACCGACCTGACAAACTGGACCAAAGCCAACGAGCCTGCCAAGCTGGCTCAGCCCACGGTACCAGGTGAAACGCTTACGATGACCCACCAAAAAGAAAGTCGAAATCTGTGAGCTTGCAAGCGATCATCGATGGCCTGATCACCGATACGTACAGTAGCCTGTCGCTGTTTCGGCCGGAGCTTATTCTGTGCGCGACGATTGTCGCCCTGCTACTGGTGCGCCTGATTCCATGGTTGGAAAAAATAGATCCCTCGATCGTGGCATTCGCAGGAACCGGCCTGGCCCTCTGGTATGCCATCCCTACGGGAGGACTCGCAGAATTAGTCAGCCAAGGTCCCCAAGAAATCTTTACGGGCATGCTGGTCTGTGACTCGCTTACCATTTATGTCCGGGCCGTGCTTTTGTTCTTTGCGGTACTGTTCATCGTGCTCACGCGAATGACCGGACTGGCCGACGGAAACGACGGGCAGGATTTTTATGCCCTGGTACTCGGAGCCACGCTGGGGATGTGCATTATGGCCTCGGCAAATCACCTGATGACCGTTTTCCTGGGCGTCGAAATGGCCAGTGTGCCATCCTACGTGCTGGCCGGCGCCGTCAAAGGACGCCAGCGAGCTGGCGAGGCTGCGCTCAAGTACGCCATCTACGGAGCTGGTGCTGCGGGCGTCATGCTCTACGGAATCAGCCTGCTGGCAGGCGTACTGGGAACCGCCCATTTGCCAACCGTCGCTACCACCCTGGCGTCAGTCGATTTTACTGCCGAAGCCGCTTCAGGCCGCGCCATGGTCCTGGCTCTGGCGGCGGTGATGATCATGGTCGGGCTGGCTTTTAAACTCTCAGCTGTACCGTTTCATTTTTGGTGCCCCGACGTCTTCGAAGGAGCCTCGGCAGAAGTCAACGCGTTCCTGTCGGTAGCCTCCAAAGCTGCCGCCCTGGCCCTGCTAGTACGGGTTGCCCTGGGCGTCACCTCTCCGGCGGAAAGCCAGGAATTGGCGGTCGCCATACCCCCGGCCCAGGTCTCCCTGGTGGCCATGCAGGCACCGGAAGCTGTCACCAACAGCCAACTGCCTACTATCTCGCAAGCTCGCAATTTTGTAGTCCTGATGTTAGCAGTCATCGCTGCGGTCACCTGTACCTTTGGAAACCTTGCCGCCTACGGACAAACCAATATCAAACGTCTCTTTGCTTACTCGACCATTGCCCACGCCGGCTACATGATGATGCCAGTTGCAGCGGCCGTTTATCTCGCTGGTACCAATTTGGACCAGGCCCGAGACGCCGTTTCAGCGCTAATGTTCTACATCGGCGTCTACTTCTTCATGAACCTTGGTGCCTTTGCCATCGTTGCCTTTTTACGCAATACGATGCAAAGTGAAGAAATCGCCGACTACGGTGGTTTGATTCGTACCGCGCCACTAACGGCTATCTGCCTCACTGCCATACTGTTCGGCCTGATCGGCCTGCCTCCGCTCGGCGGTTTTTGGGCCAAGGTCAACGCCTTTATGGCATTGGTTAACGCCGGAGGACCTGTCATGATCTCGCTGCTTGTGATTGGTGGCCTCAATACTGTGCTCTCGCTCATCTACTACCTGCGGCTGGCAAAAATAATGTGCATCGACCCCCAACCCGATTCGCGCGGCCCTGTGACCATGCCTTTTTTGCCGGTGGTTTATATTTTGCTCGTTTCGATCCCTGTAATCGTGTTGGGGATTTTTCCCGAAACGCTGGCCCACTGGACGCACCTGGCCGGCCTTCAAGTCTTGATGTAATAAGTACCCCTACCACTTGTCCACTACCAACACCATCGACGCCCTGAATCAACTTTTGGTCATCCTTGGCCGATCGTTCCCGCAATACTTGCGCTTTGCACGGCCCTATATCCCTTCAGGCCATGAACGTGTCGCTGAAACATTCCAGGAAATCACGTCCGCTCAAAACGAATTGATCGATCGCGTCACCCAGGAGATTTACCATTCAGGAGAACTACCTGAATTGGGGAAATTTCCCGCCGACTTTACCCACTCGCACGATGTCCACATTGACTATCTAGCGCGCAAATCGGTCAGTCTTATTGAACAAGACGTGGCACGCCTGACCGACTGTGCCAATTCTCTTCATCTGGCTCCAGCCGCGAAAACCCTCGCCGAGGAAGCTGTAGGAATGACTCAAGGACATCTTGAATCGCTCAAAGAACTCGCCCACGGGGTATAAGCGGCAAACGACTTCCAATTGTGCGGCCCATGCTCTTTGATACCCACGCACATCTCGACCAGGAAGATTTTGACAACGATCGGGATGAGGTCATCGCCCGTGCTCACGATGCCGGCGTCAGTGAGATTGTCACGATTGGCACTTCAGCCTCTACCAGTGCCATCTGCGTTGAGTTGGCTACCCGTTATGACGGCCTCTATGCAGCCGTTGGCATCCAGCCAAACTCTGTCGCCGAGGCAGCAGAGGGAGATTGGAACCAAATCCTTATCCTGGCCGCCCAGCCTGGTGTTGTTGCAATCGGAGAAACAGGTCTCGATCGCCACTGGGACTTTTCACCCTTCGACCTGCAGCAAGACTACTTCGATCGACATCTGCGACTTTCCAGTGATCGAAACCTACCCTTCATTGTCCATATGCGGGATTGCGACCAGGACATTCTTGAGATGCTGCGAGAAGCCCGTCAGCGAGGCCCCCTGAATGGCGTTATGCACTCGTTTACAGGCAGCACTGAAATGGCCGTCGAGTGCGTTGAAATGGGACTTTATATCAGCTTCGCTGGAATGGTCACATTTAAGAAATCCGAGGAACTCCGCCGCGTCGCAGCCTCGATCCCCGATGACCGGATTCTTATAGAAACCGATAGTCCTTATCTTTCGCCGCATCCGGTCCGCAGTCAGCGGCGCAACGAACCTTCAAACGTACGACACACCGCAATCTGCCTTGCCGAAGTGCGAGGCTGCTCACTCGAAGCTTTTGCTGCTCAAACAACCGCCAATGCAAAACGCTTGTTTCTGTCTCAGTCGCCGAAGCCGTGATCCAAATCGACTCGGGGACGTTATTTTTGCATCTTACTTGAATTCAAGACGTCAGAAAAGTTTTCAAGGGGTCGCAAACTGACCCTGTAGGGACGGTCCTGACTGGCCGTTTCATAGATAGTCTCGCCACTGCCGCTGCTACAACAATCACAGTTACCTAAGGCATAACCACACCCTGGTTCGCAACAGCACGAAGCATCGCAACTACATCCAGCCTCACAATAGCATGAATCCCCACAACCACACCCGTAAAGACCGTGGTTTCTCCAGCAGTCGCCGATCGAGTAACAAATGGCCTCGACCAAACTTCCCGGTCCAATAAGTCCAAATCCGTGATAACCACCCCCTCGACGTCTGTATCTGTAACCAGGCTCACACCCACATCCGGGCTCACAGCCACATCCGGGCTCACAGCCACATCCTGGCTCGAACCCACATCCTGGCTCACAGCCACATCCGGGCTCGCAGCCACAACAAACTTCTCCACAACCACAGTTGCGATAGCCGCCCCACAAACCATGATTGGCTTTGTAGAACGACCGGCTGGTGCAACCCATTGAACCAGCGCACAATACAACTGCCACGGTGATAATTGCTAGATCCTTTTGCATGGAATCTGACCTCAGAAAAGTGCTAGTACCAATGGCGGTTGCCGCTGTGGTTAGCGACCATCACCTTCGCTCGTCAGTTGCATATCGGCGAACCACCTGCCTCAAAATTAGAACAATCGTTACAATCGTCAAAATATGACGTGCAAGCACTTTGTCGTCGGCCGTGGCCATTGCCCACCCTCCCTACCTTTACCCCGAGACTTTTTTCAATGGACGACCAAGCCAAAAAATTCTTCGAAGAACTTTTAGAAACGCCCAGCCCCTCTGGATTCGAACAACCCGTCCAAGAATGTGTTCGAAAATACGCGAAGAAATTTTCTGATGAATTGCATACGGATCTTCACGGAAACGTGATTGTCGGTGTGAATCCCGAGGCAAAACTTCGCGTCATGTTTGCCGGGCACGCCGACCAAATTGGCTTGATCGTTACTTATATCAACGACAATGGATTCATCTACACCAGGCCAATTGGTGGGTGGGACCCTCAGCAGCTAGTCGGCCAGAGAATGACCATCCACACACAAGGAGGTCCTGTATCGGCGGTCATTGCTCGCAAGCCTATTCATTTACTCAACCCGGAAGAACGTAAACAGGTGGTTAAGCAAGAAGAACTCTGGCTTGACGTGGGAGCCAAGGATCAAAAAGAAGCTGCCGAGATCATCCAAATTGGTGACGGCGTGACCCTGGAACTTAGCTACCGGGAAATGCGCAACAACCTGGTCAACTCTCCAGGAATGGATGACAAAACAGGCCTCTGGGTCTGTATCGAGGCAGCCCGACGGGCAAAACAACGTGGTGGGCTGCAGGTCGCTTTGTTTGCGGTGGCAACCGTTCAGGAGGAAATTGGTTTGCGCGGTGCCACCACAAGCGCCTACGGTATTAATCCCCACGTGGGAATCGGTGTCGACGTAACTTTTTCAACCGATTGTCCGACGATTGACAAGAACCAGGAAGGAGATATTTCCCTTGGTGGTGGACCGGTCATTTGCCGCGGCCCGAATATTAATCCCAACGTTGCTGAACAACTCCGTACCGCAGCAGAGCGATCAGCGATCGACGTGCAATATCAGGCTTTTGGGCGAGGAACAGGAACCGACGCCAATGCCATGCAGTTGTCCCGTGCCGGTGTTGCCACCGGGCTTGTCAGCATCCCCAATCGCTACATGCACAGTGCCGTGGAAATGATCTCGTTGGACGACCTTGATGCCTGTGCCAACCTTCTCGCTGAATTTGCCCTAGGCATCGAAGCGGCTGCAGACTTTACCCCACGTTGAACATCGCACCTACTTTAACGTTATCCCTCACGGATTTGCACGTAGCTCTCATACCGGCGGGTGTCGACCCACCCATCGGCAACTGCGTCCTTGACCGCACACGCTTCTTCATGCGTGTGGGTACAGTCGGAGTATCGACATTTACTGACATAAGGACGGATATCGCGAAAATACCCTGCCACCTCTTCAGGGATGACATCCCAAAGTTCAAACTGTCGAATACCTGGAGTGTCGACCACATACGAAGCTGGCGGCAAGCCAGCTTGTGGCAGGTCGGATGGCGCGTCTACCGTGTTGACCGGAGGAGGCAATTCCAGGCGAATTAGTTCAGCAGTTGTCGTGGTATGACGCCCTTTCTGCGTCTCCCGGCTGACCACCTGGACTTTACGATCAAGGCCCGGCTGCATGGCATTCAGCAGTGAACTTTTTCCCACACCACTCTGCCCGGTTACCACAGTTTCCTGTCCAACTAACTGGTTACGAAGCTGTTGGATTCCAAAATGAGTTTCGGCCGAGGTCATCAGCACTCGATACCCAAGCCGTCCATACACGCCCACCAATGGCATGAGGTCAGCCGGATTCACCAGATCGATCTTGTTAATACAAATCGCCGGACAAATCCTGGCCCGCTCAGCAGTGACGAGCAAGCGGTCGATCAAATTTGGTTTGATACGTGGCTCGGCAGCACTGACAACAATGATCAACTGGTCGACATTAGCCACAATAACCTGTTGTTGCCCGCGGCTTGTGCGGCTTAGTACTCCACGACGCGGTTCAATCCGCTCAATAATTCCTTCAGAAAGGCCAGCGGTCGCGGATGGCTCATTGCTATGCGGTTGAGTCCGTTGCGGATCTGAGTGGACGTCAGGTCGGCCACCCACGGTACGAAACCAGACGTGATCGCCAGCAGCCACAACATGACGCTGATCGGTCGCAAGCGACTTTAGCAACCGCCTGATCGTACAGGGATAGACCATACCCTGCGCATCTTCAACCAGGCTAACAAGTCCTTTTACACAAAGCACACGCCCGAGTCGGCACTCCTGCTGGTCAATTTCCGGCAAGACCACGGTCCCAGAAGCATCCTCGGTGATTTCAGCACCAGCGACCGTCCGCTTGCGAGAAAACTTGCCCTTTGCGCGAACCCGTTCGGCAAGTTCCTCGTCGAAATCTTCGTTGTCGAAGTGTTCGGTATAATCTTTTTGACGCGTACGGATTTCGCGATTCTTGCGAAAATCAGTTCTAATTTTCCTCTTCTTGGACATACAGGAGAGCTCACTTCCAGTGTGAGCTGCTGAACTGGTTTACACATATTGACGGAACTTCAAACAGGTTTTCCAGGCAATTTAATTTGCCCCTCCCCCATGTCGGTAGCATCATACCGTTTATTCGACCGACGATCGTCTGGCTGTTGTTGAAGTCCTGCTCGCGAGAGGAGCGATTCGGACATAATCTCACGGGATGCATTGTCGGCCGGCGGTGGCCCCACAGCCCCATGCTCGGTCGGATTGTACAAAACTTCATATTTGTGTTTGGCAACCGACAAGACATCACCAGGGTCAAGTCGTTTGTCATCCACCTTGATATCGTTGACTTTAATACCATTGCGACTTCCCAAGTCGCGAACATATAAGTACCCGCTGTCGAAGGTAAGTTGGCAATGGTGTGCTGAAACATTGGCAAAGCGAAGTACAATGTCACAACTTTCCCGACGACCTACGAGCAGCTTCTCTTTCATGAGAGGAATCGGATCCCCTCCTCCCTGTGGAACAAGTTGTCCATACATAGTTACCCTTCTTGAAAATAATCCGATTAAAAAATATGATCGGCCCCAACAGGATAATGGGCCAAAATGTAGTCGCAGCCAAATTACGGCTCGATATTCACTCCGTGTGATGGTGACTTAAGGTTCAACCTGACCACCGAGTGGACGAATGGAAAAAATCACCGAGCAACGTTCCAAAATCTGAGTACTTTCGACACCTTATTACTTTACGCAAGAACGCAATTGTCGTCAACCAAACCACTTACGACGATTCCACCGACTCCGCCCTGGCGTGAGTCTGGACTCCGGTACTTTACGTATAACTTCTTCCTGCGACGTCGGTTTGGATTTCGGGTGCAAAAAGTGAGCATTGATGCTGGATTCACTTGTCCAAACGTCGATGGCAGCATCACAACGGGTGGCTGTACCTTTTGCGACAACCGCAGCTTCAGTCCCAGTCGCCGCCTCCCAAGGGCAGATGTTCACGGCCAAATCGACCAAAGTATTCTCCGGATGCAACGACGCTATCGGAATTGCGAACATTTCCTTGCTTATTTCCAGCCTGCCACCAACACCTACGCACCGGTCGAAATTTTGCGCCCCCTCTATCTTGAAGCCTTAAACCATCCGCAAGTTGTTGGACTGGCCATTGGCACCCGACCCGACTGTGTAAGCGAAGAGGTACTTCTCTTGCTTGAAGAACTGGCCCAGCAGTCGTATGTTTCGGTGGAATACGGAATGCAAACCGTACACAATCGCTCGCTCGATTGGATGAACCGCGGTCATCATCACGACGTGACGGTCGACGCGGTCAAGCGAAGTCGGGGGCGCGGATTCGAAATTTGTGCCCACGCCATTCTTGGATTACCGGGTGAATCCCGGGCAGACATGATCTCCACGGCTCAAGAAGTGGCTCGACTCCAGTTCGACGCCGTCAAAATCCACAATCTGTACTGTGTCAAGAATACAGTTCTGGCCGATCAGGTGGCAGCCGGCGAAGTCCAGCTCATCGAGCAGCAGGACTATGTCGAAGCCGTAGTGGAATTTATGGAACAACTTCCACCAGAAACGGTTGTTGAGCGGATCAGCGGTGATGCTCCCCCCGACTACTTTGTAGGACCGGCCTGGTGCCTTGACAAACCAACCGTTCACGCTGCGATTCTCGACGAATTCGAACGTCGCGACACCTGGCAGGGACAACACTATAGCCCTCCCAGCCAGACGTAACTCACCTGCTTTCGTTGGCAAACTACGCCCTGCCATCACACCCTG
>JAKVCB010000146.1 GCA_022448345.1 Pirellulales bacterium
TTTCAACCATTTGCGTACGAAATTCTTCATCGTCGACGACCCGCTGAACCTGGCGAACGACTTCTTTGGTAAGATACCCGTTCATGGCAATGACCTGGAATCCCTTCGGTTCGATATCGGTAACAAAAATCGAATAACGATTGACCAGTACGGGCTTTCGATAATAAAAGGCTTCGATTAAGGCATTACCAAAACCTTCGTAGAGGCTGGGATAAGTGATGAAATCTGCGTGCAGGTAGGCATCTGCTAACGTGTAGGATTTGTTCCCTGCTGCATCCGTTCCGCGCACTTCGTCGATGCGGTCGGAAATGAGCCGCAAATCAACCCCCCGATCTTCTGCCATTTCTTGCAGAACATGCAGGTACTCGTCACCTTCATCACCCGATTCGTGTGATACGATCAACTTGCAACGTGGATTGTCCAGGGCACCTATCAATGAGATCGAATGTTCAATGCCTTTGCGCGGAACGACACGTGTTGGTTGCAGGAAAAGAATGTCCTCTGGGTCGAGACCAATGCTCTCGCGGAAATCGGAATTGTAGTCATCAATTTGGGGAGGGTCGGTTTCAAAGTCGAGTACGTTTGGAACAAGGACCGATGAGCAACCACGACGGTGTGAGAGTGCACGTTGCGCAGCAGAGTTGATCGTAACGTGTTGAACCGAGGGGAGCGTGCAGGGGAAAGCCATCCGCAAGATATCCCCGATCCCATTGACAGAAAAACGGTCCCGTTCCCAGTAAAAATCATGGTGGTGGGCAATCGTGGGAAAACCTGTCTCTGCAATGAACGTCGCCAGCGCCACGCCCAAGGGAACATTCATTGGGATTGTCATCGCATTTTGCACGATCAGAATCTCAATCTCGAATTGATGGGTGAAATCGTACAGCGATCGCTTTAGATGGTCGGCCAGGGCAAAGATTCGGCGGGTGACCTCTGGTTCTCGTGTTGTATGTCGAAGTACTTTCTCGTTGATCCATTGAATATCGGGATCATTAAAGTGAGCATGGGGTACGAGCATGCTGATGGCTGGATCGGTGTCGAGTTGACCCCCATACCAGTAGGAGACATGCCGGTGGTCCCAGAGGATCTGTGCCCACTTTGCAGCTTCCAGTGATACTCCATCGGTCCCCGCAAACCGGGTGCCAATGAACCCGATGTTGTGACCTAGATTGGGGGAATCGTTAGACATTATGGATAGGAATGTGTTGTGGTGGGATGAAGCTGTAGTTGAGGTGACCTGCCCACCCTCTTTTTACGCCATCAAATCCAGAATTTGCAGTAAATCAAGGATGATCGCATCAGGTTTGGTATTTCCAAGCGAAGGATCGTTCTGGCGTAGTCGCAGGCTGCGGGTGTCGCCGGCAAAGAGTGCCGTGCGAAATCCGACCTGGGTTGCCGGTAGAACGTCATTACGCATGTCGTTTCCGATATAGAGAACTTCGGTTGGATGAATGCCCTGACTTGCCAGTCTTTTGCTTGCCAGACGATACATCCGGTTTGAGGGCTTCGCATAGCGATGCTCGTAGGAATAGTAACGCAGGTCCGCGGCAAATCCGAGCTCATCCACTGTTTTTCCTGTCAAGGCTGGAAACAGGCTCGGTGTGAAGAACTGGGCATTGCTGATCAGGCCGAGTATCAGGCCCCGACGTGCCAGTTCGGCCAGACAAGGCTCCAGGCCTGGCATTGGCCAGACCGGATTTGCGCGGGCTTCAAATTCAACAGCTAAGCGGACTGGGTCCACTTTCAAGCCACCTAATTTCAAGCAAGTTTCCTGCCATACCTCGATGATATTTATTTCTGGATGGGTAATTCCCGTTTTCCGAAGTTGGGTGTGGTGGTTGGCGATCGTTTCTTGCAATGTCTGAATGGCAGCGTCGGCCGGAGAGCGGAGCGCGATTCCCAGGCTCGCAAGTGCTGCCTCCAGGGCATTGGCTTGTTGCACTTCAATGCTGGTGCCGATATCACCACATCCACTAATGATCAGGGTCCCGTAAATATCAAATAACACAGCCCGAATGTCGACAACGGGTGATAGCTGTGGCGAAACACCTGTCGGAATCGGTTCAAGCGGCTGGCTCAGTTGGTGGAAGATTTGCTCCGTGACCATGTTTCCAGACGGATAGGATGAAGGCGTCGAATGTTGAGAAAGCTGTTCAGGATTGCTTGGCCTTGAGGTAGCGGTTCGATATTTCCGCTCCCAGGGCTATCGTAAACCCGCTCGTAAACCTGCTTCAGTTGTTTGCCAGCGGAGTCCACGGAAAATTGATTGCGGACCACACTTGCATACCTGTCTATCATCCCAGCTGTTCTGTCGGGGTCAATCTGGAATGTTTGGTTGAGGTTAGAATTGGCATCCAACACATTGTCGGTCAGTCGGGTACTACCAGCGACAGCACGGATGACTTTTTCCTGGAGTGCCCCATCGAGGAAAGCAAAATCGATACATCCCTCTTCCATCAACTGGTCGAGTTGCCGGTCGAGTGATACCGGTTCGATCGGTGGCTGGTTGTAACTGGCGCAAACCAAATGGTAAGTGTCAATGAGCCGCTCACGAACCATTTTTTGGTCGACCATCAAAAGTGGGATTCGAAGCTCGTTATACAGCATTTCCAGCCCGATGCCCGCGGCTGAAAAATCGGCCGTGATTTCGGGTAAATTGCGTCCTGCAAGCGGGCAACCTGCCAGCCAGGCTTCCAGAAAAACCATCCCAAAACCTTCTGCCACGCTGGTTGTCAGCATGCAATCGGTGGCAGCCACGATCGTGGAATAATCGAGTCCTGCCTTGCCCCCCGTGTCGAATCGGCAGGGCAGTTGCAGCTGCCCTGCCAAGCGGTCCCAACGGGCAAAACTTTCTGCCTCGACGGGGTTCAGCGGGCTGAGTGTGACCGCGTAGACACTGTTCCGCGGGTCCAACGCACTGAGCAGTAACATCTCGCCAAGATTCTTCCGACGGATTCCCCGCACCGGGTAGGTCATCAGAATTTGCTGGTCTGATATCTCTAATTTCTTGCCTAGGGCCTGGCGGGCCTCGCTTCGGTCAGGGAATTGGACAAAGTTTGCCACCGAATTCGGGAGCCAATGCAACTGCTCACTGGCTACGCCAGCCTTCATGAAGACATGGTGGTCTCGCCTGTTGAGAACCGCGTAATGGATTCCTCTCGATTGCGGATAAAGTCGGGCGGACAACTCGTCACTGTCGTGGCAAGCCAGTACTGAATCCAGGTGACGGTAATTCTCGGGCCGGAAATCCTCGATGAAGTCGTGTACCTGAAGAAGTACACGGTAGCCGTCCTTAACAAGTTCGACGATCGTATCGGGCAATGCCGCATTTTTTCCCAGTGCATGATTGTGAATGTGAAGAATGGTGTCGTCGTGGTGGAAGCCGTGGGTAGCCAGCAATGATCGCATACTGGTCGTTAAGTCTCTCACGCCAGTCTCAGAGAACATATCGTATTCAAGGTCGCTAACCGGGATGAGTATCAGCTCAAAGGGGAGGGGCTTGTCCAATAGGGGCTCCGGCCATTCTGCGCGGCGCCCGCCGTAGAGTATCGCGACCCGCTCAATTTCCAGTCCGGAGTTTGGTGCAGCAAGTGATTTCAGATGATTCAGGATCACCTGACTGACACCGCCTCGGTTCAAGTGATAGTGAATGATCGCGAGCTGCATCGGACAACAATTGACTTCGGAGGAACGGCAGGAGACTATGGCCAAACAAACTGCGTTACCATGTTACGATAAGCAGTGCCCGACTGACAGCGACCCTCAATGGAGCCACCAGCCGGCGAACCCCGGCGCCACAATCTCCATCACGGAGTGCTTAGAGCAGAGAAACGGGCAACGTGACGCCTGTCGGCTTGTCAGTCATCGCAATCTCACCGCGGATACGCCTTTGACGGTCCGTTGACCGATTGTGGACTTCCCCCCGCTTGCGGTCGTCGGGATGCGAAGGGGTAGGCCCCAGTGGAGCTTCGTCGAGTGGTTTCTGCTCCGTGCGGGATGCACTCGGCTCGTAGGCCGATTCAGTCTGGTGCCCTTCGCTAAAATGTTGATAGGCATGGCGATCACGTTGCTCCCGCTGATAGGAGGCCGTACCGTCGACGGCCCACTTCGTCAAAAGTGCCATGAGCACGGTGAGCGACAGACCGCCTGTTTGCTGCTGCACAATCCATTTGGCCTCGCGCCAGCGATTTTCATTACCGGTAAGTTCAATCAACTCCTGGCCTGAGTGGGTGAGCCGCACGCAGGGCACTCCCGAACCGGTTTGTTCTGTTTCTTTGACAAACCCGGCGTCGATGAGCAGGCGAAGGTGGTGGTCAATTCGCTGGTTGGCCTCCGGTACCTCGTCACACTGGAGTGTCGTGAGCAAACAGGTTGGCCCTTGGTTTTCAAGGTCCACCAACAATTGGCGACAGAGGTCGACATCACGTTTCATCGGGACACCTCCATTTTCAGCAGTCAGACCCTGGGTTGGCCAAACGGCCCTTTGACGCCGAGGTTATAGAAAAAACGGAAACGCTTCACGCGAGGAAAATCCTCTCAAAACGGCGCGAGATGATCGACCAAGTCGGTATAGGGGTCAATATCGAAATAGAGTGCTAGCGATGCCAGTGGCTTTTTCCAGCGCCAGGTTGCAGAACCTTCTTCCGGTCAGTCGGCCTACAGGTTCCATTGGTTGGGGCACACATGTCGCGGACCCTGCCAGAATCAAATCAGAGAGAAATAGACTCGAAAGGCCATTTCAAAAGAGAGGCAACTTTTTCAAACAACCCTGCGTTGTGACCAACTGAAAGTGCAAAGTGGTGCGTCGGTCCCGAGGCAAACCACTGATTCATCAATGAGGATGGATTTGTTGCAAACTTGACCGGTGTCATGGTGTTACCGATTCTCAGTATTTCACCAGCGGTTGAAGTGCCCTGGTTGGCAATCATCTTGAGTTGTCCGTCACGGGTTTGTGTGACACCCAGCGTGGTGACAGGACCTTGTCGCACCTTTGCTTCGACCGACACGCCAGTGCCCCATTTGCCGTGATAGAGTCCCATGCCCCGGAGGACGGGACGTTCATCGGAGATTGCCACGTGGAACGGGCCATCGTGGCCTACAAGTATCGTTTGGTCGACAAAGTCGGTTGCAACGAACTCTGAGTAGCTGCCACCTACACCAAGAGTGTCGCAGATCTTCATCGCGACTCCCGTTTTCATGTCGCCTTCGCCCGAGCAAGGAATCCCCTGTGCCGTCAGCAGGGAGTGCCCCAGAATAAATGCTTCTTGCAGGTGTTCGTATTCGTTGCCAGGCGCGCCGCGGTAGTAATAGGTCAAGGCGTCGAGATCAAATTCCCGCACCAGTCTTTCCTGGGCGCATGCGACAGTGTAGGCCCAGTCGAGTTGTTCAGGTTTTGGTTTTTGGGCAAGAGGATCGGTCGGCGAGTCCTCGCTCATGACGAACATCTCTTCGACTTGCTCGCGTTTTGCTTGTTTTTGTTGGTCGGTGACATCCGGGACAAGCCGTGCCAGGTCGCACATTTCCAGGATCTCAACATGCATGCCGGTTTGTGACTGGATCATGGTGAAGTCGGTATACATGTCGAGCATGCCGGGGTAGGTATGTCCTAAAAACCCCATGCGACCATGTTGCAAGGTGCGGATGATTGTTGCAGCTCGAGCCCACTGGTCGATTTCCTGCCAGGCAAAAATCGCGTCGGGATGACCAGTGGTAGCTTCATTCGCTACCGAAATGGCAGGTGTTTCTTCCAGTCCCAGCAACCCGCTCACCACGCGAAAGTCGATATCGGCTCGAGCAAAGGCGTTCGAAATCTCCGGTACACAACAAGTTGAGCAGTGGGCCAGCCATTCACCAGTGGTCGTTTTTTCGTAGTTCATCCGTTCGGCAGGTTGCAGATTCAGGACGACAACCGGACGGCGACAGATCTGGGCTACGGGTAACACAGCCGTGCTCATGGAGTAGGTCGACGCATGACAAAATAAAAGGTCAATGTTCTGAGTATTAAACCACTCACCGGCCTCGCGGGCCTTGGTTTCGTCATCGACCATGCCAAAATTGTGTACTTCTCCCCACGCAGAGAGTCGATCCTCGATAAATTTTCCGTAGCCGACAAGTCGATCATGGAGTCCCTCAAACTGGGTCCAGTAATGAGGGTGTCCGATTGAGTACAGGCCAAGACGGGCCTTGCGGGTTGCTTTAATTGGATTGATGGCCATGATTTTGTGCTGAGGTCCGAGTGGCGTCTTTTTCGGGTTAGCTGAAGTCAGTGTGGCATGTTCTTGGGAATGTAACCAACGAATGTGGCCCACGTTCGTTGATAACTGTCGCGTCAGCCGTTATTGTGACACTGAAGAGTTTCACTGTCGAGGGTTGCGAATTAATCTGAGGGTTGCGATGAGACAAGGTCGAGTGAAGATGCAAAACGAATCAAGTGGAAGTTATGACTTTAAGGCTCGGGTGTCGTTCTTTCTTTTCGCGGCATGGGTGATGGCCAGTATTGTGGTTGGTTCCGCTTGGGCTCAAACCAAACCATGGCCAGTGGGTTCCCAGAAGCAGCTTTTCTTCGATAACCGATTTATCGCGGAGAGTGAAAACGTTCGTATCGTGATGAATCAACCTCGCAAGCTTGGCCCTGTGCTCAAGCCGGATAGTCGGTGGGAGGATTTTCGGTTGACCTCTTATTTTACGGTGCTGCAAGAGGGCGATCTTTGTCGGATGTACTACTCATGTTTTTCCGAAGACCAATGGAATTTTGCCGACCCGGAAGTGACATGGCGTGACTACGCTTTTCTCTGTTACGCCGAGTCGAAAGATGGAATCCATTGGCACAAGCCAAATTTAGGGATTGTCCAGTACGATGGTTCCACGGACAACAACATTCTGGCCCGCAGTATTGTCGATGGCACTGTGTTTCTGGATCCTCATGACATACCGGAGCGACGTTACAAGTTGCTCCACACGGTGGGTCCCCACCAGGGGGGATTGAAAATTTCCTGTTCGGCCGATGGCATTCATTTCAAATTGTCTGAGAAACCGGTGGTTCCCTGGGAGCCCGACAGCCAACAAAATATGTTTTTCGACACACGCCACGGAAAGTACGTGGCGTACTTGCGAGCGATTCGCGAAGTCATGGGAAGCAAAGCCGACAACTGGCGGATGGTCATGCGTTGTGAAGTCGACGATCTCGAAGACTGGTCCGATGCAAAACCAGAAATTGTGTTTCGTCCTGATAAACAGGATCCTCCAGATGTAGACTTTTACACGAATGCCTGCCTGTTATATCCCTGGGCGGCGGATGCCTATTTTATGTTTCCGGCCGTTTATCATCACTTCCCCGCTGGGTATGGTAACGACGGTTTGCTCGACATCGCAGCAGCTGCCAGTCGCAATGGTATTGACTGGAAACGGCCCGACCGCGGTCCGTATATCCCCTTGGGGCAGCGAGGTGAATGGGACGCGATGTTCAATATGATGGGAGTGGGAATTGTGCGGCAGGGTGACAAACTGTTGCAGTATTATAACGGTGTTGATTTCGGGCATGGAGCCACCCGAAAAGAGTCACTCCACATTGAGCAGGCTCAGGGCCGCCGCCGCTGGGGTTGGATGGGCGCGGTCCAGCAGAGGCTGGATGGGTTTTACTCGGTGGACTCCACATACGAGGGTGGGGAGTTGACGACACCACCGATCGTGTTTGCTGGAAACCGGCTACAACTGAATATCGATACCTCTTCTGCCGGAAGTGCCAAAGTCGAAATTTGCGATGCCCGGGGCGTCCCTATTCCCGGATTTTCTCTACAAGAGGCGAGCACCATCATGGCCAATGATGTTCGACATCTTGTATCTTGGGGAAAGAATACGGACGTATCCTCCCTGGCGGGGCAACCCATTCGACTGCGTGTTCAGTCTCGCTCGACAAAACTTTATGCTTTTCAATTTGTACAGCAGTGACGTTGGGAACTCAGTAGAAGGGTGAAGCGCTTTCGTTTTTTGATGGTTGAGCTGGCCCGCTATACGAACCAGTTCAGGTGACTACTTCAAAGATTGTCAGATCCGGAAAAATGAAAAACTCGTAATGTCTACGCGTTGCTTTTGCTGCCATTCAACATGGGTTTATGGCCCGGTTTATGGCCCGGTTTATGACCCGTCATGTTGGAAGTTCGGGCTTGATGCCTGTGAGCCGGTACCATTTTTCCCGAAAGGTCTCTTTTTCAAACACACCCTTGTTGACCACGCCACTGGGTATTTTTCCAAGTGATAAATCAACCATGCCGCGACATGCCATTGTTCCAATGTCACGGAACAGTTCGTCGGTCCAGGCGATGCTGTGAGGTGCCAGCAGGGTGTTGTCCAATTCGCCGAAGCGGTGAGGAGTTGTGACAGGCTCATCGACGAAGCAGTCGAGGGCAGCGCCGGCAATCGCGCGGTTTTGTAAGGCTGCGAACAGGGCATCTTCATTGACGATCCCACCACGGGCCGTATTCAGAAGATAAGCACCACTTTTCATCAAGGCCAGCTGTTCTGCGCCGATCAGGTTTCGCGTACCGTCGGTCAGTGGGCAGTGAATCGAAACGAAATCGGCCGTCTCGAGCAGTTCATCCAGTTCCACCAAACGGACACCCAGGCCCTCGGCAACGGCAGGATCGCAAAAAGGGTCATGCGCGATGGGCGGGCACATGCCAAACCCTCCCAGCAAACGGACCACCGTAGCTCCAATCCCACCCAGCCCGACGATTCCCAGTGTGCGGTTACGCAGTTCACAACCGTTGTATTCGGCGCGCTGGTTCCACTGCCCGGTACGGACCAGTTGATCTTTGGTACGAAAATGGTGGGTGAGAGCGATCATCCAGCCGACGGTTGCCTCTGCCACGGAACGGTCCACTGCTCCTGTGGTAATCAACAACACAACGTCGGAATTTGTGCAGGCATCCACATCGACCGTGTCGTAGCCTACGCCGAAACGACTGATTACCAGTAAATTGTCGGGGTTGGCGAGCGTGTTGGGAGTGACCTTGGGTGACAATACAAACGCGGCTTGGGCATCGCCAAGTTGATCAGCTGAGATTTCGGGCAGATGTTCTGCAAGGGGAGCGTGGTTGATGTGGGAGTGTTTGGCAAACTCCGACAGGCCAATGTCTTGAAACTGAGGTTGGCCTTGGTCATCAAAAAAATCGGCGGTCAGCAAGACCTTAAACGGTTTGGGAGACATGGTTGTTCCTGGCAAAGAGTTCAAGCGTGTTCAGTAGGATCAAGCGACGTTGTGATGACACGGTCATGACCAAAAAGTTTCAGTCGTGATTGGATGGCATTCACCACTAAACTGCCATCCATTCCCAGTCCCAACATGCGAAATCCCTGTTCGTGCCTTTGCAACAGGTTTTCCGGACCGGTCCCGATGATCCCGCAATGTTTGCCTGCGGCCCGCACGGCATCCTTAACGGCGATGACTTGTTCGGCGACCCCAGGGCCTTCCCAGTGGCCTTTGTGGCCAGCACTGGAAGACAAATCGGCAGGTCCCTGGAAGAACAATTCCACGCCGTCACGCACCGATTCGATCAGCGGTACGACCAGGACGTGCTCGTTCGACTCCTCGGCGGTCTGCTTCGTGCAAGTTCCCCAGCCAGTGGCACGTTCGCCTCCCAATCCGCGTACTCCCTCGAGGGGATACCGGGCGAAGGCAACCGCTTGTTGGAGTTGTTCGACCGTTTCAACCCAGGGAACCACAATTCCGTCAGCACCGATGTCGAGCACCCGTTTTACCGTACCAATATTGAGGTCGCTGATTCTGACTAGAGCGACTGTATGGCTGCG
>JAKVCB010000147.1 GCA_022448345.1 Pirellulales bacterium
GACCTCCGGTCCAGGGATTCAGCCGCAGCGTGGGATGGATATTGGCGGCCAGGTCGGGGTGGCTGATTTCAACCCCGCTGTCGACAATGGCAATGACCACCCCTTCGCCGGTGATGCCTTGCTCCCAGACGGGCACCACGTTGATGTCGACTCCAGGGGTGCCGTAGATCGGCTGAAAGTTGGGGCTACCTACTTCCTGCCCCGTGTTCTGGAGGTGCCACTGGTACTGAAGGTACGGGTCATTGGGCACCGAGCGGAGGGCGGCTTGTCCGCCCCCAGAGGTGTGCGAAGTTGCTGTGGCGACTTCGCGGGCCCAGATCTGGGCTTGCCCTGTGGCTGAATCGCTCGAGAGGCTTTCAAACTCCAGAAGCCCGCTTGCCGACAACAGGTGACGCTCTTCGAGTTGCTCGAAGGTCCACTGTTTATGCACGTGCTGCGCGCGTTGGCCCGATAGCGCGGGTTGCTCCAACGCACCCCATCCCCGCTGGGGACGGTGCTTTGATGGTTGCTTTTTCACAGCAGTTTACCTTCGCCTTGTTCCGTGGTGGCGCGGTTTGAATCTCAATTTGCCAGCCCCCACACGACCCGGAGTTTCCCAATCTGCTTGCGATGGGCCGGTGACAGCAGTCCTAACGTGGAGTTGGGCTGAAGCGCCACATTTATCCTAAATCCGCTTTAAAACCACGTCAAACAATTTACTTGCCCTGACCGGTGCCGGTCACCAAGATTGCCTAGCCCGTTGTCCGCTGCAGTGGGGGATGTTTTGGAGGGATTTTGACGGGGTTTTTGCGCTTCCGTACCTATTTTTCGCTGTAAATTTGGGCTCACTGTGCTGATTTTATGGAAAGAGGTGATTTTTGGGCTCATAACGGTCCGATGAATTATTTCGACTGGCTGTCCGCACAGCACCGATTCGGGCCTTGCGCCGGAAAAGAACGGGGGAGAAAATCGATGAAGGGTTGCCAAACGCTGGCCACATTGACGTTTTTTATGGTGGCCAATCTGGTCTGTATAACCGGCTCGGCAGTACCGCCGGGAGGGTCGGCTGGGGCAGCGCCTCGGCCTTTCAGCGGAGGGCTCTTTCAGGCAATTTGGCGATCGGGTGCCAGAGACGCTGATGCAGTTCGGTTTTCCGACTACGTCAATGCCGATGGCCGACCAGTCGTGATTCCGGCCGGGTATGGCCCGCCGATGGTGGCCGGGCAGGGTGCCAGGCAAAACGTCGGTGGCGTGGTGCCGGCCGGGTATGCCTACGGGCCGGCTGGGTGTGGTTGCGCGTCGTGTGGCCCGGGATGCGGCTCGGCCTCGTGCGGTTGTGGTGGCGGCCCGGGCGTGTTTCCCTGCGAAGGTTATTGCGGGGCGAGTCCAGTTTGCAATCCCTATGCAGCCGGACCAGGCGTGTATGGCCCCTGTCCGCCTCCAGGAACATGCCCGCCCTACGGCTGCGGTGGAGAAGCCCAGCTGTGTGGTGCCGGTTGCCTGGGGCTCGATCAGTGGGGCCCACACTACTTTGACGCTCGCATTGAAGCGGTGGCGATGACGCGCACCAGGACGTTTGAGCCGTATCAAGAATTCGCCCAAAAAGGCATTGTGCCAGACAGCCCACCAGCTTTGGATAGCGACCAGCTCCAGTACGACTTTGAGCCCGGTTTTCGCATTGTGGGCCGCTACGATTTAGGCCCGCTGGCGGTTTTTGAGGTTGGCTACACGGGGATTTACGGTTTCGACAGCTCGGCCAAAATCGCGGCCGATCCAGGTGACCTTTTTCCCGATGGTGAAGGTGATCTTTACTCACTCTGGTCGGGAATTTTTTGCAAAAACAGCCCGCAATTTGTCCCGCCAAGTATCCCTACTCCTGAGGGACCACACGCGGCAACCGAACGCTCGCTATCGCAGTCGATTCGGATTCGGTCGGACTTGCAAACCGCGGAAATGAGTTACCGCCGTTACTGGGTTGGCTACACGCCCAAGATTTCAGGCACCTTCCTGACCGGGATTCGTTACACGCGAATCACCGAAGACTTTCTCTACCACACCGAAGGGGGGCAGTTCGAAAATTCGGGTGGTGCAACCGACACGGGGGAGATGGACTACGACCTGGAGACGCAAAACAACCTGTTAGGGTTTCAGACCGGTGGCGATATGTGGATCACGATTCGCCAGGGACTGCGGATTGGTGGCGAGACCAAGGTCGGTATTTACGGCAATCACCACAAGGTTCACACCAACATTGACGTTTATGGAGATACGAGTGAGTTGATTCCCGACTTTTCCCCAGTTGGTGACGACGAAGCAGACTTCGACGAGGAATTTAGCGGGAACCGAGTTGCCTTCATCGGCGAAGCGAGTCTTGACGTGGTCTTTGACCTGTCCCCGAGTTGGTCGTTACGGGCTGGCTATGAAGTCTTATTTGCCAGTAGCCTGGCGCTGGCAGGTGGGAATTTCAATAACGGCAATATTTATGACGTAACCCCCGTTGATGGCTGTCCTCCAGTCCGGTCGCCTTTCTCCAATAGCAATGGCACGGCACTCTACCACGGCGGACATGTCGGTGTGGAATACATCTGGTAAGTTGCAAGCTGCCTGCGGCGTCTGTCGGGAAAAACATGGCTGCCGGGAAAACTGAGCTTGCCGGGAAAACCGAGCCATTCTTGAAGACTCTACCCGCCGGTCGCATCGATAGCTACAATAAAAGCAGTCGTGAACCGTTGCGCTACGCTTCGGCAAAGCCCCACATTTTCAGCCATCCTGGAGATCCATCCACACAGCAATGGAAATTGATCGCAAGCAGGGAGTCGAAAGCGAAGCGGCACTTCTGGTGGGAGTGTATCTGAACGATCAGCGACTCGCTGAGGATCCACTCGAGGAACTTGCAGGCCTGGTAGAGACGGCCGGTGCGCGTGTGGTGGGACTGATGACCCAGCGGCGCGAGAGGCCCGACAAAACCACCTACCTGGGCAAAGGCAAGCTGGACCAACTGCAGAAGCTGGTCGAATCGACCGAGGCCGATGTGGTTATTTTTGACAATGACCTTTCGCCGGCCCAGATCCGCAACCTGGAACAAACCTTGGAAGTAAAGGTCCTGGATCGGACCGAGGTGATCCTCGACATCTTTTCCAATCGGGCCCAAACCCACGAGTCGCGGCTGGCGGTCGAACTGGCGCAGCTGGAATACTCGTTGCCTCGTTTGAAACGAATGTGGACGCACTTGTCGCGGCTGAAGATGGGCGTTGGCATGCGCGGTCCGGGTGAAAAGCAGTTGGAAACCGACCGTCGGCTGGTGGAAAAACGGATCACCGATTTGCGGGGTGAATTGGATAAAGTGCTCCGCCGGCGCGAACGGGAGGTGGCCGCCCGTGATGATCGGATGACCGTCTCGCTGGTAGGATACACGAATGCCGGCAAGAGCACCTTGATGAACGCGCTAACCGGTGCCGGGGTTGTGGCCCAGGATAAATTGTTTGCGACGCTCGACACGCGGACTCGTCGCTGGCACCTTTCCGGCTGGGGGCCTGTGTTGCTTTCTGATACGGTTGGCTTCATTCGCGATTTGCCACATCATCTGGTGGCCAGTTTTAAGGCCACCCTGGAAGAGGCTCGTCAGGCGGATTTGCTGTTGCATGTGGCCGACGTAAGCAATCCGGCGGTGATGGACCAGATTTCTGCCGTGTACAGCGTGTTGGAAGACCTGGGGATCGAGCAAAAAGGGACGGTGTTGGTACTCAATAAAATGGATTCCGTTTCTGATCCGGGGACCATTGGTGCGATTGAACGTGACTATCCCGGGGCAGTTGCCGTCAGTGCCGTGAGCGGCACAGGTTTACTGCAACTCGAGAGTATCGTGAGCGAAGCGCTAAGCCACCATTTTCTGGATGTCGACATTGAAACGGCCGTCAGTAACGGACGCCTATTGGCCTACCTGGCAAAAAATGGCGAGGTCCTTAGCCGCACCTATACGGAAGACCGTGTTTCGGTACATTGCCGTTTGCCGCGCAAATTTGCGGGACGGATTTCCCCATCAGAAGCGACCGTGAAAGTCAGAGAAAACGGACGCATCTCCTCCTCTGAGATTGCCAACGGACAGCCCCCCCTCGACTCGGACGTTGCCTAGGCGAGTGGGTGGGTGGGCGTATTTGGCATGAGGTTCTTGGAAGTCGCAACGGCAGCCCGTTTTTTGGGCGCTGTTCTTGCGGGCACGTCAGGGGTGGTTTGCAAGGCGACGCTGCGCAATCGGCTAACCGTTGTTGAACCCCTTTTGGGTGCGAATTTAATGGCAAGAACAGCTGGGATAACACCTCAAGGGTGTTATTTTCTTGCGTTTTTGGTTACAGGCTGAGTACAATGAAAGCTGCGTGGTAGGCAGGGGTTGTCAAGCGGGAACGGGAAAGAAGTGGGGCTAAAATTGCTGGTGGGATGGCTTCTCTATCAGCGCGCCCTGGAACCATAGAGCAGAAGGCGTTTGTGGCAATGAAATTTGGAACTGTGGTCGGAAGAGGGGCCAAAAAGGTCAAGCAGGAGCAACGAAGGCCCCTTCGCCTTGAGGTACTTGAGGAACGCCGCTTGCTCTCGGTGGTGCCGTCACTGGTGGACGATTTGACCTCCCTGGACCCGAGTTCTCCTTACAATCCTGGTGGGGATTCGTTTCAGAACGAATTGTTTACCGAGGCGGGTGGTACGGACGAAATCTTCGCGGTTGGTGAGAACGTCTTTTTCCGGTCCCGTTACCTGTTCGAGCAGAATCAACTCTATGCGGTCGGCGCCTACGACGCACCGACCGCTCCTGTCCAGATCTCCAGCGACGGCGGATTTCAACCAACGGCGGTTGGTCCAAATGTTTACTTTTATGAGGAGGTCGCTGGCGATACGACCTTGTGGAGTAGCGATGGGTCGGCTGCCAGTACCGGGCAAGTTCTGGATATCAACGACAACGTTTCGTTCGACACGCAATCGGCTGCAGTGAACGGAAAACTGATTTTCGTCAATGCCGACCCAGACCGTGGTGCGGAGTTGTGGAGCCTGGATCCAGCGGGTGATCCTCCCACCGAGCCTTTCTTGGATCTGCGCGCAGGCCAGTCGAGTTCGAATCCGAAATTTCATGGTGTGGTTGGTAATCAGCTTTTCTTTACCGCGCAAACTGGTGATGACCAATTTGGACTTTGGGTTACCGATGGCACCGAAGCGAGTGAAATTATCAAAGACGTGGTGCCTGTGGTTGGATTTGACAACTTTCAATCGTGGTATGGTAAGACGGTTTTTCTGGAACAGCTCGGCGATGGCGAGCTGGTGCCGGACGTATTGTGGGTTACCGATGGCACTGCAGCGAATACTCGTGCAATCGACATGCCGACTTTAATGGATGATGGTTCGGCCGCTGGTGTTGTAAATCAGTCATCCCTGGCCGTTTTCAATGGCAAGGGCTTTATTTACTATGCAGCCAGGGCCGATGGGGCCGACCACCTGGAACTCTGGAAGACCAATGGAACCACGAGTTGGCAGGTTACCAACCAAGCTTTCACGGAAGGTCCTGCGAACCTGACTTTGGTGCAGAACCAACTTTTCTTTACGGCCGGTAGTGGGGATTCGGGCAATGAATTGTGGTGGGTTGACCTGGAGGTGGGTGGACCGGCAACGCTGGTTGCGGATATCAATGCGGCCAATGGAGGAGATTCGGACCCGTCCTGGCTGACCCCTTTCGATCACCATTTGTTGTTTGTGGCCGACGATCGCACTGGCGATGCGGCCGAACCGGGCACCCATGGTCGGGAACTGCGGTCGTTTGATCCGTTTGATTCCTCCGGGTCTGCGATGGAGGTGATTGACCTTGTCCGGCCGGGTCAGGATTCATCGGGTGTACCGGAGAGTGCATTTCCGCGTTCCCTGGTCGAGGTGGCGGGTCGATTGTTCTTTACCGCCGACGATGGCACCCATGGTCGGGAACTCTGGGTTGGGGTTGAGACTGATCCTGATATTACCGTCGAAATTGATCCTTTTACTCCGATTGCCCACCGTCAAGGTTTGATTGATTTTGGTACGGTCAGCATCGGTGAAACCTCGCAAACACAAGAGCTGACGATCAAGAATGTCGGTGGGGCGCCGTTGACCTTGCTCACTACCATTCCCGTCAGGATGTTTGGTGATGCAGCAACAGAGTTCGTGGTATCTCGGCAGCCTGACCAGGCAACCTTGAACCCAGGGGATTCGACCACGTTCGAGATCCAGTTTGCACCGACTGCAGCCGGCGCGACGACAGGCACCTTTCGGGTGATCAGCGATGATCCAAACGAGGAGCACTATAAGTTTTCCGTAGAGGGGACAGGTATCGGTTCGCTCCTTCAAGGCCCGGATATCGATCTCCTGGGGCAGGGGCAGATTATCGCCAGTGGCGATTTGGAACCTGAGGTTGCCGACAGTACTGACTACGGCAACGTGTTTTTGGGCGAACGAGTGGTCCACACCTTCACCATTAGAAATACAGGCAGTGACGTTCTTAGCCTCACGGGTGCGGAGCCGGTGTCAGTCCAAGGGTTGAACCCGGGTGATTTTACGGTGATCTCCCAGCCGTCACTGACAGTGCTGAATCCGGGGGAAGAGACCACTTTTGACCTTGAGTTTGAGCCTCTGGCGGCCGGTCAGCGGGTCGATGCGATCACGATTCATAGTGACGACCCTGACGAAGAACCGTACTTTTTTGCAGTCGTTGGTGTGGGGCAGGTTCCCGGTCCTTTACCGGACATTCGGGTGGTGGGCAATGGCCTGACCGTTGTCCACGGAGATGTGGAACCGAGTTTGGATGACGGCACAGCCTTTACCGATGCTTCACCTGGGCACCCAGTGGTACACACCTTTACAATCGAAAATACTGGTGACGCTACGCTAGATTTTGTGGGCGATCCGCCGATTGTTATCACCGGAGCCAATCCCGACGACTTTAGCATTAGCTTGCAACCACCAGCGTCGCTGGAAGCGGGGCAAACCACGACCTTCGAAGTACAGTTCAATCCCACCACGTTTGGGGTCCGCCTGGCGACGGTCTTGATTAGCAACAGCGACCCGGATGAAGGTGCGTTTCAATTTGACTTGCAAGGACAGGTAAACCTGATCGCCAGCAGCGACTGGGTGTCGCAAGGCCCCGGGCCAGCCTCCAATGGACAGGTTGAAAATATCCTGCCAAACAATCCTGTCTCTGGTGCAGTCCACACGGTGGTTGCGCATCCAACCAACCCAAATATTTTATACCTGGGTGCGGTCAATGGTGGAATCTGGAAGACCACAAACGCCACCTCACCACCGGTCCGATGGCAGCCTCAAACCGACCTTGCTTCCTCGCTTTCGATTGGGGCGATGGCCCTTGATTCTTCCGACCCAACCAGCAACACGTTGGTGGCGGGTATTGGCCGTTTCAGTAATTTCGGCGGTCTCGGAGGAGAGCGGAGTGGAATCCTGCGAACCACCAACGGTGGCAACACGTGGACCAATCCTGGTAGCGCGGGTCTTGAGGGTGTTAATATCTCGGGAATTGCTGTCCGTGGAGACCAGGTGGTTGTGGCATCGAACCTTGGGGGGCTTTATCAAAGTACCGACGGCGGCAAGAACTTCAGCGGTATTTCTGGCGACGGGTTTGGCGTGGGCGATGCCTTCTCTGACCTCGTCCAAAATAGCAAAACGAATGCCCTGTTTGCGGCTGCGCCTGGCAAGGGTATTTTTGGATCGGCCGATTTCGGTGCAACCTGGACAGACATGGGCCTGGCCCAAGTGGCCGACCCAATGGCAAACCATATTAAGTTGGCGGTTGAAGAGGCCAGTGGTCGTCTGTATGCGGGAGTGCTGATCGGCGGAAAGTTGATTGGAATTCCAGGGGAAGAGGGCGAATATTTGGCGAACCCGGGTGGAGTCTTTTATTACGATAACGGCGAATGGACAGGTATCGGTGCCGCTAACAATCCATTTCCGATGCTGCCGCTCAATCCACCAAGTGTCATCCAAGATCTGCAACCCACCAAAGGTGAAGAAGACGAGGATATGCCTCCGATTATCATCACCTCGGCCGGTCACGGTCTGATAAGTCTTGATCTTGTCCTGGTAGAAAACGAGCCGGCTTTTGCGGGGCAGGCGAACGGCTTATGGCGGGTGGAGGTGATTGACGATTCCAGTTTTGCACTCGCTGACCCCATGAGTTGTCCATTTGTCGACTGTATGGCCGAGGAGTTGGAACTTGCCGAACCGGCATTTGAAGCAGAAAATGCGGGCCGGTGGTCCAAGATGGAAGACACCAATCCCACTCCGCAGTTATCTGATCCCGAGTTGATCGGACCGCTTCCCCACATTCCGTTTTCGATCACGGTCGATCCCTACGATGAAACCTTGGTTTATGTGGGAGGGGAGCGGCAAGCAGGGCCCTTCCCGAACCGTATTGGTGCTACGCAGTCTACCGGGGTCGTTTTTCGTGGTATTGCCGACGGGGTTGTTCCTGAAGGCATACCGTTCTTGCCGCTTCAGTGGTCTCCCATCACTCACGACCTCGCAGCCATGCCTCTCCGGGAAGACAATATTCCTGGTACGGCAACTACTACTGGCCCGTTTTCCGGTTCCCGGGCAATGACGATCGACGCGGTTGGAAGTTTAATCGAAGTCGACGACGGCGGCATCTACAAGCGGACTAGCCCCGAGAGCGAAAACGGAGATTGGGTGTCGCTGATTGGCGACCTGGGGGTCAGCGAAGTTCACAACGTAGCCTACGATACCCTTTCCGACACGATCATCGCCGGTACAGAGGGGGGGGGTACCCAGTATCAATTTACCTCCGATCGAACCGAGTGGGTAACCCTCATGCCGATGGAGGCGGGTGACGTTGCCGTCGACACGATGTCGTTGGCCCATCAAAAACGGTCTGTTCGCTACAGTAGTTTTCGCGCCGGTGGTTTTCGCGTTGGTGATTTAGGTGCCGCTGGTGGATTTGCGTCGATTTCAAAAACTACCTGGGACCGGGAGGGTCATTTGTTGTCGACCGAGTTTCCGGCCTTGGACAATTTGCCGGGAAGCCCTGCCCTTGAGTGGCAGCAAAATGTTACGCCCGTTCAGTTGAACAACGTCAATCCAAACAGGATGGTGATTGGCGGTGCCAACGGTCTTTACGAGTCGTTCGATCAGGGCGAGACCGTTTCTCGGGTCCTGGCAGGTTTGACGACAACCTCAGGCTACCAGGGCAATCCGCTCGATTACGGTGGCCGCAAAGATGGGATCGACAATAAAGATGTTATTTATGCCGGGGCTCCGGATGGGTCCGTTTGGGTTCGGAAGGAGGTTATGGGACTTCAGACCTTTGTTCAAACGGCTCCTGGTGGTGGTGTGCCAGAACCTATCCGCGACATCATCATGAATACGGAGGATTACACCAACGCGTTTGCGATCACCGACAGCACCATTTATTCCACCAGGGATATGGGAGACACGTGGACCGATATCACGGGAGACTTGTACCAGTTAATCGACTCGACCGGAGTGAAGGTTGCCAGGCTGCTGTCGCTTGAATTCATGCCTGGCCTCAACGACAGTGCAGTTGTGGTTGGGACCAATATTGGGGTATTTGCTTCGCTTTTAAGTAATCCTGATCACCGGTGGTTTGAGGTGGGGGCCAGCTTGCCGAATGCTCCAGTTTGGGATCTGGATTTCGATGCGGCGGATGATGTGATGGTGGTTGGGACGCTCGGTCGCGGAGCCTGGAAATTAACCGA
>JAKVCB010000148.1 GCA_022448345.1 Pirellulales bacterium
CCAACCTCGTCCGCGGGCCCGCTGCACCTGTTTTTTGAAGTCCTCATTGGTCACCTGCCAGTGGTGCTTCTGGGCTGCTCTTTCCGAATCCCCTTTCAGGGTGTGTGGATTTGAATCCCGATGGTCGTACCTCGTTCATAGGAGGCTTGTTCGAACCTTCCACAGGCGTGTCTCCGACAATTCGCCGTGGGTAATATTTTTTAAAAGAACGAGTTTGTCCGAGTCAGCCCCCAGGCAACCAGTCCCATGGCAGCGAGCAATAGGGTGCTTGCCTCGGGAATGACTGTCAGGTTTGCAGCACCCTGCGCGCTTCGCTCATCATTAAGAAACGTCTCTAGCTCGGCTGCATTGAAACCAAGTTCACCAACGGTTTGACCCCCATAGAGCGTTGTGTTGTGATCAAAGATCGCGTTATCCATCAACGCGCTATGCAGGTTTGCACCGGTCAAGTCCGCACCCATCAGGCTTGCTCCAGAGAAGTTGGCAAAGTGCAGATTCACATTATTGAACTTCACCCTCTTTAAGTCTGCATTGGTAAAATCTCCGCGTAGCAGGTTGCCGTTGGTGAGGTCAGCGTCGGTCAGTATTGCACCGACGAATTTTGCACGTTCCATATAGGTACTGTTAAAGTGGGCTCCTTTCAGGTTCGAGCCAGAAAAATCCGCCCTTTTTGCGTTCAAACCAGAAAGTTCCGCATCCTGCAGGTTCGCCGACCGAAGGTTGGCATCCCCCAAATAATGGCCGGTGTTAATGGTTCCGCTGTAAGCGTGAGGATTTCCACTGGTTGTCAAAAGGGCGATAATCGCCCCGTCGGTTTTCAGATAGCTTCCTGCCTGGGTAAGAGGGGTAGACCACAAGGCGAAAACAATAAATAAGAAAGTTGGCAACTTCATTAGCAAGCTCCTTAAAACAAAATTGAAATTAACACGATGGCATTTGTGGATATTGTAGCCGTCGCATCGCCGTTAGACCACGATAGGCCTTCAGCGGATGCCTCAGGCCTTTAGCCCGTTTTTCTGCTGCGAACCAGAAAAACAGGCCTTAACGGCATAAGTACCGGCCCGTCACGCTCATTCTTGGAGGCGCTAAAGATATTCTTCAAACGGGTTGTCATCCTCAGCGACGGCAGTTTTATCCATTCCGGCCCGCGTCGTGGGGCTCGGGCCAGATTGCGCCGCTATGCGTAAGAACTGGGAAAAGGCGTCTCCCTTGCTGGTTTGCCACGCACGCTCCGCCTTTTAGCCCGTGGGCCGATTGCGGTTTGCGAAGGTTGTAAACTCGTTCGATCGGTAGCTCAGTCCTGTAAACCCAAATGTGACTAAGCAGATCATGCGTAGGACCAGCTCAGCCGCGGTCTTCGTTTCCAAAAGAGTGGCTCACTCCTCTCTGCCAAAGAGATACTTGGTATCGATGCCATTCCTCAGTGCAACGTGATCCTAGCCAGGCTGACAGAATCCAATGAGCCAGGAATGTCTTCGGCTGCGCGCATGAGTCACACGGGACCTGGTGCTCAGGTTATACAGACTTTTTTTGCCACTACAGGCGACTCGGATGCACCGTTAGGGCATTCTAACGACCCGCGGTGGCCAACACGAAGCTGTGTTGCTTGCAAAAAAGACCTTTTCAAAAGATAAATGTGGAGCAACACCCTTCGCTGGTTGCCCGATCGTCAGAAATGGTTGAGTTATTCCAATGGTTAAACGACAATGGTGAAAGGGCGTTGTTTAAAGGCGATCCAATTTCTGGTGTACTGTTTGCGCGGACTGTTCTGTTACAGAAGTAGAGTGACTCTATGTCGTCGAAGGCCTTGCGTAGCTTCCTGGTGACCTCATTGAGCGTCGCAATGGTACCCGTGTATGGTAAACACACTCCCCTCGCCGAGTCGAGATCTCCCGATATGGTCGGACTCTTTTCCCAGGCAGACGATCACTGGGCATTTCAGGCAGTCAACAGGGCAGGTTGTTCCCTGAGGACGGGCAGCCATGGGCTCGAACGGCCATCGATCGTTTGATTTCCCGGCGGTTGGGCGAACACGGCTTGGGCCCGGCACCTTCTGCCGGGAAGCGGACTTTGTTGCGCCGACTCTACTATGATCTGGTCGGTTTATCACCCTCCGCACAGGAAGTTCAGCGGTTTCAAGAGGATCAATCCCCCGAAGCGTACGAACGTGTCGTCGACCGTCTTCTGGCTTCAGGCCAGTATGGTGAGAAGTGGGGCCGGCACTGGTTGGATGTTGCCCGTTATGGTGATACGAAGGGATATGTGTTTGAAGCTGCCCGTGAATATTCACACGCATATCGGTATCGCGACTGGGTTGTGGATGCGCTTAACGGTGATATGCGATACGACCGGTTTGTGCGATTGCAGTTAGCTGCAGATTTAATGGAAGGTTCCGCTCAAAGCGAAGATCTGGCAGCGGTTGGCTTTCTGACCTTGGGGCGTCGTTTCATCACGAACAAACACGATATTATCGATGACCGAATTGATGTGATATTTCGCGGCATAATGGGTTTGACGGTCGGCTGCGCCCGCTGTCATGATCACGTGTATGACCCTGTTTCGCTAGAGGATTATTATGCGTTGTACGGTGTGTTTCTGAATTCACCGGAACACGAACAAGAGGGCTTGCCACCACAACTGGGAGAATTGCAGTCCCCGAAAGACGGTCACGTCCTTATTCGTGGCAATCCGGACGTTCAGGGAAAACCTGTTCCCCGGCGGTTCCTCTCCTACTTCAGCCAAGGCAGCCCGCTGTTCGTTAAGGGGAGTGGGCGACGTGAACTCGCTGAACGAGTCGCCGACGCTGAAAATCCGCTGACGGCTCGTGTACTGGTCAACCGGGTTTGGAGCCATCTCTTTGGCAAGCCACTGGTCAGCACACCCAGCGATTTTGGTTTGCGTAGTGATCAGCCGGTACACCACGACGTGCTCGATCACCTGGCGGCGACTTTTATCGAGAAGGATCATTGGTCAATCAAGCGGCTCATTCGCCGTATTGTTATCTCGAGTGTTTACCGGCAGAGTAGCACGGTTTCGAACCGTGCAGCAGAAATGGACCCCGACAATCAATTGCTGAGCCACTCCCGCCGGCGACGGCTTGATTTCGAGGCTTTGCGCGATTCGCTACTGTTGGTGAGCGGGGACCTTGACTTCACCATGGGCGGGGCTTCGGTGCGAATTGAAAAATGGCCCCCCAGTAACCGGCGCACACTTTACGCATTTATTGATCGGCAAAACCTTCCTGCCATATTTCGCACTTTTGATTTTGCCAGCCCCGATACCCACGCGCCTCAGAGATCCCACACGACCGTTCCTCAGCAAGCCCTGTACTTGTTGAACAGTAAGTTTGCCCAGGATGTAGCCGACCGCGTGGCGAAACGAACTTCAGCGATTGAGGACACAACCGCACGAATGCGTCAACTCTATCGTTTGGTGTTGGCTCGCAATCCGGAACAGGAAGAATTAGAATTAGGTGGGCGTTATCTTACGGCCGCACAAGTTAATCGCAAGGCGGATAAGAACCTGGCCATTGCCAAACCGTTTGATCCCTGGGCGCGCTTTGCGCACACCTTGTTAATGAGTAATGAATTTGCATTCCTCGATTAGGCCAACCAACATCGCCAGTGGAGTGATCGTTGGTTTCGAAAAAATGGCGAGAAGCGCCTATTGCTACGGAAATTAGCTGCCCTGCGGCCGCAGATCGCTAACCGGATTTTATTTCGAATTAATGAACCACGATTCTTTGACCCGCCGAGAAGTTCTCCACCGCAGTGGCATGGGCCTGGGCGCCTTGGCATTGGCGGAGGTAATGCCGACGGGGGTGGGCCATTCCGACCAGCGGGCACGGAATCCGCTTGTCTCGAAATCACCACATTTTCAAGGCAAAGCAAAGCACGTGATTCACCTTTTCATGAACGGTGGGCCATCGCACCTTGACACGTTTGACCCCAAACCGCAATTGGCCCGCTACGCAGGAAGTAACATTCCCGGAGGCAATCCCAAAACAGAACGCCCCACCGGCGCAATTTTTCCTTCACCTTTTCGATTTGACCGGCATGGTGAGAGCGGCCTGGAGGTCAGCGAACTCTTTCCTCATGTAGCCGAATCGATTGACGATATTGCGGTGATTCGTTCGATGCGAACCGACTCGTTCAATCATGAGCCTTCGTTGATGATGATGAATTGTGGAGAACCTCGCCTGATTCGTCCCTGTGTCGGCGCCTGGGTGACGTACGGTCTGGGAAGCGACAACGAGAATTTGCCCGCGTTTATTTCGATGTGTCCCAATGGTTATCCTGTTCAGGAATCGCAGAACTGGCAGGCCGGATTTTTGCCGGGCGCCTATCAAGGAACCTATATCGACACGCAGCACACTCAAGTGGAGAAGTTGATCGAGAACATCCACAATCATCGCATGACAACTCAAGACCAGCGACAGCAACTCGATCTACTGGCCCGTCTAAACAGTCGGCATCTGGCTGCCCGACAACAAGACCTCCAATTGGAGGCTCGGATCCAATCGTTCGAATTGGCGTATCGTATGCAATCGGATGCCAGTGATGCGTTTGATTGCAGTAACGAACCGCAGCATGTACTCGACTTGTACGGACCTGGATTGCAGGCTCGTCAAATCCTGATTGCACGTCGTCTGGTGGAACGAGGGGTTCGTTACGTACAGGTGTGGCACAACAAGGATCAACCCTGGGATAGTCATGATGACCTCGAGAAAAACCATCGACAACTGGCCAAAGAATGTGACCAGGCGATTGGGGCACTTTTAAAAGATCTCAAGCAACGTGGCCTGTTGAATGAAACCCTTGTGCTATGGGGAGGGGAATTTGGTCGCACTCCTACGGTCGAACTGCCTAAAAAGGGGGTCAACCAGGGACGCATCAATGGTCGCGATCATAATCACTGGGGCTTTACCGTTTGGCTGGCCGGGGGTGGGGTACAGGGAGGATTGGCCTATGGGGCAACCGACGAATTCGGCTCGAAGGTCGTCGAAAATCCGGTTCATGTACACGACTTGCACGCGACCATTTTGCACTTGATGGGCTTTGACCACGAGCGATTGACCTACCGCTACGCTGGGCGCGACTTCCGCCTTACCGATGTGAGTGGTCAGGTGATTGACAAGATTATCGCCTAGGGACCGAACTGGCCCTGAGGGCGGAGGGAGCTACCGCAATAAAGTGATAGACCGATCCCGAAACGAGCATGGGACAAGCAAGCGGATAGCTGGCAAGTCGGACTCCTTCCGGCAGGACCTGCTTGTCGCCAGTTGGCTGGGCATTTTTCCAGAAGCATTGATGTCACCATTAAACGACACCTTGCGACGTTTTCCCATCATCAAGGACATGGCTGCGGCTATCGCCAATGAAACGATAGCGAGAACCGGTTTTCAGCCCGTCCCTGTGCGGCAACAGGCTGTGGCAGAAATGTCCAGACTCGCAATTAAACAGGCCGGCAAATCAAAAGGGGTTCTATTGTGCGTGCCGGCGCCCTGCTGGCCCGACTCCCGGGAAGTTTCTACCTGGACGTTCAGCTTAAACAGTTTTCTTAAACGCCCACGATTGGCAGAACAGGAGTGGAGGTCGCGTTTTTAACGAACCGTTAAAACCAGGCTTGCATCTTTTTGCTGCGACTATCTGGATTTGTAGTGGCTGGATTGATTATATTGGCCTGCTCTGAATTTGAGCAACGTTTGTTTTGTCGCAACCATTGTTCGTTCGGAATACCGTACATCGCTTTGGCAGACTGTTTGCTACCTACTGCCAGAGCGGCTTTTTCCCACCTATTGGTTACTCCAACCAAAATGAACCAACGTTATAATACAGACGGTGTGCGTCACCCACAAAAACAAGGCGTATTACAACCAAAGGGATTTACCCTGGTTGAACTTTTGGTTGTGATTTCCATCATCGGGATTCTAATCGCTTTGCTGCTGCCGGCAGTACAGGCATCCAGAGAAGCTGCACGGCGAAGTACGTGCATTAATAATTTAAAACAATTAGGACTTGCCACACAAAATTATCATGACGTTAACAAACGGTACCCACTTGGCCGCGAGAGCCTGGGCCCATTTGCTGTGTCCTGGGCTTTCCGCCTGCTGCCGTTTGTAGAGGCCAATGACCAATATCAAAGCCATCACAATCAGCAAAGGGTAGATGACCCGGCGAATATTATCTCAATGCGTACACCGGTGGGCAGTTTCTTTTGTCCGAGTCGGCGATCGCCAGACGCTACAAGAGATTTTGACAATGATGATGATGCACCCCTGGTGCGGGGAAGTGCTGCGGGGGGTGATTACGTTGGCAACGCGGGTCGAGGAGATATTATGCTTGGTTATCAGCTTGGGCTGCCCCGCAGTAAGGCATCGGAAGTGCTCAATGAGGAATTTTTCGAAAATCTACGCCGTAACGCAGGGCCAATCTACACCTACTCCCGCTGTAGTGCAAAGAAAGTACAGGATGGACTATCGAAGACGATCGCCATCGGCGAAAAACATATCAGCTCGCAGAACGTTGCCGGGTCATACCGACCTCACTGGGAGCTTGGAGATACCGCAATATTTTCTGGTGACAGCCCACATGCGATATTTGGTACCGCGGCAGGAGGCATAGCCACAGGTCCGGAAGACGTCTCCCGCACAAAATTTGGAAGTGAACACCAAACGGTGATTCACTTTGTGTTTCTTGACGGGCATGTAGGTTCAATTGATCGCAATATTACCACAGATGCGCTGGGAAGGCTGGCGGCGGTCAGTGATGGAGAACTTACCGACGTAGACTTCCCTTAACCGGCCGGGTGGACAGGTGGGGCCTTAAAGCCGGTATCGAGGGCTCACGAGCAGTTGAAGTCAGGCTGGCTTACCCCTCCGCCTTCTCTACGAATCTGAAAGATATCAACGACCATGGCCAATCTTCCGGTTCGTTTCAAACTGCAGACGGACTCGTTCCCCCCACGCATTCCTGGCGAGTAGCCCACGAGAGGTGCCTTCCGGAATAGGGGCGGAAAAACTTGTCCCTGGGTGCGAGACGGTTCATAATGGGACTTATTGTTTGCCCAAAAAGTGTCCTTTCTTGCCGGAGTCAATGCCCGTGGGCTGTTCGTTTGCTTTTAGACCTTGCTGTACTTTCCTGCTGATTGTTGTCTCCTGTGGGGGATCGGCTTGGGCGACCGTACTCACTACCGGTGATGTCACACCAGGAGGAGGTGGCCTGCAACCGGATCCCTGGGGGATTTCCGGGAAGCTCAAAATTGGAGAATTTGGAAGCGGTACACTGAGTGTTCAGGCCGGCGGAACCGTTCTTAATGACGACACAGGTACCATCGGCCACTACCTGGGGGCGACGGGCGTGGCAACCGTCACTGGTACGGACTCAATCTGGGATAACGACCAGAACCTGATTGTAGGGCTCTCTGGTAGTGGCGTGCTGAATGTCACCAATGGCGGTAAGCTTCTCAATAAAAGCTACGCATCTGCCGGCTATTACACGAACGCAAGCGGTGAAATAACCATCAGTGGAACGGATTCATCTTGGGACAATCGGGGGGCTTTGTACTTGGGAACGCGAGGTAGCGGCACGCTGAACGTTGAGGCGGGCGGGCTGGTGTCTAATTCTTCCGATGGTTATCTAGGTCAACTCCCGGGTGCCTCTGGCCTGGCCACTGTCACTGGAGAGGGCTCACGGTGGAACAGCGGCGACGATTTGTGGATTGGGGGAAAGGAGTCAGCGGTCGGTGGCACCGGAACATTAAATATTTACAACGGTGGCCTGGTGACGGTTACGGACATGACCAGGCTGTGGGACACGGGAACACTTAACCTCGATGGCGGCACCCTGACGACCGGATCCTTTGACAATAGCGATGCCGGCACGTTCAATTTTTACGATGGGGTTTTGAACGTCAATGGCCTAGGTGGCTTATTCACTCCAGGCACGAATTCTTTCAGTATCGATGGTGATGGCGCAGACGATTTTCCGGAGCTGGCAATTTCCAACACGGCAAACTTCGCCGTACCAGGAGGCCTCAAGATTGGAGTGAATGAGCGCGGACAACTGAAGGCGTTCTCCGGCGGGGGCGTCGCCAGTAGCTATGGCTATCTTGGCTACAGCAACGGTTCAACCGGCCAGGTAACCATCAGCGGTGCCAATTCCAAATGGGAAAATTCCGCCTACCTGTACGTTGGTGACAGCAGCAGCGGCACCATTACCATCGAAGATGGCGGCAGGCTTGAAAATGGTGAGGTTAGTTCTATCGGCTACCTGTCATCGGCGACCGGCGTTGTCACCGTTACTGGTGCAGAGTCACTATGGAACAATACGGGCATCCTGAATGTAGGCGACGGTGGTACCGGTACTCTGAACATTACCGACGGCGGCATGGTTTCCAGTCCAGCGCTCAATTTTATTGGCCTGGATAATGGCTCCACAGGCCACGCCACCGTCGCAGGTACAGGTTCGCAGTGGTTGACTCCAAAGCTATACCTAGGTGAGCGGGGAAACGGAACACTCAATGTGGAGGCAGGTGGCGTTGTTACCAATGAATCTGTTTTTATTGGCACCTACCCCGGAGGAATAGGTGTCGCGACGGTTGCCGGTGCGGACTCGAAGTGGATTAGTTCCGGTTTTTTTAATGTGGGTTGGTCGGGCAGCGGCAGTTTGCACATTGAGGACAGCGGATTCGTCTCCACTGCCGATAGTTTCCTTGCTACACAATCCGATGGAACCGCAGAAGCAACGGTCACCGGCACGGGGTCCCATTGGAATAATTCAGGCGATTTCAATCTAGGAGTCAGTGGCTCTGCAACATTGAACGTTACCGATGGCGGCCTGGTCTCTGATACAGACGGTTACCTTGGATACCATGCTGATGGAATCGGCCTGGCAACCGTAACCGGCATCGGGTCAAGCTGGAGTCATTCAAATAACTTGCACGCCGGGCACAACGGCACCGGCACGCTGAACATTACCGCCGGTGGAGTGGTCTCTAATGTGGACGGTTACATTGGCCATCGCACTGACGGAACAGGCACCGTAACCGTAACCGGCATCGGATCAACGTGGAACAACTTAAACAACCTGCACGTTGGGCGCGATGGCACCGGAATACTAAATGTCGCCGATGGCGGCCTGGTCACGGTCGGCAGTACTACATCGATTGGCACATCCGCAACGGTGAACCTGACCGGAGGGAGATTTGAGTTCGGACAAACATCGCTGGAGGAATTCAGCACTATCACCGCAAGCTCAGGGTCCATGGCTGGCAACCTTCGCCACGACGGCTATACCGCTGCGTCGAGCCTGACATCGCTACAAAACAGTGCGGTTGATTTAACGGAAGTGACCTTAACCAACTCTGGTGTGCTTTATGGAAATGCTGCGTTGGGTACTGCCCTTATCAACACGTTCTCTGGCGAAGTGGAGGCCATGCCTGCAGAACGCCTGCGATTTGCCGGGGCTGGAAATACCAATACGGGCGAGATCAATAATTTTGGCGGCCAGATACGTTTTGAACAGGATCTCACGAACCTGCCAGACGGAATGATCGAAGGTCGTGGGCAATTTGTTGCCAACGGTGGCTGGATGAATTCGGGAGTGATGTTCTTTACAGGCACGACAGACATCCTCGGCGATGTCGTCAACGAAAAGAGTGGCCAAATCGTAAGTTCGGGCTCTGGAACAACAACGTTTTA
>JAKVCB010000149.1 GCA_022448345.1 Pirellulales bacterium
GCGCAGCCTGACGACAGGTTGCAATTAGTGCACAGAAGGCTACTCTTTGTCGAAACTCGTGCCGCGTTTTTTGACTTCCGTTTTGCGACCACTCGACTTGAGGGTTACCAGCAGCCCGAGGACGATGGACAGCAGAATTAAGCCCCAGGAGAGGCCATACGTGGGACTTTCACTCGCTGCGAGCAACGAGAAGCGAGGCAGAATGTTGCTGAGTAGAAATATGGTACCCATCCAAAAACCCAGCAGGTTGTCCCTGTTGAGAGTATTCGGCGGTGAGGTGGAATCGGTGGGGCCCAACGGCCCCGGCTACCTATCACTCTAACTTAACGGATAGCTCTTGCCAAACGAGTTTGCCCAGGGCACCAAAGCCATTCCTGCCCCGATTTGGCTCGGAGGTCGGGGCATTCACCCGAAAACGGCAGTTGGCAAACCAACCGGGTTCGCTGCGGTGTGGTCGTGGCCTTAGAAGGCGACAAACCGACGGAGTTCGGTAATGATGGCAGCCGCCTGATTGTCGAGTGGGACGGTTGTACTGGTGC
Organism: Pirellulales bacterium; assembly: GCA_022448345.1. Classification (GTDB taxonomy): domain Bacteria; phylum Planctomycetota; class Planctomycetia; order Pirellulales; family Lacipirellulaceae; genus JAKVCB01. Next base: position 540 of record JAKVCB010000149.1, read on the forward strand.
CTTTAGAGAGATCTTTCACCTGGCATTGGTCATTGTCGAGTTCGTCAGGTCCAGCGATCAGGGCAGCACGAAAGCCGCGTCGATCGGCATATTGCAACTGTTTTCCAAGTTTTTTGGGCTCCGGGAAAACCTCCACTCCAAAACCGGAAGCACGAACCTGGGAGGCCAACAAGAGATAATCCCCAAGACGTTGCGCATCGAAGTAGGGCACAAAGACTTCGGCGGGTGTGCGAGTCGTTTGGATCATCCCGAGTTCTTGCATCGCAGCGAGCAGTCGATCGAGTCCGAGTGAGGCGCCGACGCCCGGTAATTGCTGGTTGGTATAGAGTTCGGCAAGACTATCGTATCGACCGCCACTCGCGACGCTGCCGATGGCGGGCAGGTCGTCGAGTACGGTTTCGTAGACGGTGCCAGTGTAATAGTCGAGGCCCCGCGCGATCGAAGGATCGAGTTTCAGGCGTTCCTTTGCAACGCCGCCAGCGGTAACGTTGGCGAGGAGATCGGCTAGCCGCTGGACTCCTTCTTCGCCACGATTGTTACCGGCGACCAAATTGTGCAGTTGGGCGAGGATCTGGTCGTTGGAACCTTGTAGATCGGCTAGGGCCACAAGCTGCCTGGCCTGTTGCATCGTGGCATGGGCTGTCTGTTGGATTTCGTCAATGACGCGATCGGGTCCAATTTTTACTAACTTGTCGAGTCCCCGAAGCACCTCGTTTGCCTGGTTTTCAAGACCAAGTTTTTCCAGAAATCCAGAGAGTACTAATCGGTTATTGATGTGAATGGTAAATTTTTCAAATCCAATTTCGCGTAACAGGTCGTGGATGACAATCGCTGTTTCTGCATCGGCAGCCGGGCTCAGCGTGCCGATCGTATCGAAATCACACTGCATAAATTCGCGATAACGCCCCCGCTGCGTATTCTCGCCTCGCCAGACCGTGGCGATATGGTAGCGTTTGAACGGAGTGCCTAAATCTCCGATGTGTTGAGCGACAAAGCGGGCCAATGGAACAGTCAGATCGAACCGCATGCCGACCGATCGGCCGCCAGAATCTTCAAATTGGTAGAGTTGTTTATCGGTTTCGTCGCTTCCCTTGCCACGCAAGACTTCCAGGTATTCCAAGGCGGGGGTATCGATGGGGCTGAAGCCGTACGATCGATAAACACGGCGGGCGATTTCCATCAGCCGTTCGCGCGGGATCATTGCTTCCGGGAGAAAGTCCCGAAACCCTTTCAGCGTTCTCGGTTGGATTGAAGGTTTACCCATGGTGTGTTGGTTCGTAGGAGTGGCTATGAAACGATTGACAGCAAAGGTGGTTTTGGGCTGCGGATACTTTGTCCCTTCTTTTGGAGTACAGCCTCTGTGTACTCGAGGACTTGATTAGCCGTTTCCAGATAGAAATCGTACGTCCAATCATCTTCGTATTCGCAGTCCTTGGTGGTGTAGTCTCGACAGATTTGGGGGCGTGTATCGTAGATACCACAGCGATGATCGGGTTGCAAATGCTCGCACACCGTGTGTACAAGCAGATACCAGTCACCATCTTCCTTGAAGACGGTGGCCTTGTCGTGTAGCAAATACCAACGAATGTAATCAAAATCGGCAACTGTCTCGGGAGTGTCGATGACCATCGCAAAATAACGGCAGCATTTAGCGGTACAGTGCTCGCAGAGAACCTCGCCCTCGGGCAATTCATGACGGTGGATCTTTTTGTGTCCCAAAGATGCAGACATGTCAAGCTTTCATGAAAACAGGCAAAGACGAACGGTATGTGGGTGGATACCAGGATACCGGAATCCTATGAATCTATGCTAGGCGGCCCGGTGGGTGGGTTCGGTCAGTGACCAGAGCGTTCGAAAACTGGTCGTCGACAATCGCTGGATTGGTTGTACGGTGGGAATCAGGCCATCCACGGTTGGGCTTTGTAGAGCATACGGAGGAGACTTTCTTCGCGGGTCAGGGCTTCGACCTCCGATGGTGTGAACCATCGTAGAGCATGAGATTCATCACTCACCTGAAGGGGATCGTCCGATTCGGCAATCAGCAGAAACCGGATATCGTGGTGTTCGTGGGCGCCTTCAATAAGTTTTCCAGATAGGTCGCGCCGCTCTGGAATTGTGTGAACATCGACGTCGAGGGGGAGCAACGATTGATTTTGGAGGACAAATCGGAATTGTTGGAGTCCCGATTCTTCCTGGGCTTCGCGAAGTGCTACTTGGTCAACGTGGATTTGACCGTCGGCGTGGCCTCCCAACTGGAGCCAGCGATTGAGTTTGCGGTGGTGGGTCAACAGGATGCGTCGTCGATCCGTTGCAAGGATCCATGCCGATCCGGTGAGATGACCAGGCCGGCAAGACCGCTCAAAACAATCATCCCGGCTTTCGACCAGTCGGCGAATTTTATCAATCACCCCTTGTTCATTTGGGTAGCGGTGCTGATATCGGTTCAGCAATTCTAGTAGGGGCCGGCGGTGCATGGTGCCCCGAATTGTCACCTTCACCGAGAGATTGCTCAAGGGGTTGTGTGGGTGACCTCAACCGTTTGTCACTTCCGCGATCCTTCCGGTGAATGGAGGTCCAATGAGAAACCGCTCGAAATCGGGGAAGCCAGCGAGCGTATTGCCTGATTTCAGCAGGTACATGAAGGACCTTTAGCCGACGGCTTCCCTGGACCCCATGGTTTTTGGTAACCGGTGGGGTGTCCAGAAAGAAACGAATCCCGTGCGCCCTGATATTCCTGTGTTCGATCTCAAACAAGCAGTCTTTGGGTAGCAACTCGTGGCTGTCGAATGGAGCGACATGTTTCTGTTGCCGAGCCTGGAGTGTGTCGGTTTCTTCCGGTAATGCAATGGCATTGGCCAGCGTGCGTCTACGAGTTCTGCAGTGGAAAAACAGGTTTGTTCGACATGTGTGTGGTTGCAGTCGAGAATTTTTTCCGGCGCCGAGAGCGTAGAAACTATTGCCTCGATCGATTGCAGGATCGGATAATCTTTGGAATTGGTTTCAATCGTCAGTCGAATAGGTTGTTGAAACGTGTTGGTTATAGCGGTGGAAATGTGTCTTCCAAGTAAGGGGTAACTCGAGGCAGAAAAACTTGCTTATTGCGACGCCCTATCTCTGGAAGAGCGTGATTCAGATTCAATGTACTGGCAAGGCGTCCTGGAAGAGGTATCACAATCACCACCAACGGTTGTCATCAGCGGGGTTAGATGGTCGTTTGAGCGTCGCTGTCAAAGAAGGCGAGTCCAGCTTTCCTGAAGGTAGCGTGTGGTCGCTAGTTTGAATGTTTGCTCACGAGGCCAGTTGGTTAAAAAGTCATGGGCTTCCCAGGATTTGAAGATTGCTTCGCGAAGTGTTTCGATTGGGACGGACAAGTTAACCACGAATTGGTCGTGCGAACGCTGTTCCCGATATTCCGGTTGTCGTGGTGGTGTGCGTAAACAAGTGGTGATGAGCGACAGATCGAAGTTGCAAAGCAGCGTCCCATGATAGAGAAAATGATTCCGTTTAGCCCGCATGCTATTGCCTGAGAATTTCCATCCTCGATTCTTGCACGTAGGTGAGGTTTGCCCCGCAGGTGAGGTTTGCAAGATGAGATCGCTTGTGCCGGCGCAAGCGACATTCGGGACAAGTGGTCGAACCGCCTTGAGCATCCGATCCAGTACGGCGGAATGGGCCTGATCGATGGGGCGGAGTTCGGGCCGCTGATGGTAACTGAGGATAACGGCATACATCAGACAACCTGGCCCCGTAGCGATAGCGGCCCCACCACTGGATCTCCGAAAGACAGAAACCCCCTGTTGTTGACAGGCAGCAAGATCGACTTCCTGTTCCAGTCGGGAGGAACGACCGACAACGACAAATGGCACGTCGGGTTCCCAGAGACGTACAAGTTCCACACCACCCGGTTGCATTTCGGCCCAGTCCAGCAGGGCCTCATCGAGGGCCAGGTTTTTGGCTGGGGAATCGAGTGAAACACTGAGACGATACATGATTGGCAGGCATTGGGGAGGGGGGTGCTAGGCGCAGGGTCGCCGATGTTAGATTCTAGAGGGTGGTGACTACGGAACCAACCAGTTCCCAGATTCTTTTATTTCCAATCCTTCGAGCGATCAGCAACCATGTCCGATCCGAGTCCATCCAGTGATTCCACGGGTCCCCCGTCAGGGCCCCATTACCCCGACGACCAATTGCCGCCAGTGGAGCCGCCGTCGGCAGGGTTCATTTTGCAGTTATTTGTGATTCCCGGGATCATTGTGGTCGTGATTGTAGCGGTTTGGCTCATGTTTAGCTGGATTGCCCACCATGCTTCGACTCGTCCGGAAGATGTCGTCCAGGGATTGCAAGGTTCTGGACCGGCGCGTTGGCAGCGGGCCAACGAACTAGCCGATATGCTTCGCAACAGTCGCCATACAGAATTTCGCCAAAACTCGGTTGCCGCAACGCAACTTGCGGAGATTCTCCAACGCGAGTTGATGACAGCGACTTCTCCGGGTGGAATGGAACCTGGAGCAGTGAATTTACGCTATTTTCTTTGTCGTGCGTTGGGAGAATTTGAAGTGGCAGATGGGTTAGAGGTGCTCAGTGAGGCGGCAACAACCTCTCGCGACCCGCGCGAACAATGGGTCCGGCGAGGCGCCATCCAGGCGATAGCGGTGCTTGGTTATCATTTGCAGCAAGAGAATCCAAGCAGCCTGTCAGACTATGCTGTACTCGAACCAACCTTAATTCTACTTGCGGATGACGAAAATGACCTGATTCGCTCGGAGACAGCGTTTGCGTTAGGGCGAATCGGGACCCCAGGCATGATGAAACAGTTGGAGATCATGATAGGCGACCCCCATCCCGACACGCGCTACAATGCAGCTGTTGCCTTGGCTCAACGAGGCAATGTGATTGCGATCGAAACACTGGTCGAGATGCTCGATAGCGAACAGCTGGGTAGCGCAACCGAGGAGCCCGACCCGCAGTCACAGTTTGTCAAGCGGGCAGTCATCATGAACAACGCAATGCAAGGCACTGTTGAACTTGCCCGGCAGAGTTCCGAGTCCGACTTGTCATCTCTTGTAGAGGCCTTGGAGAAAATTGCCACTGCAAATCGAACCGAATTGTATGAATCCCGAATCGACCCGCATGTGCAGGCCGAGGCGAAACGAACGCTTGAGCATTTGCAGGGTATTCCTTGACACCTTGCAGCGTTGTAGGCGATGGCCAATTTATCCCGGTTAGCGTTTTGAGTGCGGACAACTTCTTTGGATTGTATTGGTTGTGATGTTTCGCAGGCAGAATTTCTATGAATGTTCAGGACGTTGTCCGCTTGTGCCAGACTCGGCTGTCGGTTCAATGGGGGTTAGACTTGAAGATTTTTTTCAATCGCAAGTTGTTATTCGGTCAGAACTTGGAGAGCGTGATAGCTTCCAAACAGGTCTTTAGTCATTTGCCTTGTGGCGGTTTATCCTGCAGAGTTGAGACGAAGGGTTTTGCGCTAGAGGGATTCAAGCGCTGTCGGGTCTCGCTTGGACGCGGACAACATCTTTAACGCAGCAAACGGAATCTTCAAAACCATCAAACGGGTCGGTTGCATGACAATTCGTAGGCTTATTATTTTGAGTGGGTTGGCGTTGACAGCCTTTGGTGCAAATCTGGGTGAAGCATCAGGGGCCTGTGGACAGGAATATCGCGTCGTTTGCAAGACGGTCTACGAGGAGCGGGAAGTCACTTGCTATCGGATTGAGCAGGAAACAGTATGCGAGCAGCGTCAGGTTGTGCGTCGCGTGCCCGTCTGGGAAACAGAAGCTCGTGAGCGCCGTTATACGGTTCTTAAGCCAGTTCGCGAAACGTGCGAGCGTGAAGAACGCTATTGCGTTCAGCGGCCAGTGTGGGAGACCGTGGTCCGCGATTGCAGTTATGATCAGGTTCGGACTGTCAGCGAGACGTGCGAGCGTGAAGAGCGATATTCTGTACAACGACCGGTTTGGGAAACCAGCTGTCGCGAAGAGCGGTATTGTGTACAGCGACCGGTTTGGGAAACCGCTGAGCGTCAGGTTTCCCGCACCGTCATGCGGCCCGTGACGACTTGTCGTACCGTTTTGCAAGACCAGGGATGTTGGGGAACCCAGTGTGTGGCTGTGCCAGGTGTCGTTTCCCCACCCCGTCTGGCTTGGCTGCCTTCTACGGAGGTTATAGACCCCCAAACCGGACAAGCCTTAATCCAACGGGGTGGACTCAGTTGGGCCAGATATCAGGCGCCAACACAGCAGGTTGCGCAGCGTGTGTGGCGACCGAACGTCGTAGCGCAGCAAGTGACAGAGACTCAGTGCGTTCCTCAGCAGGTTGTGGAGCGAGTGCCGTATCAGGTTTGCCGGATGGTTAACGAGGAGCAGGTCCGCAAGGTACCTGTACAAACTTGTCGGATGGTGACGGAAGAGCATGTTCGCAAGGTTCCATATACGGTTTGCCGTCAAGTTACCGAACGGATTGAGCGCAAAGTGCCTGTCCGAGTTTGTCGGATGATTACCGAGGAGCGTGTCCGCAAGGTTCCCTACACGGTTTGCCGGATGGTGTCTGAAGAGCGTGTGGAGCCTTATGAGGTTCGTGTATGCCGTTACGAATGCCGTGAGGAAACCATTGAAGTGCCACGTACGGTTTGTAAACGTGTTCCAGTCACGTACACGTATCGTGTTCCAAAGACAGTAACGGTTCGTGTGCCGTGTGATCCTTGTACCCCTTGCTGCGACTCGTGCGGTTAGGACGAATCGAGCGATCAAGAAATAAAGAAGTCTTTTCGCACAGGGAATGGGCCTTTTGGACCTGTTGCAGCGGTCCTGTTTTTGCTTCCCCTTGCGGACCCTCTCACCCTATCGCGTCAAATATGTCACAATGAGGCTACCCAATCCCGGAAACGGGTATCCCTCTTATACTGGCGTGGAGCGAATCGGTGGTGATTGAAGACCCAACTGAAGACGTGCGTGGCTTGTACACCGCTGCCATGCTTGCTGAATTGCTGGGAATTTCGGTATCTGCAATCCGACGATGGGTTCGCCGGGATTATTTGGTTGTTTCGGTTGAAGTACATCGAGTGGCCTATCTGGCACCAGGGGAGTTGCATGTTGCAAGACTCCTTGCCGAGATTTTGAAGTCGGGCTGCTCGCTTGCTGGTATCGACACGAAAATGGGTGAACTCACCAGAGTTTTACCGGGAGTAGCCAGGCCGCTGTGCGAATTGCCCATAGTTGTAGAAGGGCAGCAATTGCTTTTGCGGCGCGGCGATGATTTGACGGAACCAAGCGGGCAATTGCTGCTGAACTTTGATGTGACTGAGGATCAGGGGGCTGCTGCTTCCCCAGTCCAGGCCATTCCGTTCGACAGAGAAAACCTGCCAGCTGGAGATGAATGCAGCGTTGAGCAACTCCGCGATTTTGCGGGTGACCTTGAAGACAAGGGTGACTTTCAAGGTGCCTTGGACTATCATCGGTCGATTGTGGTTGCGGGCAGTGGTGCGGCTGAGGACCACTTTGCCTTGGGGAATGTACTGTACCAAACGGGTGATTTGCCGGCCGCCCGCGAGCGGTTCTATATGGCAATTGAGTTGGATGACGATTATGTCGAGGCGCGGCTTAACCTAGGTTGTGTACTCGTGGAACTTAACGAGCCTGACCTTGCCGAAGCTGCATATCGAGGAGCCTTGGATTGTCACCCAGATTACGCCGACGTTCACTATCATCTGGCGCGGCTTTTGGACCAGTTGGGGCGTTGCAGCGAGGCATTGATTCATTGGGCTCATTTTCGCGATTTGACACCAAAAAGCCCCTGGGCCGAAGAGGCTCAGGACCGGCTTTCGACCGTCGAGTAGCCAGGTGGGCTGGACCGTTAAGGCCGTTGAAGTTGGGCTAGGATTGTAATGAAAAGGGGGTTCGTGGCGGGTGAGCTCTGGTTGGACCGGGCTGCTGGAGACCTTGGGCGGTGGTAAAAAGATGGCGATCGGCCCCCCGCTGGGGTTGTCACACCGGCTTGTAGGTCGACAAAATGGAGTGTCGAACGCATTATGCTACGTCCTGTTGCGAAACAAGTGCCATGGGCGAGATACTTTTTCGCTATGAGCGGCTGGACCCGACGAGTTGGTTTTATCTCTCGTCCTTGTTGACCATTGCGCTATATTTCAAATTTGGTCGTTTATGGAGCATACGCAATCTTGATTTGATCGGGCTGATTTTTCTGGCACCTGGTCTGCTCTTGGTCAAGTATGGTGCCGAGTATGCTCCTTTTGACACACAGGCGTCCCTGATTGGGCATCTTGGCCACATCTGGCTCATTTGTGTCAGTGCGTTATTCTTATTGCGCCTGCTGCTGGACACATCCATGGTGCGGCGCCCCTTGCTCGAGACTAATTTAAGCGTTGGCGGAATGACGTTTCTCGGGATTTCGCTACTGGTGTTTTTAATGGCGAATGTGATTACCGGTCGTCCCGACGACCATGATCTGGCCGGTTCAAAGCGGGCGGCAGAGCTGAGTTCCTTCGAGGCATCTCCCGCGGAGATCAATACACTGAAGACGCATGGCCCCGGATTTCCTTTGCTTTATCTGTTGCCGCATATATCAACCGAGAAACTACTGGAGAAAGCAGGCACGGATGAAGGTGGTGTGGTCACTGGCGTGCAGCACCCGGCACAAATGGTTCATGCGGTAACCGCTCGTGTCGTGGCGATCATTTCCCAGATTATGATCGTATTGGGGATGGCATTGATTGGCTTACGCCACTTTGACAACATCAAAACCGGAATTGCGGCAGCAACACTTTATATGTTGCTTCCTTATACAGCGATGTGGACAGGTAGTGTGACGCACGCCCTGCCCGGGGCTCTTTTGGTATGGGCAATCGTCGCCTACCGTCGTCCGCTAATTGCGGGGATGATGCTTGGTCTGGCATTTGGCACAATTTATTACCCGCTATTCCTGTTGCCGCTCTGGATGAGTTTTTATTGGCGGAGAGGGCTTGTGCGGTTCCTGTCCGGTGCAGTCACAATGGTAGCCTTGTTGGTCGTCACACTAGCGATTACCTCGGTCGACGCCGCAGCGTTCGTTGCTCGTTTGCAACAGATGTTTGGGATTCGGTTTCCGATTGGCGAAGACGTCGTAGGCATC
>JAKVCB010000015.1:0-14106 GCA_022448345.1 Pirellulales bacterium
GTTACCTGCATCTGTCCAACGAATGACGCACTCGTTCCGGGTTAGCGCGCGACAACCATGTTGGAACTTCGAGAGGATGTCATAGCGAAACCGATTGTGGGTCCACACCTTATCCTGCAGACTCAGCCCGAACAGGCTTGGGAGTACATTGTGGATTCTACACACAGAATCTTGTCCCAATAATCGCGTGGGTTGAAGTCAGAAGAAGCAGGACGGTTTTGCTTGCAATTGGCGCAGCCATTGCAAAACGGTGCTTTTTACCAGTATCGGTGGGTAGACAAGGGCGACTGGCTTTTTACCGGTGGTGGGGTCGGTGATCCAGGCGTGCAGATTCAAGCCTCATTGGTCGACAGAGGCGGCTGGCAGGGCATCTGGATCTGTCGGCACGGTATAGGGTTCGAAATGAAAGACTTCCGGGCTGTTGGGATCAACCGTGGCAGCGACACCGATCACGTGTGGACTTCCAAAGACCTCCATGCGGGTGAAATTGTCCAAGAGTTCACCGTCGGTATTTCGCAGCGGTTGGTCGATTCGGTGATGATGTGAATCACCATGAATGCAGACGACCGGGCCTGGATACTCTCCAACAAAATTCTGGATCAATGCGATGGTCTCTTGAAATCCGTCCCACTTGTGGTTTTCAAAGTCCGGATTTGCATGCATCACAATCACAACGCCGGCGACTTGTTTTTCGAGAGCGACTTGGAAGCTTTCTTCAAGGAAGGACAGGTTTGCCGCATTACGCTCGGTAAACTCTTCCATCGAGGCGGAATCGTCCGTGCGCTTGTTATTGCTGCTGCCACAAACATGAACGACGACAAACAACACACCCGACTTGGTGAAACGGTAGTTTTCAATATAGGACGCGAACTGCGCAGAAACACTTTGATGCTCTGTTTGCAGTTCTTGGAGTCTGAGAACCTCACGATCCTGAAAGAATTGCTGCCTCAGCTTGGCGAGTTGTTCGAGTGGCTTTCCTCCGGTTGCGTGGCAATCAGTCCACTCGTTGTCACCGATCGAATAAACCACTGGCTTGGGGTAATTTTGGAACAGCCCACGCATATTGTCCAGGAGCGCATCAGTGCATGGATCGTCCCCTGATTGGATATCGCCGACATGGATCAGAAACGAAAAATCTTCTTGTTCGGATTGTTTCAGAAGCTTCCGTAACTGACGCTCCTCTTCATGAGAATAAGGCGTATCGCCAATCGCGAGAAATCGAAAAGGAGGCTGGCGGTTACAAGCCAGGTTAGCCATCAGGCCGACGCAAACTGTCAAAATGCGGAGCAACTTGGGAATATTCATAGCAATATCTTAGGCATCGTGTTGCGGCGGTGCAATAAAGCCAGTTTGCACAGAGAAATGTGGTTGCTAATACAACCTAGCATTCGAGCCAATCACTTTTAACTGGAGTCATTACTTGCAGGAGTTGTTCCCAGTGAGCGGAGGTAGGTCAACAGGTCGGCTGCCTGCTGGGCTGTCATGTCGCTGAGCAGAAACTTCGGCATGAGTGACTGATCGCTGGTTTCGATGCTGTCGATATCGTCGCGAGCCATCACAACTTGCTTGTTTTCGGCAGTCCTCAGGACGATTTCCGTGGGGCTTTCACTCTCAAGCATTCCCGTTGTTAACCGCCCATCGGTCGTCAAGACAAGTTGTGTCATGTACGGTTTTTCGATTTTTAGAGAGGGGTCTAAAAGGTGTTGTAGGAACTCTTCCCGCCGGGGGTATTTCTTGTTGATTTCTATGAGTGTGGGACCCAGCGACTGCCGGGGATCATCGACCTGGTGGCAGTGTCGGCAGCGGGCACCGTCGCTATAGAAGATCAGTTTTCCCCGCAGAGCATTGCCTTCGAGCGAGAGGATGTCCTGCGGATCAATGCTCTGTCCCAGCCGATTGAGTCGCTGCGATTCGGGAACGAACGTTTCAAATAATCCCGCGACGTTTGCGCGCGGATCTTGTGATCCCAGTTGGAGTGCCAGTTCGTGGTCTGTTGTGTGCAGTTGGCCGTCGTGCATCTTGGTAAGCAGGGCCAAGGCACCGGGTGTAGTGGCGAGGAGTTGTTCGATTGCCTGGCGGCGGGCCTTGGGAATCTCCGCACCGTGGCGGTTGAGGGTTTGTAGCGCCCGGTATTGTGGTGTACCAGGTGTCGCAGGAGCAGATCGCTGTTGGTCCGATTCACTCGGCAGCGAAGCAATCCACTTTGCGACCAGGGCTACGGCCTTGCGGTCGACAGCCTGAGAACCAATATAAGGCATTCGCGCAAATCCCAGTTTTGCCATCCGGTAGACAATCAGTGATTGGTAGGGGTCACCTGGTACGAGAACATTGGCACCGTCGATACCAAACGTACCAATAATGGTTCCCTTAAATGCGTTAAGTTCATCCACCGGCAAGTCGCGACGGAGATAAAAATTGACGATTGCGTTTCCCCGGGGGTGATGACAACTACTGCAATTGACATGCAGGTAGGACCGGGCGCGGTCTTCCAGCGACTGGGATTCATCATGGGGATTCACCAGTCGCAACGGGTCATTTGGCGGAACCGAAACGTGGGAGTCAAGCACGTTCTGGCTTGCCAGTACGGCCAACTGTCCGAGTTGGGTGTTGTTATTAATGACAACAGGTCGGTTTAATTGATGAGGGACAAACCCCAGGACGTAGCCTGAACCGGCGTTGTGGCACAGGCGGCATTCGTTTTCTGCGCCAAAGTGCCAGGTCCGTTCGGTAAACTCTGGTCCGCTGTTTTCTTCAGGAAGGTGGACCGTGGAAGTTGTCCCAATCGTATCGACCAGGATGGCATCCTGACCCGCTTCGTCCCATTGATAGGTATACGGGTTCCAAAGGCCATTCGAAAAGTGAAGTAATTGGGTTTCCAAAGGGCGGTCGGATTGTCCCACTGCGGCAGGCCAATCGAGATGTTTCACAAAGACGGTGTTTTCAGGAAACCGTGAGCCGGTCTGCACAGTTGCCGATAGCCCGATCGTGGCTTCCCCAGGGATCGCGACCCAGCGGCGAGCACGGGCACCGTCGACCCAGCGGCCGACGCGAACTGAGTAAGGGACCACGCCGGCCGCTGGTTTGAGCGGTTCAAGAGAACGGAATAAACCTGTTTCACTGAGCCGACGGGGAAAATTACCCGAGGAATCTTCCGTGTTTGACGGCAGTAGCCGATAAATTTTTCCGGTAAGGTCATAATCGAGCACGAACAATTCGCCTGCGCTACCTTCGGCAAAAGCAACAATCCTCAAGTCGGTGTCGACGAGGGTGCGAGTGTCGTAGCCGCCTGTTTCGGACTCTCGCAGTGCCCAGATTGTTCCTGTAATATAGTCGCCGTAGATAAACCATCCATGCAGTTCCTCCAGCAATTCACCTCGGTAGACGACGCCACCGATGACCGAGTTGGCTTCCGTATGAGGATGATCTTTTGCAGGAGGGCGGATTGGAGTTGGCCCGCGAGGTACTTCACCGCGGAGAATTGCCCGGCCTTCCATGATTGGCCAGCCACAATTGCTTCCACGAATAGGATGGTGAACCGATTCCCACGTTTCCCATCCATTGTCGGCTACGAAAAGATCTCCGGTAATTCGGTCGATAGCAAATCGCCACGGATTGCGTAGGCCGTAAGTCCAGATTTCGGGGCGTGCCCCTTGCTGGTTGATGAATGGGTTGTCTGATGGGATCGAATAGGCTTTCCCGTCCGTTGGGTTATTGACGTCGATGCGAAGCACGGCGCTAAAAAGGTTGGTGATGTCCTGACCGTTGTTCCTGAAGTCGGGTGGATTTGGCCCCCAATTGTCGCCGGTCGAAATGTAGAGATGGCCATCTTTGCCAAATCGAATACAGCCACCATTGTGGGCATCAGCTGGCCAGGTGATGACGACCCTTTCACTATTGGGGACAAGTTGCAGGGGGTGATCGGTAGTGAGTTTGAAACGTGACACACGGACGTGCCTTTCATCCGCTGGGTGTACGTAACAGATGAAAACAAAATGGTTTTTCGCGAACTGTGGATGTAAAGTCAGGTCAAGGATTCCAACCTCCTTGTTGGTCCACGGATCTTTCAGATGTTGTGCGAGATCAGCCACCAAATTAGCTTCTTCAACGCCAGCCTCTTTAGGAAAGCTATAAATTTTTCCTCCCATTTCGGTCACCAACAGCGTTGATTTCCCAGGGACTTCGTTGAGGCTGGTGGGATTGGCCCATTGCATGCCTGGAAAGGCATCTTCGACTCGAAAAAGGGATGGGGACTTTGGCGATCCCTTAACTCGAGAGGTTGTCCAGGGGGAGCGGTGGGATAACCGGGCCGGTTCTGCCGAGACAAATTTAAGTGTAGTAAGCGTGCCGCTGATAAAGCAGGCTAGCAGTACAAGCGCGCTCGGAATTGTTCTCCAGGCCGATGAACATACAAGCCTGGTTTGAGTGTGGTTAGAACAAGGCACTGGTGCAGGCATAGAAACAGATGTCGAAAAATGTGAAAAAGGACGCCGTGCAAGTAGTCCATTTGTTATACCTTCGCTACGTGGGTGGTTGCAACAGAATGGGGAAATCTGACTGGGGTTTGACGTATCGTGGTACAGGTGTGCGTTGGCTGGAGGTCACCAAAACGTTGGGGAATCTGTCGGACTCCACACGGTATTTACCACTGTTTTGATTCGGGATCCGCGTAAAACCAGTTGTATAGAGCCCCGGTGCTGAAACGGTGGGTCCGGGGTCTACTGGATAGGAGTGTTTTCCTTACGAGAGGGTTTATCAATAGGTCTGAATCGATCGTGGGAACTGGCATGAGGGACGTACTCGTTCCGAAAAACGGAATAAGTTATGAGACCTGTCAGGTATTCAACGACAAGCACCAATGGCGTTGTAAACAAGTCGTTGTTTGCGATAATCGCTATGTTGTCTTATCCCGCAATGTCCTCCACCACGGAGACGGAACGACAGTTCATGCGACGGTTGACACTCCTTAATCGGGACCCCAATTCTTAGGCAAGAAATCCAAGTAATCGAACAACAGAAACTATTCCCTTCGGAGATTGCCATGTCAAATATGGAATTGATTACGTTTCCTGCAGTACAAACCCGTCTGAATGTGGAGGAAGAACAGGCCTTGCTACGTGTGGTTCGTGAAGGCAGTGTATTGGCCATTGGTCCAGAAGCGGAACAGTTTGAAAAAGAGTGGACAGAGTACATTGGCTGCGGTGACACCGTCGCAGTCTGCAATTGCTCTTCGGCCCTCGAGTTGGCCGCCATTCTCTCGGACATTGGTCCAGGCGATGAAGTAATCCTGCCGGCACACACTTTTGTGGCCACGGCTGTGCCTTTTGCCCGCACCGGTGCTACGCTGTGCTGGGCAGACATTGATCCCGATTCTCGAGTCCTCAGTGCCGAGTCGATCGCCACACAGATCACGGATAAGACAAAAGCCATCGTGGTTGTTCACCTTTATGGTTTGCCTGCCGATATGGATGCGATCATGTCGCTGGCCACTAAGCACAATCTGCTTGTCATCGAGGATTGTGCTCAGGCTCCTGGCGCACGTTACCACGGTAAGCGTGTCGGTTCGATTGGCGATTTTGGCTGTTTCAGCTTTCACGCCCAAAAAAACATAACGACACTAGGCGAGGGTGGTATGTTCACCGTGCGTAATCCCGAGCATGGCGTGCAAGGCCGCCGCCTGCGCTGGATGGGCAACTGGCCATTCGAGGAAAAGCGACAGCATTACTGGTTGCCAGCCATGGCGAACGTAGTCGAGCCAATTCCTGGCCAGTTGCCACACAATTTCTGTATGGGTGAACCGAATGCAGCCGTTGGTCGACTACTCATGAAACGTCTTGATGCAATCAACGAACGACGGCGATGCCAGGCTGGTCGACTTCGGAATGCGTTGAGCGACTATCCTGAATTCTCACTTCAGCATACACCGGATGGTTGTGAACATGCCTATCACCTTATGACTGCCCGCTACGATGGCAATCCCTATGGCAAGAACCGCGACGATCTCATCCAGTTGTTGTTGGACAAATATCAACTCAAGTGCATTATTCAATACTGGCCGCTTTGCCGTACCGAGTTGTTTAAAAAACTGGGCTTTGCCAAGGCCGACATTCCACACACCGATCGCTTCTTCGACAACATGATCAGCATTCCCTGGTGGTCGGATATGCCAGACGAACTTATCGATGACATTGCCCGGCGGTTGGCTGGTGCTCTTGACGATATGCGTGGTTGAAGGGAGCATGAGCGGCAGGTCGCCAATTTGTCCGTTTTGGAAGAGGATGCGTGAACGTGAGGAGAATTTTCGGGAGCCAAATATTGCCAAATCTTAAACGAGGAGGGATTCCTCCGTGGTCTGGTCTTATTGACCCCGTCTTTCAGCTAAAATAGTTTGCGGTTACACTGGCGCAAAACTTCGACACGTTTTATTTACTAAACCCACACAAGTCTTAACGCATCATGGTTGACGTCCCTACTGAGGTCATTGCCCCCTTACCGTCGGTGCTTCGCTCGCGAAATCCACTTAGCTGGATGGCCGTTTTCGGTCCTGGCGCCATCATTGCATCTTTGACGATTGGCACCGGTGAGCTCATCTTTTCTACGCGCGGTGGGGCGCTGTTTGGCTATTCAATTTTATTTCTGTTTGTCACGATTTCGGTACTCAAATGGGCCTTGGTGTTTTCCAGCGCTCGACACATCGTGTTGACGGGCGTTCATCCTTTTGAGCGGATGATGGAAATCCCCGGACCCCGTGGTTGGTTTCCGATCATGTTGCTTTTTATGCTGGTTGTGACTGCGCCGGTTTGGACCTGTTTCATGAGTGGAGTTACGGGGAATTTGTGCGCGTGGGTGACCGGTACAAGTGAAGTCTTTGGTGGTGCGATCGATTACATCTGGGGTGCGGCGGTGCTCACGCTTTGTCTCGTCCTGTCGGCTACCTGTGGTTACACGGTTTTTGAGCGAATTCAGTTGTTCATTGTGGCGGCTATGATGATTTGTGCAGCAGTCACGCTTATTCTCTACGGGCCTGATTGGTGGGCACTTATTAAGGGCGCATTCATTCCCGAAGCTTATGAGTACCCACAGTGGCTCCTGAATTCCACACGGCCGGAGCATGTGGAGATTGCCGAGCAGCCGGTTTGGGTTGAAACAACGCGGTACGTCGGCGTGATTGGCGGGGCTGGTTTTGACTACATGGCCTACACCACATGGCTGCGAGAAAAAAGTTGGGGTCGTTCCGCAGTTGGGCCCCCAACCACGGAACAGCTTGAGGCGATTGCCCGTGATACTAAGCATCCTGTACGCCAGTGGGTTCGCGCACCGTTGGCCGATTGTACGGTGAGTTTTGTGGTCATCATCGCTTTCAGTGCCGTGTTTATTGCATCTGGTGTGTTAGTTCTTGGTCCTGAAGAAGAGCTTCCTACCGAAAAGAATTTGCTCAACCTGCAGGCCAAGTTGGTGACCGCGATTCATCCTTGGCTACTTCCGATCTATATTGTTGGAGCGATTTTGACCATGCTCGGTTCCCTTTACGGGGTGATCGAAATTGCTTGTGCGGTCGGCGGTGAACTGCTTAAGTCACTCATTCCCAGTTTTGCCGAGCGCCACCAGCAATCGATTCGACGATCCATTATAATGTGGTGTGTAGTAGTCGCTTACGCCATGTTTGTCTGGCTATTCTGGTACACGCTGCAGGGTGGAACCGATAAACCACGGATACTATTGGCAATCCTGACCCCCGTTAATTTGTTTACAGGTGTCCTGGTGTGTGGACTGTTCTGCCTGTTACTTTCATGGATGGATAGTAAGTTCCTGCCCAAGGCCTTACGGATGTCGCCCTGGTTATGGTATTTGAATCTGGTGGCGGCAGCGATATTTTTGGCGTTGGGTATTATGGGGTATTGGACGAACCATGACGCTGAGGGATCCTGGCTTGCCACGCGTTGGTTCAGCATTGGGACCATTGTGGGCTTGGCCGTTGTCAGCGTCGTTCTGGCCCGCATTCTTCCATATTTTTCCCGCCCTTCAGATTCGTGAAGTGTAGTTCTTCAGATTTGCTTGTGGAGTCCCCTTGCCAGGTGCATAGGCGACCAAGGGGCTTGGTGATCAGAACTTAATAGTCGCAAAAACCTCAGCCTGGAATGGGGCGGACAATTTGTCCCTTTCGGTGACTCCCGATGGACTCAGGTTTTTATGGGTCACAAAGAGCAAGGTTTGCAGAATTTTAAAGTGCGCAGGCTATCACGAGTTGGGAATGCTTTAGCGACTAATCTCGATCGGACTGAAACGCACCTTGCGTGTGTGCAAAGTGCTGCACGTGACCTACAGCGGCCAGCATTTTGTCACGGCTGACCGCGTGAACATCGATTGGTTTTCCGGGCCTGGTTAGCATTGTCAACGTGAGGCGACCTCCCAAGTGCTGCCGGAATTCCTCCAGCCCGTCAAACAAACTCTCGACATCATCCAGTGACGGATCACTAAGACTGAACCCCAGGTCCGTCAGGCATTTTAGGATCTGCTGAGCCACCGCCTGCTCCAGACCCAATTCGAGCGCTGAGTAGACGGAGTCGATCGCCACACCGATGGCCACCGCCTCGCCGTGTCGAAGTGAAAAGTCGCTCATGGTTTCAAGCTTGTGTGCCGACCAGTGGCCAAAGTCCAGTGGCCGAGCTTCCAGCATTTCGAACGGGTCGCCGCCTGTGGTAATGTGATCAAGGTGTAGTTTGGCCGACGCTCGAATCACCGGCCGGGATACTTCCATATTTCGAGCACGTATGGCAGGTGCATGTTTGCACAACTGGGAAAACAGGGAAGGATCCTTAAGGAGCGATACCTTCACCGCCTCGGAAAAACCACAGACAAAGTCTCGATTACTGAGCGTCGTCAACAAGTCAGAGTCATTGACCACAGCCCAGGGAACAGCAAAGCTGCCAACCCAGTTCTTCTTGTTGAACAGGTTCATGCTGTTCTTCACCCCAACCCCGGAATCTGCCTGGGCCAACGTGGTGGTTGGCATCCGGATGAGCCGAATACCCCGGTGTGCAATTGCCGTCGCAAAACCAACAGCATCCAGCACCGCACCTCCACCTACCGCCACGACATAACTGCGTCGATCCAGATCGGCGACATTGAAAACCTTCAGCATCTGTTCCAGCAAGTGAATGTTGTTCTTGATTTCCTCACCACCAGGCACCTGTTGGACTTTGCCAACACGTTGGATACGGTCCGGTCGCGAATCGCTGAATCGCTTGATCAGTGGTACCAGGTCTGGACGGGCGTCTGCGACGTTCTGATCCAGCCAAAATTGCACCCGAGCCGGATGGCCGTCACTCGATTCAAATAACTCTGCCAGCACGTTCCCATCGTTGCTAAAGACGTTCTCTGTAAAACGAAGGCGATGGTCAAAGGGGACCTGGAAGGGAATGTCTATCTTGTCGGGAATGTTGCTCATGGGCGGGATTTCGTAGCAGGAGATACAGGGAGGCGTATTTTTGGGGGAACACGCGAATCGACTATCCGGCGAGGCCTACCTTTAGTGTACGTAACAAACAGGGTGGAAACAGTAGGTGCAGCACTATCTTCCGCTTTCTCGTTGAGCAACCATGACCGCGTCATGGCGGCCTTCGACCGACCAGGCTTCCTCGTAATGCAGGATTTTCAGTCCGTGTGCGAGTTGACGAAGCTCGTTTTCCTCCGGCAGAAATTTTTCTGGAGGACGTGTGTGACGCTCGAGATTCTTACGTGTGGGTTGGATCACCACCAGCACACCGCCAGTGGCTAGTTGGTCTCGAATTGACGGAAACAAGGGCCGGTAAAGGTAGAGACAGCTCATCACAACGTCCCAGGGGCCAGCCGGAAAAGGGGCTTCTTCCAGGTCAATGTCCACGCAGTCGATTTTTAGGCGGGACGCTTCGGCCCTTTGTTGGGCTATTCGTAATCCTTCTGAAGAAATGTCGGTCAAGGTGACGTCCAGGCCGCGGTGGGCCAGCCAGAGAGCATGACGCCCGCTGCCACCGGCGAGGTCCAGGGCGCGACCGGTCGTGGGTAACCAGTGTTGCTGGTCAACCAGTAACTGCGACGGCTCGGTTCCATAGGGATCGGCGGTGCAATACTTGCGGTCCCATTTTTCGCGATCCAGTTCGGACATCCTCTAAGGACTCCATGAGTACAACGGCGATTGATTTTCTGGGCGATTGATTTTCTGGAGGTGCAGGCCTGATTATCCGGCATCTGCTCCTGTAGATCCAGGTTGAGTCATGTGCCAGATGTGTTTAAGAGGGATACCAGTTTTTCAGCTTCGGTGTAAATTTGTAAACGGGGTAAATTTGTAAACGGGGTAAATTTGTAAACGGGGTAAATCTGTAAACGGTGTGAACCAGTGTATGCGAGTCAATTTTGACTCCTACACTGAACTCGGCAAAGCGCAATGTTGGGGGTATCATACCGTCATGAAATCATCTTTGCGCTCTGCGTCGTTGTTGCTGGTGGGTCTGATCGCCAGTTCGGCAGTTGCCATCTGGTGGCCTGTTCAGTGGAGCAATGACTACAATGGCTGGTATGCGGCAAACCCGTGGTTACAGCCCCTCTGGGAGCAGCGTCTTTTCGCGCTCGTTTCTGTCACCATGTTTGCAGTCGGTACGCTCCTCTCGGATGATGAAGTTCGAGGTGTGGTTCGCCGTTGGCCAACGGTTTTAGGCGGTACGGCGCTGCAGTACATCAGCATGCCCCTTTTGGCCTGGATCATTGCTCGTGGGTGGGGCCTGAGTGGACCTGCCTTAACAGGTGTGTTGCTGGTTGGCTGTGTGCCGGGGGCAATGGCATCGAACGTGCTTACCCTTGCCGCCCGGGGTAATACGAGCTATTCGGTGAGCCTCACGACGCTGGCTACACTCCTTTCGCCACTCATGGTCCCACTGGTGATGCAGCTGGCGTTGGGACAAAGTGTGGAGGTTGCCGGACAACTCGATGCCCTGCGGACCTCGCGGACGTTGGTGCTGACGGTTGTTTTACCAGTGGTTTTGGGATTTATGACACGACGGTTTTCATGCCGTGTTTCTCAGTGGTGTGAGCGGTGGAGTTCTACGGTTGCCAACGTAGCTATTCTGCTGATCATTGCCATGGTGGTTGCCAACAATCGCGACCGCCTCCAGCAACTTTCACTGCCCCTGTTACCACCGCTGTTGATACTCAACCTTGCCGGATATCTGACTGGCTACGGCGGTGGTTGGGCCCTTCGGTTTGACGAACCAAAACGTCGAGCGTTAACTCTCGAGGTTGGCATGCAAAATGCCGGACTCGGCGCGGCGTTGGCTGCAAACATGTTTTCCCCCGAGGCCAGTGTCGCCCCCGCCATTTATACCTTTGGCTGTATGTTCACTGGTACGTTGCTCGCATGGGGATGGGCATGGCGACCACCGAAGGGATCCTAAGGGGTGGGCTGCGTCGGTAGAGCTATAGAACATTGGGACGAACCATCTCACAGACCGCGTGCATTGTTGGGTAGCACCGGTGACCAGGACAACTCGACTGGTCAAAAACGATATCCATTTCCCCAATCCTTGTGAGGGGTGCGCATGAGCGGCGGTCGGACCTGGATGTCGTCCGTAACACAGACTCACCACGGTAGAGTACAGGCCAGGCCCACTAAAACCAGCCTAATAAAGCACAATGGCCCGGCCCGGGCCACCGTGGCAGTCACGGATTTTTACTGCTGCAAACAGGAAGTAACCATCCGATGGCACCTGGCCGACGTGGTGGAGAAACTCCACGCCAACCATTTCACGGCTGCCTAGTGCCCAGTAGGTCATGAGTGCTTGTTTTGGGTTGACTCCCCCAAGGTCGGGTGCGTCGGTAGCAATACATTTGACACCCCGATTGTGCAAATAGACGATCGTGTCGGGTCCAGGTGCTGGCCACCCCTCAGTGCGTCCGCGGAGTGGCTCCAGCCACAGCGCCGATTCATCTGGCTGCGGCCGATAATACTTGTCGACATGGCCCGTGTGAAAGATCACGACGTCGCCTGGTTCTAAATCGCCATACTTTCGCTCATAGGCCTGAATTTGGGCCGGGGTGATTTCAGGAGACTTGGGCCAGCGGCTTCTGTCAGTCGTACCAACGAGGTTCGTAACGTCGATGACCCGCGCTGGACCGCAGGTCCAATCAAGGGGGACTTTGTCAGTGGTCAACGAACTGGTGCCCCGTTTGCCATACTGGGACTCGTATTCTGCAAGCCATCCGCGCACCTCGGGAGAGTATTGAACGGTGACTCCTTCCGGAGGCAATGCATAGGCTGGTGGTACGAGGTTCGTTCCGGACATGCTGTCCATCAGGTGGGTGTGATGCCACAGGTCCAGGTATTCGGAGTAAAGAAAATCAACCTGCAGATAGAATTGCCGGTGCCTACCAGTACCCAATCCTGGAAATGTGGCCGGTAGATCGGGCGCCAGCGTCGGTGAGAGATCGACGGCACGTTTGGACCTGGCCGACTCGATCAATTTTTGGGGAAGTTCACCACCGACCATGGCAAATGCGCGGCCTTCACCATAGGGGCCGCCCTGGTGTTTTGGGCTGAGGAGGCAATAGAACGCACCGGTAGACGGCAGTGAGCCCAGGTTGGTAGCCCCCTCGGTCCAGATCATGCCATATTTCAGACCTGCGTAATGGGTTGGCTCAGCAAGATCGGGCAGTGGTCCCATGCTCGGGCTATCGGTGCCCAGTGCCATGACGTTGCGTGTTGCGAGAAACTCCATGCAATCGGGATTAGGGTCGGGAAACCCTGGAGTCTTTGAGTCAACCGGGTCTGCAAGAAACCGGCTTCCTTGTGGAAAGGGTCGATAATACCTGTCTGAATAACCACTGTGAAACAAAACAACATCACCAAAACCTACAGGGCGATGTTGTTTTTCAAACCGCTTGACATGTTCGGGCAAGACGAGCGGACTGACACCCTTGGGTGCCTGGTCGAGCAGGTCCCGGATGTCAACCACGCAAGCTTCCCCACAGAACTGCCACGGTTCGATCTTTTCGGTGGTGGCTAGACCCAGCGTTCCTGACTTTGGCCGTTTCAATTCCGGGCGTGCAACCGAGTGTGGTGGTACGTCGAGTTGCGTTCCAGTGTTGCCATCAATCATCAGTGTATCGACGTTGTAGGGGCTATCTGGTCCAATCGTCCGCTGCGGGGCGATTACAAAGCGCGGGAAGGGAGCGGTGGGCCAGGTACATGGATATTCGGGTGCAACCAGCAACGAACAATCAATAAACCGGGTTTCCTCGGCCCCCAATGCCGGGATGCCCGGTAGCAGTATCAAGGCGGTGATGATCCAAAGGTTTGTTTTGTACATAGGGTGGTGCCATCTCCCGGAACGAACTGTAGGACAATCTATTCACGGATCCTTCCTAATAGAAGATATACCGTCGATTCTTCCTGGGGGCAACCAAGTCCAGCGGGCTGGAGCAACGAAGATTGGCCAGTTCAAACCCAAACCCGATACTAATACCCCAACGATTTGTACAAGATCAGAGTCCTGAAGCATCCTGCTTTTACGGCACAACGGTCGTGTTTCTTCACGGGGCGGCCCCCTGTCCGAGCAATATCCAAAGGGGTCTTTGCCAGGCCTGTGACGGTACAGGTGGTCCCGGTTAAAAGTCTTCCTGGTAGGCAGTACGGCCTTAAGTACCAATCGTTGTTGTGGGGGTATCGCACAAATGTAAGAATGCTGGCAGGAAAAATGGGACGACCTGCAAGGCGAGTTTTCCCATCGATAGTAGCTACCTGACCGCGAATATGTAGGTCCCTAGTAGCACCACAAGATTCATGCATCCTGGCAAGGCATTGACATGACTACCACAGTTGTCGAGCGGATTGACAAACTTTATGAATTTGAGCGGGAGCCTGTTTCTCAGGAAAAGTTGGAACCTGGCCGGCATTTCGCAGCTCTGTTCGCTGGCGAGCATGTCGCCGGAACTGAGTTTGTCATCGGCGCAGCATTTGTCGCGTGGGGTGCGAGTTGCAAGGATGTGCTGCTTGGACTGCTGATTGGCAATGCGCTGGCAGTTCTTTCATGGACCTTTATTTGCGCCCCTATTGCGGTGCGAACGCGGCTTACCTTGTAT
>JAKVCB010000015.1:14116-47431 GCA_022448345.1 Pirellulales bacterium
TGGTACCTGCGCAAGATCGCCGGTCCCGGTGTAACCGCCATTTACAATGTGCTCAACGCGGTTTTGTTCTGTATCCTTTCGGGAACCATGATCACGGTGTCGGCCTCGGCACTTCGGATTCCGTTTGGCATCCCACCGCAGACAAAATGGTATCCCGAGGACCCGTGGTTTGTATTGATTGTACTGCTGGTTGGTACTGTTGTTGTGAGCGTCGCGATCCTCGGGTTCAAGCGACTTGCCCAGTTTTCCGAGATCTGCGTCCCGTGGATCTTTGTGATGTTTTTTGCAGGCGCTGTCGGGACATTGCCAATCCTGGCAGCACAGACTGAAGGCTTGGGAGATTTCGACAGCCTTGGCGATCTTTGGAAAATCGCCGAGCAGCGGATCTGGCAGCACAACCCGGGTAGCGATATTGGCCTACTGCACGTTGCCGCCTTTGCCTGGATTTGCAACCTGGCTTTTCATGTTGGTCTCTCGGATATGGCCGTGTTACGTTATGCGCCTCGCGCGTCCTATGGCCTCTATTCGGCTTACGGCATGTACTTGGGACACTTTTTGGCGTGGATTTGCGCAGGAGTGATGGGAGCCGCGGCAGCGTTAATTTTGCAGCGAGAATTACCGGAATTGGATGCCGGTGAAGTCGCATTTCAGGCGCTTGGATTTTCAGGCATCCTGGCAGTCATCATCGCCGGATGGGCAACGTCCAATCCGACGCTGTATCGCGCAGGATTGGCTTTGCAGGCAATCACCCCCGGTTGGCCACGTTGGAAAGTCACGTTATTGACCGGTATTGCCACGACCATTGTGGCCTGCTTTCCATTTGTTTTTACCAAGCTATTGAGTTTTGTTGCACTGTTCGGAATCCTGCTTTCGCCTGTAGGTGCGATCGTATTTGTGGAACATTGGTTGTTCCCACGGATTGGTTTTCAGCAGTATTGGTTCACGGCGACCGGCAAGTCTTTCAGTTGGCCGGCTTTGGCAGCGTGGGTGATCGCCGTTACATCGGCCCTCTTGATGTGGTACGTCGAATTTCTGCATATGTTTTTTATTGCGGTGCCGGTGTGGTTTCTATCTGCGGGGCTCTACCTGGTGTTTGCCGCCGTTGCAGGTGCGAAGATGCTTAGCCCGGTCATCGAGGAGTCACCAACTTCGGGTTCTCTCGATCCCCCGCCAACGGTTCACATCACACAAGCCAAACCGGCCTGGCTGCGGTGTATCGGAATGGTTGCACTGTTGAGCCTGGGGGTGGCAATTGTTCTCCCGTTGTGGGTATTGACTGCCGGTGTGGAGCACTACCAGCAGAGATTGGAACCCTACTATCTGTGGCTGGGAATTATGAGCGTGGTGCACCTCATTTGTATCGCTTGCTGGGTCCTGGTCGGTGAGAGAATAGGAGGGAAGGAAGCGGCTTGACCCCTTTTTTGGCCCAGTTCTGCCAGCAAACAGTCCAAAGGTATAAGATTCGAACTAGCGATCAACCTGGTCATGACCCAAAGGTGTGCGGCCATCGAGATACCGCCAGTTTTTGATGAAGGCAATCAAGTCGGCCATGTCTTGATGTGGAATTTCCTTTTCCAGTCCTTCAGGCATGAACGACGTACCGTTGGAGGTCAACTCGGCGATCTCGTTTCGGCGTAGCGTTAGCATCTTGCCTTCGGCTTGTTTCAGCGTAATCGAAGTAGCGGTTTTTGTCGCCAGAATACCACTAAACGATTGGCCATTCTCGGTAATCAACAGGTAGCTTACATAATTCGCATCAATTGCCCGATTGGGGTCAATAATATCTGTGAGGTACTGTTGCGAGGTTTTCGAGCGAGAGTCAGAAATGTCTGGTGCTACGTTGATGCCGACTTCGTCAATTTGGTGACATGTGGCGCAGTTCTTTTTGAAAACTGCACGACCATGCGCTGCATCGGCCTCCATGGTCAAAACGACTTGATAGTCCGTCAGCACTTTCTGGCGGTCTGCAGGAATTGCGTCGCCCAGGAGTTGTTCTGCGCGTGTTTTGATCTCGACATCGGGGTAGTTTAACAGCTGGTCAATATGGTTGCGCCCGATTCCGGATGTCATAAATTTTCCAGCGGCAATTTCGTCGAGTAGCCAATGCGTGCGGTCACTTCGCGACAGAATGTTTTCCAGAATCGCGCGTCGCATGATTGGTAATTCGTTGGAGAAACCTGCCAGCAAGGTTTGCCACGGCTCAGCTTCAGTCTGTTTCGAGAGCGCTTCAACAGCCTTCAGGCGGACCGCCTGAGACGGGTCGTCGATTGCAAGTGGGATAATCGCCTGTGCCCTGTCGCTTTGCAGGGCAAGCAAATCAATTGCTCGGGAGCGATCCGAATCTGGCTTGCTAAGGTGCATTGCAGTTGCTATTGCCTCGTTGAACCGCTGATCAAGGCTGAGTTGTTGTGCCTCCTGGAGCTGGTCGCGGATGGCATCCACGGATATCCCATTTCGCACTGCCTCGGCAAGAAATTGTGTCAGGCCAACCTGCCCCGGCGCTCCGCTCGCAAGCAGTGCGTTGACAGCCAGCTGGTGTTGCTTGTTGTCCTTCGTCGCAGCGGCGAGCCTCGCCAACTCAACAATCGCTGATTGGGGATCGAACACTGGCCCAGCCGGCTCTGAACCTTCCTGATCCATGTTGCCCAAGATTTGCGCCAAAACGCTCCCAGCACGATTTCCAGCGGCAATCAAGAACGCACGCAATTCCCACTCATCGGTAACCGTCATCGGCACAGTAGGAGAAGGTGCCAGTGCCAACATGGCCCGGTAGCGGACACGGGCATCTTCGTGGGAACAGAACTGTACGATGTTGTCTCGTAAGGGACCTGGTCTCTCTAATTGGTCCTCGGATACGATGATTGCCTGCTCAAGGACCTTTGGGTCTTGGTGTTCCAGCAGGCGGATAAGCAATTTGTCGGTAATCAGGTCCAGACCTTTCATAATCCACAGCGCATGAATCCTGGCGAGTGGGGATTCGTGGTTAGTTGCGACCTGCCGAAGCTGCCCAGCGACACTTTGATCTGCCCGCTCGAGCAGCAGCCGTGCGGAGGTCTCCCGCCACCACGCATTGCTGTGTGCCAGGTTTTCGACCAGTGTGGCACTTGACGATGAGCAAAGGTCCAGTGACGACGAGCCGCGGTCAGCATTTTTCCGAACGATGCGATAAATGCGGCCTCGATCGTTGCCAAAGTGAAGATCGGGGCGATTTTTTAACTCGTCAGGCATCCATTCAGGGTGTTCGATGACGGCCCGGTAGATATCCACGACAACCAATGCGCCGTCTGGAGCGATTTCCAGGTTCACTGGACAACACCACTCATCTCGTGAGGTGAGGAAATCGACACCGTCACGCGCGGGTTTTGACCTAAACGTAATGCCGTGCGGTTCCATGATTTCTCGATGAACCAGGTGCCCCGTCGGTTCGCAGACAAAGAGGTTGCCGTGAAACTCCTTCGGCAGCGCCCCACCTCGGTAGATGGTGATGCCACATGCTGCGGTAATCTGCCCTGCGTGCAGATTCGAAGTGGTCCAGGATCGCGTGATGGGAAAAACATGGGATTTAGCACCTGCTTTGGCCACGTCGCAAGAGACCGCTGGTACCGTAACGAGTGGGTTCTTAATGAGGTGACGATTCTCCAAAACGATATGGATGGCTGGATTTCGATTGGTGCAGACAAAACGGTTGCCGTAGTCATCGAATGAGAGCCCGAACTGACCAGCGCCAGAAACGGCTTCAAATTTGCGCGTGACCGGATCGAAGCGAAAGTCCATGCTGTTGATCGATATCGGCTTGACGTCTGTTTGTTCGGCGTCGACGATCATTCCGCCAGTCAAACCGCCGGCGATATAGATGTGATTGTCGAGCGCCAGGGTTGGATGGTTGGCCCGCAGTTGTGTGTTTTTTTCCGCAAAGCCGGTGTACCAGGTATCGACCACGTCGGCACGCCCATCGCCATTGGTGTCCTTCATGTAGGCGACTTGCCCCGCCATCGTCACGAAGACACCTCCTTTCCAAAGTTGAAGGCCGTTCGCGAATAACAAGTTGTCGGCGAACACAGAAGCCGTTTCAAAGAAACCGTCGCCGTCGCGGTCGTTTAAAATCGAGATTCGCGATTTCGGTATTTCTCCATCTTGAGGTCCCTCGGGGTAGTCACGCATTTCGACGACCCACATTTGTCCGTGTTCGTCGAATTGCACTGCCACGGGGTCAATCACCTGTGGTTCGTGCGCTACGAGTTGTACCTCCAAGCCGGGCGCCACCACAAAGTGCTTGAGCGATTCCTTTGGAGAAATGGGGCTGTGAATCGCAGGCGATTCTTGCGCATTTCCGTAAGAGGACGTAATGAGCAGAATGGCAATGCCGATCTGTGCCCTGGCGATACGGACCACAACGCCAGTTGTCCCAACGCGATAGACCTTGCGGTAGGTGGTTCCTGGGGATGATAGGTCGCTCATTCTTCGCCTGGGATCGCTCTCTGAGACGAGATATTTTCTAGTTGGAGGTAAGCCTGGACCAGATACAAGCTCACATTGTTCGTCATTTTAACGTTGTCATCCCATCGGCGTCGAGCAGGTGGTAATGTTCACGTCCTTTTTGCTGACCCGCCCCACTCGAACCGCCTTGCTTGCCGCCCGTGTTGGTCCCCGAAAATCAGGCTGCGCCGTGGCCCTTGCCAGTGACCTGGTGCGCAGAAAGCCACACAACTTTATGCCAGGGGATGCGCGCTGGCGGAACCGACGTTCTGCAGGCAAAGCACCGCCATATTTCCAGATCAACTTATCGCTGATTCGAAAAACGCGATATGTAAAAGAGCAGCGTGAGCACGGCCTGGAGTGTGGCTGCCACGTAAGTCAGGGCTGCCGCATTCAACACTTTGTTCACATGTACCATTTCCTGTTGACCACAAATCCCCATCGCCATGAGCTCTGTCTTGGCTCGGGAACTCGCGTTGAACTCGACTGGCAGGTTCACAATTTGGAAAAACACGACACACGCAAATAATGCAATGCCCAACAGGATGAGAGCAGGGAATTGCATGATGCTGCCGATCACCAGCAGGATGAGGCTGGCACTGCTGCCAAATCCTGCTGCGGGGACTGCCGCATTGCGAACGACCAGGGGAACGTAGTGCCGCGCGTCTTGAATCGCGTGGCCGGCCTCGTGGCATGCAATGCCAACCGCCGCTGCCGAACGGCCACTGTATACCTGGTTGCTCAATCGCAACACCTTGTGACGTGGATCGTAATGATCGCTCAATTTTCCACCAACCTGTTCAATGCCTACGTTCTGGATACCAGCCTCGCTGAGCATTTGTTGTGCGGCTTGGGCGCCAGTCATTCGGACAGGTACCTGCGCCGCACCTGCAAAGGCCGATTTCACGCGCATTTGTGCCCAAAAGGCGAGCAGCAGAGCTGGAGAAATCCAAATCAGATAATCAAAATAAGCATGAAACATCAGATGCAGTTTGACCCTGCGAAAGGCGAATTCGAACAATTCAATTCGCAGGGAACCTCCATGGAGTGACGGTATCAACAGTGATCGCCTGGCCGCCACAACCGGGACCAGGATCGTTGCCATAGGTCGCTATGTTTATAAGATTCTACGCATTTCGACAACCTGGAGTTCTCCTGGGGCAAGCGTAGAGAATTTGGTTGGAGCCAGAATTCTTCCTCTACAGAAGGCCGCCGTTGGCAACTGTTGGAGGATCGCAACGCAGCAGTCGATTCAAATCAGGCCGGGCCACGCCAGCGGTGCAGCACGTTGGACCCTTGCCAGGCGGTATGCCAGCACGTCGTGCTGCCTGATTACCCATAAACGGCACCCATCAGTTGGGGCTGCACGAATTTCCTGGATGCCCTCCGGCAATACCTTCTGGGCGAGAGCACTGTCTGAATACCAGCCTGTTTTATTCAGCTGGTTTCTCTTCGGCTGGTTTCTCTTCAGCTGGTTTCTCTTCAGCTGGTTTCTCTTCAGCTGGTTTCTCTTCAGCTGGTTTCTCTTCAGCCGGTTTCTCTTCAGCCGGTTTCTCTTCGGCTGGTTTCTCTTCAGCCGGTTCTTCCGGTTTGGGGTTCAGAGCTTCGAGTTCTTTTTGGATTTCGGTCTCGCGGGTCGCCGCAGAGTCCTTTTCTGCCTTGGCTTGCTCTTCGCGCTTTGTCGCATCTTCCTTGCGAGCGGTGACCCGTTCAAGTTCTTTATTGAGCCGTCGTTTAGCGACTTCAGGGTGGTTCCATCCAAGGTTGACTTCCAACCCTTCGGTTCCATCTTGCAATGCCATGGCCGCTTCGTACGAAACGGGTGTTTGCCAGAGGTAAA
Source organism: Pirellulales bacterium (assembly GCA_022448345.1). Taxonomy (GTDB): domain Bacteria; phylum Planctomycetota; class Planctomycetia; order Pirellulales; family Lacipirellulaceae; genus JAKVCB01. The sequence continues at coordinate 20,433 of JAKVCB010000015.1, forward strand.
GCTTTTTAAGTTTTTTCAAGCCCTTAAGATGTTCCAAGCCGGCGTCGGTGATTTGCGTGCCATACAGATTGAGGTACGCAAGGTTTTGCAGCCCTGCTAGATGCGCGAGTGCTTCGTCATTAATCGCAGTTAATTCCAAATGCAAATGAGTGAGGTTCTCAAGAGTCGCCAGCGGTGCGCTGCCAGTGTTGGTGATTTCCGATTGAGCCAGGTTGAGCCAAATCACTTGTTTTGCCACTTCGGTCAGGAGTGCTACTTCTTCGTCACCCGCCTTTTTATCGGAGTAAGCGAACGTGACTCGCAACAGGGGACTGTCCTGATAGAGGGCCAAGACTTGAGCGCCAGACGCCACGAGTTTTTCGATAGCCTCCGGTGGCGCAGGAGGAACATCGGGAAGCGGGTCTTCTTCCGATTCAGCCGCCGGGCTGTTTTCGGGCATTTCAGCCCCCTGTTCAATCCACTTGCGAATTAAATCAATTTGCTCTTGAGCCAGGGGATCTCCCCCCTTAGGCATGAACAAGTCGTCGTCAACTGGCAATATGATACGGGCCAACAATTCGCCCTCTTCGGGCTTCGCGGGATTTAGAATATAGTCGATACCCGCCTCGCGAATTCCTGCCGGACTATGGAGCCGAATGTCTCCCTTGGCATTCCTTTCACCGTGGCATTTTGCACAATGTTCCAAAAAGATAGGTTGGATTTGCTCCGAAAAATTAACTTTGTCTTCGGCAATGGCCAGGTTGGTGGTGATTGCGAGCAGCAGCAGGACTAGTACTGGTCTCATGATGGTTAACCTCGACTTTGCCAATATAAATGCGTGTCAGTTCCAGTGATTTTAGGGCCGGAGAAAAGCTCTCGGCATGCATAAGGTCCTATTGTAGCCAGAAAAACCAGGATCCTCCATCCTTAGAGCAATCTTTCACCATGGGGTGAATTGTCCGTGTGCCGAGTTGGGGCCGTTCATGAGGTAACAGTCGTAACTCCAGTCACAGCAACAATTTTGCGCCTCGAGCGGGGGAAACAGTGGATTCTGGAGTGTCCGAGCGGGCGTCTTTTTCGCGGTGAGGTTGGACGGGGATACGCGAAAAGTGGCCAGGTTGGTCTTGGAATTGGACGGGATAAGTCGCGTTCACGGCAGGCTATAAGTGCGACGATGCTCAACCATTTGGCCAGTTTCCGGTTTGCGGTGATTTGCGCAAAATACGTCCGAACAGCTTGGTCATTTACTTTGGCAGCGGTCTTTGGATGCCGAGTGTCACGATGACGTGAGTACTTCCAGGTGCACGTCCATTCCTTTGCTGGTTGGCATACCGGATCCATGTGTATCGCCGCCCATCATACGGCTGGACATATCGCCGTACGGAATGAACAAGAGGCCGGGTGGGAGTTCATTTTTACGTGCCGGCTTAACGCCAATTTCAATCTGGCCATGTTCTCCGGTCAGCCGCACTTGGTCTCCGGTAGAAAGCCCGAGTCGCTGCATATCTTCTGGCGCCACTTGCAGGGTATTGATTTCACTTTGGTACTTGTCACCCGATTTTCCCTCACTAATTCCACATCCTTGGTCACTGGTTCTGCCGGGAATGAGAATAAACGTGTTTGACATAAGGAGTTTGTCTTTTTGCGGGTGGGGTTTTTGTGAGAGTTAAATGACCTGCGGTTTCAAGCCACCTACAATTCTTGCGTGTTGGCCACTAAACTTCCAGGGGCCATTGTCGACGACTTCAGGGAGTATGTGAGGGTGTGTATTGGCGAGGGGGTGCCTCTTCTGGCGGAGTATTCTTTGGGCAACCGGCTAACTTCAGGCCCAGAAGTCGGCCCAGACTGAGTTTTTCCCGCGACGTGACGTTTTTCCAGTCGATGGACGGGTGGTGATCCACTTACCAGATGGCTCGTCCCAGGACGACCAACGCTGACAGACACGACACGATCAACACGGCAGGACGCGTGGTTTTGGCATCCAACAAAGGTGCTGTAAAGCGGGAAAGAAAAAATCCCACAAAGGTACCTGGGAGCAGTATTGCTGCCAACAAGAGTTGGTGTTTGCCAAAATGGCCCGCAAGTGACAACGCCGTGAGCGATAAAATTCCACCGAATACGAAGAATACAGCCAGCGTTGCACGGAGTCTGCTGCCAGGCTCATTTTGGTAGAGCAGGCCCATGGGAGGCCCACCCATGGATGCAAAGGTCCCGGTAAAACCTGAAACCATGCCCACCAGGAATGTATTTCGGGAGGTTGGCTGGATGGTCCATCCCACGAGGCTTAAAAACACGGCCAGCAAGATCAGGGTGGCAAAGATGCAGGAAAAGGCAGACGCCGATAGTGCGCCCAGTGCCAACGCGGCCGGAAACATTCCAAGGGTTCGCCCTCCCAGGGCGATCCCAGCGCCCTTCCAATCGATGGCACGCCATTCGTGCCAACCCATGAGAACGGCTATGGACCAACTGGCTGCCAGCATTGGGCCGGGCACAAAGTCCTGGTCTATGATTAGGAGTACTGGTGCCGCAATCAAGCCAGCTCCGAAACCGACCGAGCCTTGCACGACGGCTCCCGCAACGATAGCAGTTAGTGCAATAGCGATTTCAATGGGCGAGAGAGGCACAAGCGGGTAGGTCCCTGTTTGAGAGTTGCATAGACAACTCCAGGTTGCTCATTCGGGTTGATTCTTAAACCGATCCAGTTTTCGAATGCCCGGCATTTTAACCGTACTCCCCATTCCCGTGTCTAGGTGCACATTTCATCAGATCATGGACTGTTCTGAAAAGGCTGGCAGCCTCGTTTTATGCAAAGCGTTTCCGCTAGTTACCAATTAGCCGTTTCTCCTGTACGATGATGCGACGTCACTTATTGCACCCAGAGGTATAGGACTACATAAGCAGCCGGTCGGAGTTGATCCTGAAAGTAAGCGGGCTTTGGATTTGGTTTTTAACAACCCTGTCTTGCTGCGGGTGTAATAACTTCGTTGTTGACTGTTTGTAAAAACGAAAGGACCACTACGGATGCACTCGGAACTGGAAACAATGTTTGATCTAAAGGGCCGGGTGGCGATGGTTACGGGTGGGGCTCGTACACTGGGCTATGACGGAGCTTGTGTGCTTGCGGCAGCAGGTGCTGACCTGATCATTACTTCCAGGCAGTTGGATCAAGCCAAATCAACCGCGGAGACCATTTGCAAGAACTATGGGGTCGATGTGCTCCCGTTGGCATTGGATCAAACCCTGTTTGATCAGGTTCAAACAGCGGCCAGTCAGGCCATTGCGTGGAAGGGACAGGTCGATGTACTTCTGAACAACGCAGGAGGTGGTACGGGAAACAGCCCTGCTATTCTTTTCGAACGGGATCCACACGACATTGAAAAGATGATTCATCTGAATCTTACCGGTGCCCTTTGGTGTTGCCGGGAAGTTGGCCGCCACATGGCCAAACGTCACTCAGGCAAGATCATTAATATTGCATCGATTGCCGGGTTGCTGGGACGCGACCGAAAAATGTACGAACGTAACCAGATGCTGGGGCAGCCGGTCGACTACGCAGGAGCGAAGGCGGGGGTGATTGGAATGACCAAAGACCTGGCGGCGTTGATGGCACCTCAAGGTGTGTATGTCAACGTCATCAGTCCAGGAGGATTTGAACGCGACTTGTCTGACGGATTTGTCAAGGATTTCAGTGAACGCACCGCTTTAGGGCGAATGGGTCGGGATGGCATTGACCTGAAGGGGGCAATTTTATTCCTGGCTTCTGCGGCTTCCGATTATGTGGTTGGTCAAAACCTGGTGGTGGACGGTGGATTTGAAATCTGGCACTGACGGTTTGGAGCGGTTGTAGCGTTGCCCGAAAAATGTAAATTCGGTCACGTTACAAGTTTCACTCATTTTTTTCGGCGGTGGGTTCGGCGGTCCATCCGTCGGCTGACCAGCCGCGCTGAAGATTGTATTCCCGGACAAGCGACTGCAGTTTTTCGCTTGAAAGCGCAGCTCGAGCATCATCGGGTAGTTTTTCCGAGAGTAAGCGGTCTGGAAGCGTATCTTCCTTGGGAGTCCATCCAGCGGCGATATTGAAAATCTTTTTCGCAGTGACAATGCGTTGAGCGATGTTCCGCAATTCGGTCGCGTCCAGTTTCCAGCCTGTCACGAGGTTCAATATTTCTGCAGTTTCGACAAAGAAATCAGTGAATACTCCGCGGAGGAATTTGCACAGGATTGCAGAATCCATAATGATCGCTTTATCCTCGGTTTCGATGGCCATTGGCACCGCATCGAGCCCGACGTCGCGGCGGTCGACCTGATCGGAAAAGTCGACTTCATAGGCACCACTACGATTGTGATCGGCGCCGCGGGTCCCAACCGCGAATCCCAGGGCCATGGTTTGGAGTGCCCGTGGCTCATAGCCGGGGAGTTCAAGTCCTTTGACCTGTGGCGCAAAGTCAATTGCATTGTTGCCAATATCGTGAGCCAGGCGGCGGCTACCCTGGGCCAATTGGTTCCCTATTCCTTCGCGCGTGCTGATCAGTTCAATGGCCTGAGTCAGTGCGTCACCGTCTCCGAACTGCAGCCACGGTTCGGCAAGCAGTCCTCGCTCAACACACTCCATCGCAAAGGCGATGGTTCCCCCGGTACTTATTGTGTCGAGTCCCAAGGCATCACAACGCTGGGACGCACTTAGCACAGCAGCCGGGTCGTCGATTCCACACATTGGCCCGAGAGCGAACAGATTTTCATATTCAAGGCGCACATTCACCGATGGGTCAGATGCGGGAGCGTCGGGAGATTTCAAGCCATAAATGTGCTCACATCCAATGGTGCAGCAAGCGCACGTGGCTTGTGTTTTTGAATAAATTGTGCCGAGTTGTTCTGGCGACAGGGCAGCCGCGCCGGTGAAGCTTCCCTGCTGAAAATTGCGGGTCGGCAGGGCATGGAATCGGTTGAAGGTGAGCAAATTGGAGGCCGTGCCCAGTTCGCGATATTTGGCCGTAGCTGGCCCAAATGATTTTCGTGAAAGTTCTTTCGAGAGGCGAATCAGTGCCTGGGGATTTGCCCAGGTGGTCCGTTGCCCACCACGAACACCGATTGCCTTGACGTTTTTGGAGCCCAGGATTGCCCCGCTTCCACCTCGCCCGGCATGACGGCGGTCATGGGAAATCGTGGCGTAACGGACAAGTCGTTCCCCGGCGGGACCGATCACCGCCCACCGAAAGTCATCGTCGAATCGCTGGTGAAGTTCAGTCTCCGCCGGGGGGATTTCCATGCCCCATATTGAACCGGCATCTTCCAGGCGAACATGACCGTCGTCGATGACCAGAATGGTAGGTGCAGTTGCCTGTCCCACCAGTACGATCGCATCGCAGCCACATGCTTTACCGGCGATTGCAAAGTGGCTGCTTGCCAGTGAGTCGTTAATACGGTTTGTTAAAGGGCTTTTAGAAACAACAGCAAACTTGGCCGAGGTCGTGAGCGGGCTACCAACCAGAGGGCTGAAGACAAACGCAATCGCTGCGGCGGGCAAAAAGGGATCCACCGTTGCCGAACCTTCCAGGGTGAGAAGGTGGACTCCCAGGCCACTCCCGCCCAGGCAGTTACGTAGCACATCCTCACTCAGAGGAATAAATTCCGCAGTCTCGTCCGATAGATTAATCCGCAAATAGCGGCCATGATAACCAGGAGTGGAACTGTTAGGTTTTTGGATCATCAGCGGCAAATTGTTTCATTGGCCGTGTTGCGGCAATAGGAGCAGAATTCCAAATTGTTCATCGCCATTCCCGGACTGCTCAACCACCGGCATCGACTGAAAGGATCAGGAGACAATCGCCATCGACAAGTGGGGTTTGGGGATCTCGGATGAACTGGTCTTTACCCAGGCTGGCGATGAATAATTGGTTTAAGGTTTTTGCACCAGAATCATTATCGTTCGTTGAAAGACAGTCCCGGGCGAATTCTGGAAATTGTTCGCCCAATTCGCTCAGGACTTGGCCGAGCGAATTGGCTTCCACGTCAATGTGGTCTTTCCCCACTCGCTCTCGGGCAATGCCATAAAATTCTATAGTTACGGTCATAGGTAGGGGTCAACTGGCAGTAAAGGCTGTCCAAATCATCGAGAATATGCTCATCACAACATACAGGCTCGTCGACCACCACCAAATCAGCACGAGTTGATCGGGAGGTTCATATCCGGCGACGTGAACACCGATTCCAATAGCTGCAACCATGCCCAGGATGAGGGCGGCAACCAGGGGGCCACCAATCCACATGCATAGCATAACGACGGTTAAGGCAACGCCAAATGCGATCAGAATCTGTTGTGGAGAAAAGTTAAACCCGAACGAGGTTTCTTGCTCAAACGCCTTTTGCCAGGCGGCATCTGTTTTGTTCGGTGCAGGAGGTGGGCTGTTTGGAACTGGAGTCCCTTGTTGCTTTGCCTGCAACTGGGCCTTGAAAGCTTTTTTCCGCTCTGCAAGTTGGGTCTGGTGCAGCTTTTCTCGATGATTCATGTAGTAGAGCGTACTGCCAATTCCGGTGACAAAAAGTAGCAGGGTGGCGATTAAATAGCCAAGCGCACTGCCAATTGCGAGGTAAATTGCCACGACGGCCGTGCCGATCAGCAGATGTTTTGTTTGGAAGCGAAACCCGCCATTATGGACGAGTTCTGCGAACATCTTTTCGTGGTCGAATCTTTCCTCTTCTCGGAACAACTCGTCCACGTCGATTCGACTCTCGGCAGCGGATAACATTTCCTGCGAGGCGCGCGTTTGAAAGGCCGACACCTCGGCATCAGGAGGTTCCAATTCGTACTCGTCAACACCCTGGTCATTTTCTTCACCAGTTGCTGAGAGGGAATCCTCATGCTTCAATTTGGAGTTTTGTTTTTTCTCAGTACTCATGGTTCCATTGTCCGCCGGTTTCCCTATAGTGACAAGCGATGAAAAATCAATTTCAGCATGCCAATTGTTCAGATTTGTGCTTTGTCCCAGTCGCCCCACACTATTTCCCTGGGAATGATTGATCATGCATTTTGTGATTACTGCATTGGGGAGCTACGGCGATGTTCATCCCATGGTTGGCCTTGGTGTTGCGCTGACCCGACGGGGGCATCGTGTGTCACTGGTAGCGAATGCCTACTTTGAAAATGTTGTGCGAGACGCAGGCCTCGACCATTTGCCACTTGGTACCCGCCAGGAGTACATGGAACTGGTCCATCATCCTGACATATGGCACCCGGTGCGGGCACCGCTTTTAGTATGGCGTTATGCCTGCGGCTCTATTCTCGAGAGGCTTTATCATTTGCTGGTCGATCAAGTGGTGCCTGGTGAGACAGTTATTGTGGCCCATGGTTTGGACATCGCGGGACGAATTGTTGGCGAAAAGCAACGTGTTCCAGTCGCAGGCGTGCATTTTGCCCCGGCCATCTTCCTTAGTAAGTACCAGGCGCCACGGTTACCGCGAGTACTTTGGCACGAGAGGATCCCGCCGTGGATCAAGGGGGCGCAGTATTGGTGTGCAGATCAGTTTGTATTTGATCCCCTGGTAGCTCGTCCGATCAACAAATTTCGCAAAGAGGTCAGTCTCAAGCCAATCGATCACGTGCTGACTCGGTGGTGGCATCAGACAGATGCTGTGGTCGGTTTGTTTCCGTCCTGGTTTGCCGAGCCGCAGCCTGATTGGCCAGTTGGAGTTGAGCTGACCGGTTTTCCTCTCTGGGATGGCGGCGACCAACGGGAACTTCCTGGGGAAGTGGCCCGTTTTCTAGATGCCGGCGAGGCACCTCTTGTTTGGACTCCTGGATCTGCCAATGCGACGACTCCACAGTTTTTTACCACGGCGGTTGAGGTGTGTCAGATCCTTGGTCGACGAGGAATTTTTTTAACGAAATTTGCCGATCAGTTGCCCCGAAGGCTCCCCGAGGAAGTGTTGCATTGTGATTTTGTTCCGTTGAGTGATGTGCTCCCACGTGCATCTGCTTTTATTCATCACGGCGGTATTGGGAGCTGTGCCCAGGGATTCTCAGCTGGGGTACCACAGTTAATCCGCCCAATGGCGTTTGATCAATTTGACAATTCAATCCGGCTACAGCGTCTGGAGGTTGGTTGCGAGGTTTCAGTCCGTCGTTTTCGTGCGTCTCGCGTTGCGAAGGTACTTGATCAGATTCTGACTTCAGATAACACCAAAGAGCAGTGCCGCCATTGGGCTTCCCAGTGTGATGGTTCGGTCTCGCTTCGAAAAACTTGTGAAACGTTAGAGGCCCTGGCTGGATGAGCCCCACAAGGTTTCCGATCACATCGCGTTGGAGGCCGCAAACAAACTTCCGCCCCGGTAGTCTCCGGTCTGGCTTGTTTGGTAGTGCCAGGAAATCAACTAGGCCAGGCAGCCCATCGGCTCGTCCAACGGCCAGTTATTCCAATCCCATGTTGATGGAAGGCGCCTGCGAAGAACCCAAGTTGCGGTCTTCAAAGCTGCGATTTGTTTCGAGATGGCGCGATCGTGAAAGCTGCACGCATTGAGGATTACAAGGGTAGACCCAATGATGGTGTCATGGACACAAGGCCACCCTGCTGCGTCCAGTACTGGCTTCAATACCGGGCTGACGATTTCCAAGGCGTGGCCGTGCGCAGGCCGCTCTGCGCCGGCCCGGCGACATGCGGTGTTCCGGAAGCGGCGTGAAGTGTTGCGACTCGGCTTGCAACCTGAGGTTGGAATCGGTTCAGCTCAAGAGATCTCTGGTAATTAGTAAGTGCCTGTGCATGGTCTCCTTCGTGGTCACGGAGTCGTCCCAGGGCGGTCAAGGCACGCGCGTTATGGGGGTCTCCAGCCAGAGCCTGGACCAAATGTGTCTTGGCCTGATCTACCTGACCATATTCTTCACACAGTCTGGCGACTTCGATCTTGGGGTCAGCTGCTTCTGGATTCTTTGCCGACCAGTTATGTAAAAGCGAGGCAGCCTGCTGTTGGCGGTTGGTTTCGCTAAGGAGCACTGCCAGGCCGCGATGGCATTCGGCATGATTTGGATCACGTTCCAGGCATTGATTATAAAGTTGTTCTGCTTGAACCAGGTCGTTTGGCCGTTTGTAAAGTGTGCCCGTCTTATGCAGCGAGGAAGCTAGATTGTAATAACCGCTTGCTGAACCGGGATTCGTAGCGATCGCTTTTTGAAAGCGATCGGCCGCAAGTTGGTAGTTGCCCTGCTGGAAATGTTGAACCCCCTCGATATTTGCTGCCGAGGAGGAGAAATTTTGACAACCTGCCGACGTCAGCGAGACTACGGCGGTCAGGCCGACGGCCCGCCATAAATTCTGATGTTTTCTGAAATGGTATGCGAACACGACCGGTATCCCTTCCGCACGCGCGCCTGATGAGTGAAAAGACTTGTGGCACGATCCTTGTGCCACCGTGAAAACCGGCGAGAGATTAGTGGTGAAGCCCAATTTGTGCAAGGGGGAGTTGAATTCTTCCCCGACGCGTTGGAGAACAGGCCCGGCAACGGCGGTTTTTGGCCGGATAATCGGACCAGCCGGCTTTTTTGCGCAAACCTCCTAGTTTTCTCAAACGTTTTCCCTTCTGCAGGCCGGATTGTGCTTCCATTTCGCCTCAATGATGCAATTGTTCAACAGGCCCCAGACAACATCTTTCCCATACCACCGGTGGACCTTTTCAAAGGCGGATATTGGGAAAGAGTGGTGGGTAGACCTGTTTTGAAGATCGACCGAGTTCTGTCCCCTAGAGACAGTGCTTTCATTTCCAGGAAAGGAGGTATCGCAGTGACCAAGCGGGTATCTACGAACAAGACCAAAATCGCCAATACCTCCAAGTCGGGGGCGTCCCAGGAGAAGAAGGGCACCAAGACAAAAAAGTCCTCTGCGGCATCCACAGACTCTCCAGTGGGAGATCAGGAGGTCACGATTGATCGTCGCCAAGCCGATCGCCGCCAGCAGGAACCAGAGGAAAGAACAGATAATTTTGACGACACGCTTGTGCCAAAAATAGAGCGTCGAAAAAAGGTCAGCCGTCGCCGTCAAATCGACCCCACAACCTGCGAACGAGATTACTCGGACCAGGAAGTGGAATTTATGAATGCATTAGAGAAATATAAGCGTCAGAGTGGACGGATGTTTCCGACCTGTAGTGAGGTGTTGGAAGTCATCCGAGGCCTGGATTACGTACAGCTAACACCTGCCGAAGTGCAGGCACGTCAGGAAGATAATTCAGAGGTTGAGTCACCGAAAGAGCCCGAAAGCTTTGATGAACAGCAGGAAGACAACTTGGAGGAATTGGTAGTTGCAGGGGTCGAGGACAACCTGTAACACCGATTGGCCCAGCATTGCTTCCAAAAACCGTCATCGCGATCTTCAAATTCTGAATGTTGTGATGATAACCAAGCAGTTACCCCGCCTTGGTCGTTACGATCGCACCACGCAAACGGGCGGGGAATTTCATCGTCAGCCAGCGATATTTTACGAAGTTTGCGTCCGGCTTTTTTGGGCTGGTCATCGTTGCTCAGACGCGAGCATTGTCAAGTTTGCGAGCGAAATCGTATGAAATTCAGCGGCGAAGCGGGTTCAAGAGAACCCGCTTCGCCGTTTGGCATTTGTGTTGGATGGGGGCAAGCGGCCCATTTTTCGGGCACCTTGGAACCAGGTTACGGATGCTTCCAAGGGTGGACCAACTCGATTGACCGCTTATTGCCAGTTCAGCAATTCGACTACGATGTGACATCGCAAAAGATGTCGCGGAGTTCGCTGGCTGAAACTTCATCGAGTTGTTTACCTCGATCGTCAAGCTGCTCGTTCACCTTGATGACGGTCTCTTGCATGCGACCATGAGTTTCTTCGCAGCCGCCCGCCAGGATGAAATTTTTGCCGCGTGTTACCCGTTTGGTTTCATCGGTTGCGTCGAATGCAACACCAAGAAGGCCGGCCTTGGGAGAGTTTGGACTATTGTTCGTGCGCATCGGATTAAATGCAGTTCATTTTGTTAGAGATCATGGGTTCATCGATAGGAACGGATACCATGTTGGCTATCGATTTATAACTTGACTGGTGGATGCATTATCTTCGGCGAGTCATTTCCCGCAGGATTTCTGCCGCTGCTTCACAGCTATCCTTGGATTTATCCTTGGGAAGTGTAGGAAGTTTTCCCGGCTTGGCATGCGAAGGCGCCGTTTTTCCCTTGGTACCAAAAAGAGACGTCCAGCTTTTTTGTTGCGAATCGGATTCTTGCACCTCTTCGGCAGTTGCTGGCATCTCTTCACCGGCTACGGAGCTTTCTGGAGAGGACTCTTCGTGACTTGGATTTTCCCCTTCTTCAAGTTCCCCTTTGTCGGTGTCATTGGCTTCACCGAGAACAGGGGGCACTGCGGTGGTTTCGTTCACTTTAAAGCTTATCGTATCTCGCATCGGATTGGTACTGGGATGGTTTTCCAGTAACCAATGGCTGATGTCATCCTCCAAGCTATTTGCGCCAGTTGGGTCAGCTGTACGAGCTGCCACGTCGGCCACGTCTTTGACGGGAGGGCGTTTCTTATGCTTTAGCCCGTGTGAATTGTTTTTGGCACTTGTCCCCGGAGCTGTTTTCTCGATGGTGGTTTTCGTGGAATCGATGCGAAATCTCAGTGGTCCAATTCGGATTTCGTCGCCATCTTTTAAGGGAGTTGGTTCCTTGATCCGCTGATCATTCAGGAAGGTGCCATTACGGCTTCCTAAATCAGATGCCGACCAGCCAGTCTCGGTTCGCACAATGGAGCAGTGGCGGCGACTTATGGCGTCGCTACCAGCTCTCAAAGTGCATTCACTGGACCTGCCAATAATGAACTCATCCCTCTTGAGCGGAATACTCTTCCCCTGTTTGGCCCCCGCTAATACCGTAAGTTGAAATTCCATTCGCTTGTCTGCCTTGCTGATGGTATGGCCCGACAACCCGACCGCGCAAACCCCGCGCGCCCGAGAAGACAAACGAAGAATGGCTGGTTTAGAATCAAGGACCCCACGACCAATTCAGTCTTGTGATCCGATATAAAGAGTGATGATCAGCCTTCCTCGTGATAAGACTCTCCTCGTAATAGCATTTTGAAGCGGAACTGTAGTTATCAAATAAGACGAGTAAAAAATGTCTCTCCCCTGATTTTAATGAGCGGATTCCGAAAATCCCATACCCTTTTAAGGGGTTTGTCCGATTTGAGAGGGGTATCTTTGAGTTGGTTCAATGAACTTACCATTGGCGATTTGTGCCTTGTGGTCCCCATAGGGGCCATTTGGCCTGTTTTCGGTAAGTTTTAGGCTAGGAGGCGGGGGTATTAACGCCGTTTTAGCCAGGTTTCGGTCCCATATTTTGACGTTACAAGCGAGTTTGCTCCGCTTTCAAGCAAATGGGTGGATTCGAAGACTTCTACTTTGTTAGAGGGTATCGCAAGTGCTGTGGGGAGAAGATTCTGCAATCGTCCTGTCAGCGTGTGCGCATCTGTTTGAATCTTCGATAATTCTGTCAATCCGGGTAGTTCTGGGGCAGCTGGGGAACGGGCGAGCAGAATACTGCCATGTTGCAAAATGGCTCCTCGCCGTCGCCGCTGAGCACTTCCAACAACCTTGTGTTGGGTGCCATTGGAGTGACCAAAAACTACGTCGCCGCGCGACCGTCGCTGAAAACAAAGAAAAGGTTCTTCCGTTTGTGAATATTGCGAATTTTTCTGCCAGAGTGTCAGCGGTTGTATTGATGTTTCCTCTTCCAACATCGCCTCAATGATGACTTGGTGGACTGCAAAGTAGAGCTGCTGATTGTCGCGAGCGAGCGGATGTGCGGGAGGAACTGCGAGACTGTAGGTGAGTTCATGGTCGTGGAGAATTGCCCCGCCACCGGTTTGGCGGCGGACGACTGCGCAGGCAGAGCTTGCTTTATGAAGATGGCGATCGGCATGTTGCTGGAAGTAGCCGATGGACAAAGTCGGCTCGTTCCACTGGTAAAATCGCAGTATGATCCGGTTGTGCTCAACTACATGGTTCAGCAGCAACTCATCGATGGCCATATTGCAGGGGCCGGGCAATGGCGGATCGATAATCAATTGTAGGCAAGAAGACTTACTCACCTGATACCGTGTTGTACGGGTTGGGCCGCAGGGCGAGATAGAACATCCAATTTTCCAGCGGGATTAATCCGCCAGATGACAGAGCACAGGTTGTCTGGCCGCCTGAACTTCATCGGGGCGACTCACGGGTGTAGTATGCGGCGCGTCATGCAACAGGTCGGGGTCTTCTTCGGTAATACGAAAGAGCGTTTCGGCAAAGGCGTCGAGTGTTTCTTTACTTTCTGTTTCAGTCGGCTCTACCATGATCGCCTCCTTGACAGATAGCGGGAAATAGACAGTCGGGGCGTGAAATCCATAATCAAGGAGCCGCTTGGCCACATCCATTGCCGTAACCTCTTTATCGTGTTTGAGGGTTTGTGCCGAAGCCACAAACTCATGCATGCAACGGTGTCCCTGCGGGACGGGCAAAAAATGTTTGACTCGGCTGAGCAGGTAATTGGCATTGAGTACGGCATTCTCGCTCACCTGGCGAAGGCCCTCGGGCCCATGAGTACGAATGTAGCAATAGGCTCGCAGCAGCACGCCGACATTACCAAAAAATGTTCTCACTCGACCGATCGATTGCGGTCGCTCGAAATCAAGATAATAACGTGCAGCTTCCCCTGCTTCCTGATCGCGAACGACTACAGGTGAGGGAAGATAGGGAGCAAGTTTTTCGACGACGCAAATGGGACCGGCTCCCGGACCACCACCTCCGTGAGGTCCACTGAAGGTCTTGTGTGGATTGAAGTGTTGCATATCAACACCTTCACCGCCCCAATCTCCAGGCCGGGTAATCCCAAGGATTGCGTTCATGTTCGCACCATCCAAATATACCAATCCTCCGGCGCCATGAACGGCTGTAATCATTTCTTGAATTTGCGGTTCAAAGATCCCGACCGTATTGGGATTAGTAATCATCAAAACGGCGACTCTTTCATCCAGTTTGCGATGGAAGTCTTCCTGGTCGACGGTTCCGTCTGGAGTTGTTTTGACGGTGACGGCTTTAAAGCCTGCCATGGAAGCACTTGCCGGATTGGTGCCGTGTGCACTATCGGGAACAAGAACTCGGTTGCGTTTTTCATCGATATCGCGGAAATAGGCGGCGGCTACCCAGAGCGCGGTGAGTTCTCCATGAGCACCCGCTGCCGGCTGCAAGCAACAGGCGTCGAGTCCCGAAATTTCTTGCAGATAGGTTTGCATTTCATAGAGGACGTGCAACATGCCTTGGAGTGTTTCGGCAGGTTGATAGGGATGCAGGTCGGCAAAAGTCGGCATGGCAGCCGCCCGTTCGTTCCGCTTGGGATTGTATTTCATCGTACAACTGCCGAGCGGATAAAAGTGCGTGTCAACACTCATATTGCGTTGCGACAAGTTGATAAAGTGCCTGATAACCTGGGGTTCCGACAGTTCGGGTAGCGGAGGGGGAGTACTAGCCAGCGAATTTTCAGGTAGGAGTTGTTCAGGCGGTTGTGCCGGCACGTCACAGGCAGGCAGTTGCATGGCCCGGCGTCCAGGCTGGGAGAGTTCAAAGAGTAACTTGGTGTCGCGAATGTTACGCATGATGCTTAATCAAGATACTTGGTTAAAAGAATTCCGGAAATGCATCCGTGTTCAGCTAATCGATGTGGTCACTGCATTAGTTGCGCCAATCAAGGCATCGACGAGTCCGTCGATTTCAGTTTTGGTTCGCTTTTCGGTAACAGCTACGAGAAAACAATCAGCCTTCTCGGGATACCATGGGGCGAGAGGAATTCCTGCAAGGTAGCCAGCAGCGAGAGATGTTTCCATCAATTCATCGACATTTGCCTTCCGATCGCGGATGACGAATTCTTTGAACGTTGGCTCTGGAAATGCCATTTCAAAACGTTCGTGTTGGCAAAGTTGCTCCGCTGCGTAACGAGATTTTTGAAGACAAAGATTTGCCGTTTCCCGCAGTCCTTGGGGACCGAGTAACGACAAATGGGCGGTAGCTCGCAACGCGAACAGTCCCTGGTTTGTGCAGACATTACTGGTTGCTTTTTCGCGACGTATATGTTGTTCGCGGGTTTGTAGTGTGAGTACATAGCATGGATTACCTCGACGATCGACCGTTTTACCGACAATTCGGCCAGGCATTCGTCGCACCAGATTTTCGCGGCATGCCATGATCCCCAGGAACGGGCCTCCATACGACATAGGAGTTCCCAGGGTATGCCCTTCGGCGACGGCAATATCTGCACCTTCTCCTGGAGCTGCCCAATCCCCTGGCCGCTCCAGGAGTCCCAGGCTAATTGGGTCAAACACTCCGACCAGCAAGGCACCTGCCTGGTGCGTGGTTTGGACGACCGAACTGGCATCTTCAAGGCAGCCAAAAAAATTGGGTTGTTGTAGCACGACACAGGCCGTTTGATCATCAACGTGGGCAGAGAGGTCGTCGGGCTGGAGTATGCCTGATGGTGTGGCGATGGTTTCGACAGCAACACCCAGGTTTTCAACATACGTCGCAATTGTTTGTCGATATTCGGGATGCAGCGTTTCGGGGACGACCACTTTTCCGTATCGACGGGTGTTGGCAATCGCCATCAAGACGGCTTCAGCAGTTGCGCTTCCTCCGTCATAGAGACTGGCGTTGCTGATATCGAGTCCAGTCATGCGTGTCATCAACGATTGGTATTCGAAAATGACCTGAAGATTTCCTTGGCTGACCTCGGGTTGGTAGGGTGTATACGACGTGTAAAACTCGCTGCGTGAGCCAATAGTATCAACAGCAGCGGGTATAAAATGGTCGTAACACCCTCCCCCCAGGAAGCAAATCTTTTGTCCTGCGTGTTGGTTTCCCTTGGCCAATTCTCGAAGATGCTGGTCGAGTTCAAGTTCCGAGAGTGCCGGCGGTAATTGCAACGGGTGTTCGAGCTTAAGTTCTTCTGGAATGGGTTCAAACAATTCGTCAAGCGAGTGCGCACCAATCGCCTCGAGCATTGCCTGCTGGTTTTCAGGTGTGTTGTAGATAAAAGCCATTGCAGTTGAGGGAGCCTAATGTGCTTCCTCTTCACATTGTTTTTGATACGACTCGAAATCGAGCAGGTCGTCCAGAGTTGCCTCATCCGACAGCTTGATTTTCGCAATCCAACCGTTGCCGTAGGGGTCGCTGCTCAGCAATTCGAGGGTATCGGGAAGGGTTTCGTTGACAGCGACCACGGTTCCCGCAACAGGAGCATAAACGTCGCTGACAGCTTTGACCGATTCGACTTCACAAAAAGATTCATCCATATTTACTGCCCGGCCAACCTCGGGTAATTCGATAAAGACCAGGTCGGTGAGGGCTTCGACGGCAAACGCGCTGATGCCAACGGTGGCAATAGTTTGCCCCTCGTTTTCCGAGATCGATACCCATTCGTGGGTCTTGGCAAATTTCAATTCCTCAGGATTCATAGTCCCAATCTCCAGGGAGTACAGGATGTTTTGTTGGGGGAAGGTTATTTGGCGGCCGTCGGAAGGACTTTCACTTGGCACGTTGATAGAAAGGAAGGGGAATAATGTTTGCTGGGTAGGATTTACCCCGAATTTCGATCGAAAGGAGTGGATCGACGGGGACTAATGACGAGGCGATATATCCCATGGCAATCGGCTTTTTTAGTGTTGGTGAAAAGGTTCCGCTGGTAACCTCACCAATCGTTTGGTCCTGGTACCTGATCGGGTTGCCTTCTCGCGCGACCCGTTTGCCAGCCAACTGCAGGCCGACTCGTTGGGGCAGTGTTTTGTCACCCAGCGATTCTTCGATCGCCTCCCGACCGATAAAATCGCGTTCGCCCAAAGTTACTGCAAACTCGAGCCCTGCTTGTATTGGGTTGATATTTTCCGCCAGTTCATGGCCGTACAGTGGCATTGCTGCCTCAAGTCGGAGGGTATCGCGGGCGCCAAGACCGCAAGCCCGGAGACCTTCATCTTCTGCCTGTACAAAAAGTGTTTCCCAGATTTTAGTGGCCGCAGTGGCGTCGCAGATGATTTCTCCACCATCCTCTCCGGTGTAACCAGTTCGGCTGAGATGGCATGGTTGGCCACAAACACTTCCGGTAGTGCCACGGTAATATTTCATACTACTGAGCAGCCCGTTGCTGCAAGAGTCAATCAGTGCAACAGCACGAGGACCTTGCACGGCGATCATGGCGGTACATGTTGTGTCGTCGGTAACGCGGGCTTGAAATTCGATAACACGGTCTTTCAACCAATCGACGATTTTGACGCGGTTGCTGGCGTTGACGACTAACCTGAATTCGGGCCCCTGTTCCGACTTTGTGAGAAAATAAACAAGCACGTCGTCGAGGATTCCCCCGGTGGCGTCGCACACGAGCGCGTAGCGGATTTGACCTGGTCTCATATCGGCGACTTGCCGCGAGAGCAGGCAGTCGAGAAACTTTGCCGCGTCCGGACCGGTGACCTTTAAACGTCCCATGTGGGAAATGTCGAACATGCCCGCTTGCTGGCGCGTTGCATGATGTTCTTCAACGATCGACGTGTATTGGACCGGCATCGACCAGCCAGCGAAGTCCACCATCCGGCCGTGGTGAGCGACATGCCAGTCATTGAGAGGCGTCCGTGCGAGCTGTGTAGTGGCATTCATAGAGTTTTCACAGAGAGCAGTAGTCCCCCCCATTCTATGGCAATTGTTCTGAACGACTAGGGGGGTAGAATTATTGACTACATCTCTGTTAGCGTTCTCGTTTTTTGCGTCGTTTTCCTGGGTTTCGCTTCTTTTTCTTTGGGTGGCGTTTGAGTGGTTTAGGATCTCGCTGGAGAAGGCGGAAATCAAGTTCTCTGGCATCGACATCAACTGCTGCCACGGCCACGCGCACTGCATCCCCCAGCCGAAACTCGTTTCCGGAGCGGAATCCGCTGATGACGTGTCCGGTACGATCGTAGCGATAGTGATCATCGGCAAGTGCAGAAATGTGTATGAACCCTTCGGCTGGCAACTGGGTGCCCGTAATGAAGAGGCCAAACCGTTCCACTCCCGTGATAATACCATCTAGCTCCAGGCCAATTTTGTTGGTCAAAAAATTAAGCAGTTTGACTTTGGTAAGTTCTCGCTCTGCCTGGGTAGCCCGCTGTTCACGCTCGCTGCAGTGGTCGCCAGTAGCGATGAGATGATCGATATGTTGCTCTGGTTTTTTGCCCCGATTCAGGGTGTCAAGGAGGCGATGGATAGTGAGGTCGGGATAGCGGCGAATGGGCGAAGTGAAATGGCAGTAGCAGTCACTCGAAAGGGCGTAATGCCCTGCTTCATCGGGGCTGTAAACAGCCCGTTGCATCGACCGTAGCACTGCATAATTGACGGCGTGCTCACGCGGATCTCCCCGGATTGACTTCAAGAGTCGCTGTAACTCAAACCGGCTTTGCAGGTTGTCTGCTTTCAGGCCCAAGCCACGTACGAACTCGGTCAAGGCCTTTAATTTGCGCGGGTCAGGATCGCCATGCACCCGCCTTAAGAAAAATACGCCCTGGTCAGACAAACGCTGCGCCACGGCTTCATTGGCTGCCAGCATAAATTCTTCAATGATCTGGTGACTTTCGGTATTTTCCTCGGCGTGGGCTCCACACACCTGCCCCTGGTCATTAAGGTCGATTTTGACCTGTGGCATCGTGATTTCTAGTGTGCCTCGCTCGAAACGCCGGTTCCGTAGAATCATGGCCAGTTCGTGCATGCGACCGAGCAGAGCGTGGACTTTTTTGGTCATTTTTAGCGGAGATGCCGAGTCGATACCCTTGGATGGAGTTCTTCCGGTCTCTGCCAGGTACTGGTCAACCTGCTCATAGGTAAAACGTTTTCGACTTTTGATTGCGCTCTTGAACACGTCGGTAGCGACATGGGTTCCATCGGCGGTCATTTCGATCAATGCAGTCATCGCATAGCGAACTTTGTTGGGTTGTAAGCTTGCTAAATTATTGGAAATGACCTCGGGCAACATCGGGATAACCTTGTCAGGAAGATAGACGCTGGTTGCCCGGTCGTAGGCTTCACGATCAAGCGCCGTTTTGGGGCGGACAAAGTGAGAGACATCGGCAATGTGGACCCCTAGTAACCAGTGTTCGTCTTTTCTGTTGGGGACCGCGATTCGCTCCAGCGAAATGGCGTCGTCGAAATCGCGAGCATCCTTCGGATCCACGGTAATAATGGTTTCGGCAGTAAGATCGCGCCGCCCCCGGCCAATCGATTCGTCGAATTGATCGGCTTGTTGGTGACATGCTTGTATTGTGTTGTCAGCAAATTCTCCGGGAAGGCTGAATTCGCAGACGATGGACATCGTATCCACCCCCGGCTTTCCTTTGGCGCCGAGGATGTCGACAATGACTCCTTCGCCATCACGTACATGCGATGGGAAGCGAACCATTTCAATGACAACCTTGTCATCTGGCTTGACTCCTTTGGCACCCGGATCGCCAACGTAAATTGCGCTCGAAAAGACTTTTCCGTCAACCTGAACCAGGCCCATGCCGGCCTGTTCGAAGTAGGTACCAACGAACTGGTTCGTGGCCCGCTCGAGCACATCAATGATTCGTCCTTCAATTTTTCCCATGCGGCCTCGCTTCCCATCGAGTCGCACGCTCACAAAATCACCGTTCGCAGCATCGCCCGTATTTTTGGCAGCGATATAGATATCGGCATCTTTGTCGGCTGTTGCCCCCATTTCCTCAGGGCGTACAAATCCATAGCCTCCCATGGCTTGTCGAAAAGTTCCTCGCAAATGCCGATTGCCACGTGTATTGGTCGCTACCCGTCCTTCGGTTGCGAGGGCGGCAACGGGGTGCTTGCGATCAGCCGGGCAGACGAGGTGTCCGGGGCCATAGGCCAACTTGCCCGCTCGGACAAGTTTCTTAACGATTATTTTCAGTCGCTTTGCAGCATCGTCGACCAGCCCGAGTTTCTTCGCGATGACTTTGGGCTTAACGGGACGATAGTTTGGCTGATTGACGTGGTTGAGTACCGCGGTGCGGATGTCACTGTCCATAGATGAAGGCGATCACAGTGTAGATGCGTGCTATGGGAGAGGGGTGGATTATCAATACGGCCAGGCTGGAGTGCGATTTCACTGCCGATGATTGGCGGGCCGTTTTAGTGTTGTGCGTGATTTGGGATGATGTCGTGAGGGGCCATGTCAATTTGAAGTACCATGTTTACTCGAGGGGATATTTTTCCAGAGTTTCCGGCCAAGAGATTGCTGGTACTGGGTCCAATGGCTGTCAATATTTGGACAGTCTTTGATAAGCTGCGAACAGCTAGCCATTTTGGCGTCGAGGTTATCTAGAAAGTGCAGTGCGATTGCTTCGAGCGTCATCGGGAGCTTAGGACTACCGTACTCGTATTGCCCGTGGTGACTGACAATCATGTGTTTGATTTCCAGGACAAGTTCTGGCGATGAAGGTTCACCAGATAGTCGTTCTGCCTCGCGAACCTTTTCATCCAACATGGAGACACCCATGACCATGTGCCCCAACATTTGACCTTCGTCGGTATATGCAATATCGCGATCGTAGGACAGTTCGTCCGTTTTTGCAGCATCGTGTAAAAAGGCGCCCAACAGCAATTTGTTCTGGTCAAGTTGCGGATAGTGTGGTGCCACCACCAGCACCAGTTCGAGCAGGCTCAGCACGTGTTCAAGCAAACCACCCGGGTAGGCGTGGTGGTTTTTCATGCCGGCTGGAGCGCGGGTGAAATTTGCCATGAATTGGGAATCCATGAGATAACATTCAGCCAGGTTGCGGAGTTCGGGTGTATTGATTTTCCGCAGGATATCGGCGACCCGTTTTGCCATGCTGTCGATTTGTTCTGCTTGGAGCGTGGTAAAATCAGCTTCGTCAAATTCATCGGGTCGTGCTTTGCGCAAGCTAGTAGCAATAAATTGCATGTTGCCCTGAAAAAGCTGAGTTGCGCCTTCCACCAGGACATAGTCGCCATTTTCGAATGCCTGATACTCGCGTTCGCTGGCATTCCACATTCTGGTTGAGATCGATCCGCTCCGATCTGAAAGTTCTAACTGCAGATAGAGATTCCCATTGCGGTTTGGGCGCAGTTGTTTATCCGAGGCAAGGAATGCCTGGTGAATTTGTTCATTGTGGGCCAGCTGGCTGACAAAACGACGAGTATCAGTTGCGGTCATAGGTTTTTGAGATCGAGATTACAAGTGTCCTGAACCAAGGAAGGCTCGTTAGCAACCGGGAAGGTTTATTGATAAATTGCCTGCATTGGATGTTGGCCCACTACAAAGTTTCCTTGCCAGGCCACTTTGGGGCTGCAGCCGATGTTTGGATTTTGGCGTCTTGGGGAGGAACGACGGGTTCCACCCGACCCGACCGCCAATTGTAGACTGCCCGGTGAAAAGCGACAACGAGTCTTGTCAGACCGGTGTTTTTTCGTCTGGCAAGTCCGCGATTCTCGTCAGGAGGTGTTTCGCGTAGAATAATTCCCAAATCCAGATCAATGCGAACTCGCCTGAACCGGTAGGATAGATCCTCCGTTTCGGTCCAGTCTGGCGACCGGGGTCGCCGGCCGATTACTATCCTCAGGACCAAATATTTCGTTCTATGAAGACTGCAATCACCCCTACACGAGCCGAAAACTATCCGGAATGGTATCAGCAGGTTGTCAAAGCGGCAGATCTTGCCGAGACATCTGATGTTCGAGGGTGCATGGTAATTAAACCATGGGGCTACGCGATTTGGGAGAACATCCAACGTGAGCTTGATCGCCAGTTCAAGGCAACCGGGCACGAAAACGCCTATTTCCCCTTGTTTATTCCGATGAGTTTTCTTGAGAAGGAGGCCGAGCACGTTGAAGGCTTTGCCAAGGAATGTGCCGTTGTGACCCATCACAGGCTTGAACCGGATCCGAGCGGTGGGTTGAGACCGGCTCCTTCGGCAGAGCTTGAGGAACCACTTATCGTGCGACCGACAAGTGAAACGATCATCGGCGCCACCTTTGCCCGCTGGGTACAGTCTTATCGTGATCTTCCGGTGCTTGTAAACCAGTGGGCCAATGTGGTGCGCTGGGAAATGCGGACAAGAATGTTCCTTCGTACGACTGAATTCCTTTGGCAGGAAGGGCATACCGTGCACGCCACTGCCCAAGAGGCCCAGCAGGAGACGCTGCAGATGCTTGACGTCTATGCTGACTTTGCCAAGCATCACATGGCAATGCCGGTGATTCGAGGTGAGAAGACTGCCGGAGAGCGGTTTCCAGGCGCGGTGGCGACTTATTCCATTGAGGCCTTGATGCAAGATTGCAAGGCATTGCAAGCTGGGACATCACATTTCCTGGGCCAGAACTTTGCCAAGGCCCAGGAAATTAAATTCCAGAACGAGGCAGGTGAATTGGTTTATGCGTGGACCACTTCCTGGGGGGTTTCGACCCGGTTAGTCGGTGGGTTGATTATGACCCATGCGGATGATGACGGGCTGGTATTGCCACCGCGGCTGGCGCCCGCTCACGTCGTTATTTTGCCGATTTATCGAAATGACGATGAACGGTCTGTAGTGTTACCCTATTGCAACGCGGTGAAAGCCGAACTTGAGGCACAAGCCTTTGCTGGCGAACCGGTTCGCGTACGTCTTGATGACCGCGATCTGCGGGGAGGGGAGAAAAAATGGCAATGGGTCAAACGGGGTGTTCCTATACGGGTTGATGTGGGACCGCGCGACGTTGATGGCGGTGGCGTATTTGTCAGCCGTCGTGACGTGGGTGGAAAAGGGAAGCCATGCCCGCGTGACGAATTTGTGGCTACGGTTTCACAAACGCTTGATGAAATCCAGCAAGGTCTCTTTGCGCGGGCACAAGCTCACCGCCAGAAGGCCACCGTCAAGATCGATCATTTTGAGGAGTTCAAAGAGTTTTTCGATAATCAGTCCCCAGGTGGATTGGCGGCGTGCCATTTTGTCGATGTGCCAGAGATCGAAGAGAAGCTCAAGCCGCTTAAAGTTACAGCCCGTTGTATTCCGCTTAAAGGGGATGCAGAATTTGATAACGATGATGGTGGTGGCACCTGTATTTTCACCGGCCAGCCGAGTCAACGCCGCGGACTGTTTGCAAAAGCTTATTGAGAAAGAGTGGCAAAACTGTTGGGGGTACGGTCCAGTAGTAACACCCCTGTTTGCGTTCAAGCCTGGAAGGGCACAGTCCTTCGGCCATTGAGACGGGTAATGTGGTGTGTTGGTCTCTTTTGGCGCGTTTGTTACAGAAGGTCCGTCATGGGAGAAATTACCAAGCCATCGCAGGTGCTTTTACTGGTTGCCGTCAGCAGTGGCCACGAAGAGGCATTTACCTGGGCACGCCAGCGGGCATCGCACCAGTTTGGCCAAGTGGCCACGGCAAGCACCGTTTTTGATTTCAACGAGACCGATTACTACCTGCCCACAATGGGGCCGAATCTCAAAAAGCAGTTTCTCGCATACGACCAACTTGTTGAGCCAGGCCGCTTGCCCGCAATAAAAAAAATGACCAATGACTGGGAGGCAGAATATGCGGCATTTTGTTCGCATAGTGAATCGCGACCTCTTAACCTGGACCCTGGTTACCTCACGCTGGCCAAGTTAGTACTTGCTTCGACCAAGGATCATGCCCATCGGATTTATTTAAACGATGGCATCTATGCAGAAGTGACCCTGGCATTTCGCCAAGGCGCCTGGAAAAAATTTGAATGGACATTTCCTGACTATCAACGAGAAGATTACCAGCAGTTCTTTTCCGAGTGTCGAGACGACCTCCGTAAAAAGTTGCGAAGTGGGCATCCCGGCATTTAGCCAGAATGCCATGGACTGGTTTTATTACTTTTTTACTACTTGCTGCCATGCCTTGGTCCCTTTTTATTGCCGCAATACCGGCTTTGTTGATCGCATGGTGCGCTGTTGTTGTCATTCGTAGCCGAGCGGAAAGCTGGGGGCTCGTGGCGCAACCGCGAGAGGACCGTTTTCATAAGCATGCGACTCCGACCGGAGGGGGAATTGCTATCTGGCTGGGTGTGCTTTTGTCGTTTGTCGGTTTGCAACTGGTGTTACAAGCGATGCGGACTGATGGCATCACAGTTCCTTTTCTAGACCAACACTTGGGTGGTTTGCTCCAGCGATCCTCCCAACTGTGGGTTTTATTGTCTGCTGCCACCGCGATGTTTGTCCTTGGTTTGATGGATGACCTCCGGGGCCTGGACTGGCGCTTGCGGATTGTGATTCAAACCTTGATTGCCCTGTTTGTTGTGTTACAAGGTTGGCGGTTAACACTATTTATCGAAAATCCCTGGGTGACCGGTGCGCTTTCGGTTGTGTGGATTGTGGGGATCGTCAACTCCATCAATCTGCTTGACAACATGGATGGTTTAGCGGCTGGGGTTACCTCGATCGCCGGGTTGATCCTGGTTGCAGTGATGCTACTTGCACCCAATCCTCAATCGCACCAGCCACAGCTTTTTGTGGCCGGATTTCTGATTGTGTTAATCGGTGCAATTGGGGGTTTTTGGATCCACAACCGGCCTCCAGCCACCATTTTTTTGGGAGACTGTGGGAGCTACTTCATCGGGTTTTGCCTTGCCATGGCTACCTTGATGGCAACCTTCGCTGGTGGTGATTTGCCGCAACATGCAGTTTTTGCCCCACTCTGCGTGCTTGCTGTGCCAATTTACGATACGGTTTCGGTAATTACGATTCGTCTTTACCAGGGGAGGAGTCCTTTCGAGGGTGATAAAAACCACTTTTCACACAGGTTGGTTCAGCTCGGCATGACTTCTCGTCAGGCCGTGGGTACGATCTACCTTTTAACGGCTGCCTGTGGGTTGGGGGCCTTATTATTGCACCAGGTCAATACCTGGGGGGCAGTGGTGATTCTACTGATGGTGTTTACCGTTTTGTGCGTGATTGCAATGCTTGAAGGGGTGGCGCGGGTAGGGCGAACAAACCATTGATCGAAGTAGTATGTCCCGTCATCGCAAGGAAAACACGGCTCTACAAAAACCTTCTCCACTGCCGGGAACGATTTTCCTTGCCGTGCTGCTGGCACTCTATGTTGCCCGACTGTTTGTTCCCGAGGATCCTGGAAGCCGGCAAGGTTATGGTGCGCCGTACACGATGCTCTGGTTGCTATTGGCGACAGTGTGGTTTGTGACCCAGTTGCGTCGCGGCGGCGTCACGGTTGTTGCCAGTTGGACTGACGCCTTCATATTGTTACTGGTAGCCTGGTGTGTTGTGAGTGGTATCGTGGCGTTCGTTTCGGGAAGCCCTCGGCCAGCGCTGAATGCAACCTGGGATTGGATTGCAGTGGGGATAGGCTACTTCATGGCCCGACAACTCATCCGTGGGCCAATGGCAGCCCGCGCGATCATTGCCATCATGATCGGAGTAGCGGTTGGGATTGCACT
Source organism: Pirellulales bacterium (assembly GCA_022448345.1). Classification (GTDB taxonomy): domain Bacteria; phylum Planctomycetota; class Planctomycetia; order Pirellulales; family Lacipirellulaceae; genus JAKVCB01. The sequence continues at coordinate 45,852 of JAKVCB010000015.1, forward strand.
GCTTGGCATCTATCAGGCAGCCATCGAACTTCCGCAAGATCAAGCCCGCTATGAAAGCAATAAAGAGGATACGCTTGCACTTTATCAGGCAACCGGTCAATGGTTGCCACTGGGCTCTAATCTTCGGCAACAGTTTGAAAACCGGCTTTATTCAGGACAGCCGACGGCAATGTTTGCGCTTACCAATTCGCTGGCGGGATTTCTGGTGCCGTGGCTGGTTGCCCTTGTCGGTGTCGTTCTTTTGGGCCGAGGACGACAGTCAGCGGCTGCGAAAAAATCAGTTAGTAATGATCCACCGCCCGATTTCGACCGTCTCGTATTGCGTTGCAGATTTGCGGTTCAGCTCATCTTGGTGCTAATCCTGGTTACCGGTCTTTGGTGGACCCACAGTCGTAGTGGCATCATCGCTATGTTATTAGGATGCGCTACTTTATGCTGGGTTTATGGTCCGTCGTACAAGCAGTTCAGTAGACGCTCGCGTTGGGGGCTGTTAATCGCAATATCTTTTTTGGTGGTTGGCATCGCGGTTCTCATCAATAACCGTTTTCCTTTCAGTCATCTTGGTCAAGCTGCTTACCGGTCACTTCATTACCGTTTCGAATACTGGTGGTCGACTTTCCAGATGATTGCCGAGAACCCTTTATTCGGATGTGGCCCAGGTCAATTTCAAGATATTTACACCCGCTACAAGTTGCCGGGAGCCAGCGAAACGGTTCAGGACCCGCACAACTGGCTACTGGAGGTATGGGCCACGTCTGGAACACTCGCGATGTTGGCTCTGGTAGCATCGCTGGTGACCATTGCCTGGGCTGGTCGTCGGCAAGTAGCCTCCGACAGTTGCGAGTCTGATCGTTTGGAAACAACATCCTGTGGACGAAGAGCAGCGGTCAAGGAATCAAGTGACTTAATGCTTCCAGGTGGGCCACTTGGAGGCGGGCTGGCCGGTTTGCTTTTGGGGATCGCAATTGCCTGGCCTACCGGTTTTTCAACCTCCAGACCTGCGATGCTACTTCTCTTGGCGAGTATCGCTGTGACCTGGTTTGGACTACGTCATTGGGTTTACAACGGAGTACTGCGGCACGGAGTGCCGATGGTTGCAGCTGGAGCCCTACTTGTGAATTTATTGGCGGCAGGCGGTATTACCTATCCCTGTATTGCTGACAGCTTATGGCTCTTGTTGGCAATAACCCTCAACCTCGTCGACTACGGGAAACAGCCGATTGCCGGTCGACAACCTTCGGTCCACGCGCTGTCACAAACGAGTGGAACAATGATATCAATTCTGTTGGGGGGACTGTTGTTGGGAGCGATGGTGACTGAATACCAACCAGTTCTGGGTGCGCGGCTACAGTTGGGCCTGGCTTCTTCGTCTCTGGCGGATGGGAAAACCGGTTTAGTTCGTCAAAACCTGGAAGCAGCAGTGGCGGCTGATCGCTGGTCGGGTGTTGCCGCGCAGCGTCTTGCTTTCTGCCGCTTGGAAGACTATCGGCAACAGCCGCAAGAGAGCGTATTGACGTTGTTTGAGCAGGCCAATTCCCGGATGTTGCGGCTTGCCCCCAAGCGGAGCGGATTCTGGCAGC